>NZ_JBEYBL010000003.1:0-490578 GCF_040632175.1 Microbacterium sp. NPDC019599
GGTGGTGCCGGCCAGGTCGGCGGGGCTGTCGATGCCGTCCGCGACGACGAGCGCGGCACCGCCGGTGGCGGCGCCGGCGATGATGTGCGCGGACTTTCCGCCGGACTGGATGAACGTGTTGATCGACGGGTTCGGGCCGATGTAGGTCGCGTCGATCGCGCCCGCGGTGAGCGCCTCGATGGCCGCGGGGCCGGCGTTGAACACCGAGGTCGTCACGTCGACGTCGCCGAGCGCGTCCTGGAAGAACCCCTCCTCCAGGCCGACCAGCGCCGGAGCATGCGTCACGTTCGCGAAGTAGCCGAGGCGCAACTCAGTGACCTCGCCGCCGTTCTCGGCGGAGGCCGTGCCGGCACCGGAGGCGCAGCCCGCCATCATCATCGCGACAAGTCCCAGAGTGGTGATCGTCGTTGCGGTGCGTATGGTGTTCACGGTTCGCCTCCTTCTTTCGGCGTGCAAGGGATTGTGTTGAAAGATGTTCGGGACCGGATCAGTCCCGAACGATGCCGGCGGCCAGGGTTGCGCCGTCGGACGGATGGATGACGAGGAACGAGCCGCTCGCGCGGTTCGCCTCGTAGGACTCGAGCGGCAGGTCGGACGCGAGCCGGAGCGTCGCGTGGCCGATGTCGTTCGTCTCGAGCGACTCGGCCGGCTCGTAGGCGAGCGTGTCGAGGTCGCGGCGGGCGTCGATCGTCGAGACGAGCGCCTGCACCGTCTGAGTGCCGTGCTTGACGAGCACGCGAGCGCCGGGGCGCAGCGCGCGACCGTCGAGCTGGAACAGCTCGGCCGAGACCTCGCGTCGGCCTTCCGGGAGCGTGCCTGCAGCGGCGATGACGGCGCCGCGCGCCGCGTCGACCTCGGCGGCGAGCTGGAGCGCGACCGACTGCGGCGCGTGCGCCTCGAAGGCCTCGGCACCTGCGACCTCGATGCCCGTCACGACGGTCTCGATGCCGCTCGGGAAGACCGTGACCGGGTCTCCGACCCGGATCGAGCCGGACGAGACGCGTCCCGCGAAGGCGCGGTAGTCGCGGTAGCGCTCGGTGAGGCCGGGATCGGCGGCGAGCTCCGGCGACAGCCCGCCCTGCGGGCGCAGCACGAGCTGCACGGGCAGGCGGAACTCCTCATAAGCCCGGTCGTCGAGTAGCGACGAAGGAGCGTATCGAGACGCCAGCTCCTCGGCGGCGGGCAGCTGCTCGAGCAGCTCGAGCAGCGCGGGACCGTCGTACCAGGGCGTGCGCTCGGAGCGGCTGACGATGTTGTCGCCCTCCAGCGCCGACACCGGCAGGACGTGCACGCCTGGGATGCCGAGCTCGGCCGTGACGCTGTGCACCTGCTCCGCGACCGGCGCGTACGCCTCTTCCGCGTAGCCGAGCAGGTCGATCTTGTTGACGGCGACGATGACGTGCGGGACGCGCAGGAGGGCGACGACCGCCAGGTGGCGCCGCGTCTGCTCGAGGACGCCCTTGCGTCCGTCGATCAGGACCACGACAGCATCCGCCGTCGTCGCGCCCGTGACCATGTTGCGCGTGTACTGCACGTGGCCGGGACAGTCGGCGAGGATGAAGCTGCGCGCGCCCGTCGAGAAGTAGCGGTAGGCGACGTCGATCGTGATGCCCTGCTCGCGCTCGGCGCGCAGGCCGTCGGTCAGCAGCGCGAAGTCGAACTCGCCGTGTGCGAAGCCGCGCTCCGCCGACGTGCGGGCCACCTGCTCGAGCTGGTCGGCGAGGATCGCCTTCGAGTCGTGCAGGAGCCGGCCGACGAGCGTCGACTTGCCGTCGTCGACCGAGCCGGCCGTCGCGAAGCGGAACAGCGTGCCGGCGGCGAGCGTGGGCTCGCGCGTTTCGTCTCGTCGCTGCGCTCCTCGCTCAACGACCGGAGCATCGGTCGTTGAGCGAGCGAAGCGAGACGAAACGCCCTGAGTTTCGAGAGAAGTCATGGTCAGAAGTACCCGTCCTTCTTGCGGTCCTCCATGGCGGCCTCCGAGATCCGGTCGTCGGCGCGGGTCGCCCCGCGCTCGGTGAGCGTCGTGCGGGCGACCTCCGAGACGATGGACTCCAGGTCCGCGGCATCCGACTCGACCGCGCCCGTGCAGCTCATGTCGCCCACGGTGCGGTAGCGGACGGTGCGCAGCTCGGTCTGCTCGTCGGCGCGGGGCGGCGAGAACTCGCCCACCGCGCGCCACATGCCGTCGCGGGCGAAGACCTCGCGCTCGTGCGCGAAGTACAGCGGCGGCAGCGGGATGCCCTCGCGCTCGATGTAGCGCCAGACGTCGAGCTCGGTCCAGTTCGAGATCGGGAAGGCCCGGACGTGCTGTCCGGGCGTGTGGCGTCCGTTGTAGAGGCTCCACAGCTCGGGGCGCTGATTGCGCGGATCCCACTGCCCGAACTCGTCGCGCAGCGAGATGATGCGCTCCTTGGCGCGGGCCTTGTCCTCGTCGCGGCGGGCGCCGCCGAAGACGGCGTCGTGCCTTCCCGCCGCGATCGCGTCCAGGAGGGGCAGCGTCTGCAGCGGGTTGCGCGTGCCGTCGGCGCGCTCCTGCAGGCGGCCGTCGTCGATGTAGTCCTGCACGCGGGCGACCTCGAGACGGATGCCGAGGCGCTCGACGGTCTCGTCGCGGAAGGCGATGACCTCGGGGAAGTTGTGACCCGTGTCGACGTGCAGCACGGGGAACGGGACCTTGCCGGGGAAGAACGCCTTCGTCGCCAGGTGGAGCACGACGACGGAGTCCTTGCCGCCCGAGAAGAGCAGGACGGGGCGCTCGAACTCGGCCACGACCTCGCGGATGATGTGGATCGCCTCGGCCTCGAGCAGGTCGAGCGTGCTCAGCCGGGCTGGTGCGATGGTGTCGGCGTCGGTCATTCGTGGAGCCCGCATTCCGTCTTCGAGAGCCCGGCCCAGCGGCCCGAGCGGGGGTCTTCGCCCGGCGCGACGGGCTTCGTGCACGGCTCGCAGCCGATAGAGGGGTAGCCGAAACCGACGAGGAGGTTCACCGGCGCCTTGTGGTCGGCGGCGTACTCCATGAGGTCGTCGAAGCTCCAGGAGGCGACGGGGTTCACCTTGATGAGACCGTTGCGCTCGTCCCATGTCACGAGGGGAGTGTTGGTGCGCGTCGGCGCCTCGTCCCGCCGGACGCCCGTGAACCACAGTTCGTACCCCGTGAGGGCCTCCTGCAGCGGCGCGACCTTGCGGCGCGCGCAGCACAGGCCGGGGTCGCGCTCGAAGAGCTTCGCGCCGAATTCGGCATCCTGCTCGGCGACCGTCTGCTCGGGCGTGATGTCGACGATCCGGACGTCGAGCGCGCGCTGCACCTCGTCGCGGGTCGCGTAGGTCTCGGCGAAGTGGTACCCCGTGTCGAGGAACAGCACGTCGACGCCAGGCAGCTGCTCGGCCACGAGGTGCGGCAGCGCGGCATCCGCCATCGAGCACGCGACGGCGGTCGCCTCGGGTGCGAAGTTCTCGGCGACCCAGCGCACGACCTCGGCGGGGGATGCCTCGTGGTCGGTGAGGCTGCCGAGGGCGAGGTTCGCCTCCTCGGCGAGGGCGCGCAGCTCGTCGGCCGAGCGCTTGGCGGCGATGCGGGGTGCGAGCGAGACGGTCACAGCCCCATCCCCTTTCCGCGAGTCAGCAGTGGGGCTCCGAGACAGCGGCCGGCCATTGCAGTCTCGGCGCTCCGATGCAGTCTCGCGACGACGGGGGTACGGGAGGAGTCGCTCATTGCAGCTGCTCCTCCTCGGCGCGGTGCGCCCATTCGGCGAAGGTCTCGTCGGACGCGGCATCCCGGTCCGCGAGGAATCGCGTCACGACCCGCTCGACGTAGTCGGCGATCCCGTCCGCGGCGACCTTGAGGCCGCGGACGGTGCGGCCGAGGCCGGCCTCGTCGCGGTCCTGCGACGCGAGCCCGCCGCCGAGGTGCACCTGGTAGCCGGGAACCTGCTCGCCGTCGATCGTGACGAGCTGGCCCTTCAGGCCGATGTCGGCCGTCTGGATGCGCGCGCAGGAGTTGGGGCAGCCGTTGACATGCAGGGCGATGGGATGCGGGAGGTCGAACTGCTCGAGACGCTTCTCGAGGTCGAGGACCGCGGCGGTCGCGTAGGCCTTCGTCTCGACGATCGCGAGCTTGCAGAACTCGATGCCCGTGCACGCGATCGTCCCGCGGCGGATGAGGCTCGGACGGGCCTGGAGGCCGAGCTCGTCGAGACCCGCGACGAGCGACTCGACGCGGTCTTCGGGGATGTCGAGGATGACGATCTTCTGGTGCGGCGTCGTGCGCAGCCGCGTCGAGCCGTGCGCCTCGATGAGGTCGGCGAGCTTCGCGAGGTTCGGGCCCGAGACGCGCCCCACGATGGGCGTCGCGCCGACGTAGAAGCGGCCGTCCTTCTGCTTGTGGACGCCGACGTGGTCGCCTGCCGTCTTGGGCTTGGGAGCCGCGGGGCCGTCCGGGAGGGTGTACCCGAGGTACTCGTCCTGCAGCACCTGGCGGAACTTCTCGGCGCCCCACTCGGCGACGAGGAACTTCAGGCGCGCCTTGTTGCGCAGCCGCCGGTAGCCGTAGTCGCGGAAGATCTGCGTGACGCCGTGCCAGACATCCGCCACCCGCTCGGGAGAGACGAAGACGCCGAGGCGCACCGCGAGCGCGGGAGTCGTCGACAGACCACCGCCGACCCACAGGTCGTAGCCGATGCCGAGCTCGGGGTGCGCGACGGCCACGAAGGCGACGTCGTTGATCTCGTGCACGACGTCCTGGCTGGGGTGGCCGGTGATCGCGGACTTGAACTTGCGGGGCAGATTCGCGAGCGACTCGTCGCCGATGAACCTCGACGTGATCTCGTCGATCTGCGGCGTGGGGTCGATGAGCTCGTCGGCCGAGATCCCGGCGACGGGCGAGCCGAGGATGACGCGCGGAACGTCGCCGCACGCCTCGGTCGTCTGCAGCCCGACCGCCTCGAGGCGGCGCCAGATCTCGGGGATGTCCTCGACGCTGATCCAGTGCAGCTGGATGTTCTGCCGGTCGGTGAGATCGGCGGTGTCCCGGCCGAACTCCGTCGAGATGCCCGCGACGACCCGGAGCTGCTCGGTCGTGAGCTGCCCGCCGTCGATGCGGACGCGGAGCATGAAGTACTCGTCCTCGAGCTCCTCGGGGGTCAGGGTGGCCGTGCGGCCGCCGTCGATCCCGGGCTTGCGCTGCGTGTAGAGGCCCCACACGCGGAACCGGCCGTGCAGGTCGGTCGGGTCGATCGAGGCGAAGCCGCCCTTGGCGTAGGTGTTCTCGATGCGCTCGCGGACGCTCAGGCCGTTGTCGACCTGCTTCCACTCCTCGTTGCCGTTGAGCGGGGTGCTGCCGTCGATCTTCCACTGCCCGTTGGGCCGGGACGACGGTCGGGGCGGCCGGGCGCGGGCGCCTTCGGGGCGCGCCGCTCCGCTGCGCGGAGTGTCGGTCTCGCTGATGCTCACGGTTGGCCTCCGGGTCACCCCGGGGCATGCCCCGGGCGCAGACTCTAGCGAGTCCACTCCCGTGAGGTTAGGAGCGCCCGGGTCGATGACCTATCCGCGCGTCAAGAGGCGTTAAGTTGCGTAACCCTGCGTCACACAGTTTGCGCCGGGCCGGTTGTTTCCGACGGAGCCGGGGAACACGGACCCTGAGGTGTGCGCCGGGCTCGGGCGTTTCGTCTCGCTTCGCTCGCTCAACGACCGGACATCCCACCCCGGTCGTTGAGCGAGGGAGCGAAGCGACCGAGACGAAACGCCTCGAGCCCGCTCAACGCGTCAGGACGGCACCGCGGCGAGATACCGGTCCACGACGAGGTCGACGAGCGCCGTTGCGGGCTCGTCATCATCCAGCAGCGGTCGCGCGACCGGCGCTTCATGGGCCAGGCGCACGGCGAGGTCGTGGAAGAAGCCGGGCGCCAGCAGGTAGTTCGCGACGATGATCCGACCGGATGCTGCTCCCCGCGCCGTCGCGACGGCCTCGCCGAGGCGGGGGTCGGCGGCGGCGAGGAACCCGACGGAGATCTCGCGGCCGAGCTGGTCGCCGAGCATGCGGGCGATCGTGCGGCAGTCCTCGTTGGCGCGATCGTCGCTGGACCCCGCGACCGCGAGGACGATCTCATCCTCGGCGGCGGGGGCAAGCGGCTCGAGCCGCGCCGCCAACGCCTCGACGAGCCGTCCGTCCGGTCCGAGGGCGGGCGCGATGACGACGCCGTCGCGACCCGCCGACTGCTGCGCGAGGTCGACGCGCACGTGATAGCCCGCCGACAGCAGGAGCGGCACGATGACGACCGGCTGCTCCTCGGGAAGAGCGTGCAGGGATGCCGCGACATCCGGCTGCTGCACGTCGACGTGGCCGAGCCGCACCGCGGTCTCGGGCAGCCGCGCTGCGACCGCGTCGACGAGCGCGGCGACTGCCGCCTGCCCCTCGGGGGATGAGGTGCCGTGCGAGATCGCGAGGAGTGCGGGCTGCAGCATCCGTCCATTCTCCCCCGAGGCTCGCGCGTTTCGTCTCGCTCCGCTCGCTCAACGACCGGCAGGCGAGAGCCTCGGTCGTTGAGCGAGGGAGCGAAGCGACCGAGACGAAACGCGCGAGCGCAGCGCACAGGCGGGACCAGGACTGGAAGGCGGTCCCGCCGGCCGAAGCCGATGGGACCGCCCGAGGTGCACGTCAGTCGCGCTCGGCGTTGCCGCGCGCGTAGCCCGCGTCGAAGCCGCGCTCGTACGCGTGCTGCGACTCGTGGTCGTGACCGTGTCCGTGTCCGCGGTGGTGCCGGCGGTGGGCGTGCTCGCCGTGACCGCCGGGCCACTCGTCGCGCGCGTGCTGGCACCCGTGCCCGTGGCCGTGCCCGGCACCGTGCCAGGGCGCGAAGCCGTGCTCGTGCGCGTAGCCGTGCCACTCGCTGTGCTCGCCGTGGCCCGGCCCAAAGCCGTGGCCCGGCCCGAAGCCGTGGCCCGGCCCGAACCCCGGACGGAACCCGGGGCCGAATCCAGGCCGGAAGCCCGGCTCGAATCCGGCACCGAACCCGCGGCCCTGCCCGAACTCGCGTCCCGGCCGGAAGCCGCGACCGAAGCCCCAGCCCGCGCGTGAGTCGTCCTCGGTCCAGCCGAGCTCGCGCGCGATCGCCTCGAGCGAGGCCATCGTGGTCGCGTACTCCTCCGGGGCTACGGCGCCGGAGACGCGGGCGCGGATCGCGGCCACGGTGCCGGCGAGACGCTCCTTGGCTGCGCGGCCCTCGTCCGTGAGGCTCCAGGTGCCGTCGCCGGACTGGTCGACCCAGCCCCGGCGCTCGAGGCCCGCGAGGCGCTTGCCCTTGCGGACGATGCGCTGGGCGCGCTCGGGGACGTCGACGTCGCCGGCGACCGCGTTCAGCAGCATCCAGTCACGTCGGGTGACTCCCTCGTCGGCGAGTGCGGTCGCGAACTCACGCGTGAGGAGGGCGTCGACCGCGCGCAGCCAGAAGCCCAGCGGGCGGCGGTCGGTCGGGGTGGCGCCTTCTGTCCCGGCGCCGGGGATCTCGTCATCGATGTGATCCATGAGAAGTCCTTTCGTGGCCGTCGGCTCGTGACCGACGAGATTACATGTCGAAGTGCATGTACATGCAGTGTGACATGTAATCCAGAAGCATGTCAAGTCACATGTAAATTGGGAGCATGAGCTCACCGGATCCCGTCGAGGCGATCGCTGCCGCGCTCGCACGGCTTCGAGGACGACGGATGCCGCCCCCGCCGTGGGACGGACCGCCGCATCGGCACGGTCACGGTCACGGCGATCCCGGCTGGATGCACGACCATGGCGGTCATCGCGGAGGGCCGTTCGGGCCGCCACCGTGGGCAGGGGGCGGCCGCTTCGGCGGTCCCGCGCGCCTGCGGCTGCTCGAGGCGCTGGCCTCGGCATCCGGACCGCTGTCCGTGAGCGAGCTCGGCGAGGCGGTCGGCGTGGATCAGCCGCGCGCGTCGCGGCTCGTCCAGCAGGCCGTCGAGATGGGTCTCGTCCGTCGCGAGGCCGACCCCGACGACGCCCGGCGGACGCGCATCGCGCTGACCGAGCAGGGACGCTCGATCGTCACGGGCTTCCGGGGCGAGCGGCGGGATGCTGTCGGCTCCGCGCTCGCCGCGTTCTCCGACGACGAGCGCGCCGAGCTCGCGCGACTGCTGACGAAGCTCGCCGACGCCTGGCCTCGCTGAGTCCCGGCGACCGCGGCTTCCAGCTCGGTGGCGGTGGTGCTCTCCGAATCGCGCCGGATAGGATTCCGGCCCTAGCGAGTGACAGCCCGGAGCTTCACGCGGGACACCACCTGCGACCCGGGAAGGGCCCACGAGATGAACTCGGCTTCGCTCCCCTCGCCTCACCAGTTCACACGACGCCAAGCACTCCTGGCCGGCGCCAGGTCGGCGCTCGCCGCGGGGGCGGTCCTCGTGGGCGTCCCGTCGTACGCGCACGCGGCGCCCGGAGCGCGCCCGGGAACGAGGCATCCGTGGGCTCTCGCCGCGGAGCCGGCCTCGGTCCCGGCCCCGATCGCCCGCTGGGACTTCGCCGCCTCGACTGCGCCGTTCGCGGCATCGACGCCCGGAATCGCTGCGCTGGTGCAGGGGCCGGGGTCATCGGCCGTGAAAGTGTCGACCCCGTTCGGCGGCGGCGTCCGGTTCAACGGCACGACCGACTATCTGCGGATCCCCGCCGCACAGGTGGGGGGCCTCAACGTCGGCGCATCCACGAACGCCGTCACCGTCGCGGCATGGGTCTACAGCACCGACACGAACACAGCGCTGATCGCCGGGTGCTGGCATGAGACGTCGGCGGGGGGAGGGCGCCGCTCCTACGCGCTCTTCAACGACCTGCCCACCTACGGTGGAGACGACCGGGTGTGCCTCCATGTCTCACGGACGGGCGGCATCACCCCGGGCTACCCGCATTCCATCCACTACGCCGCTGACGGCCGAGGTCTCGCACGCGGCGTGTGGCAGCTCCACGTCGGCACCTACGACGGCGCGCGAGCGATCGCCTACCTGAACGGCACGGCGACCTCCTTCGCCTCGTTCACCGACAAGACCGGCGCAAGCTACTCGAAGAACCCCTACGTCTTCGGGGACGGGATCAACCCGACGGCCGGCGACTTCCTCGTGGGAGCCAGCCTGCGCGATGGCTCGGCCATCAACTTCCATCGCGGCGAGATCGCGCGCCTGCGCGTGTGGAACCGAGCCTTGACCGCCGCTGAGGTGTGGGAACTGTATGACTCCGAGCGCGCAGCGCTCGAGATGCCGACGCCCGTCGCAAGCTGGAGCTTCAGCGAGGCAGCGCCGCCGTACGCGTCCTCGGTCCCCGGGTCGCCGTCCCTGCGTCAGGGCCCGGGTTCGACATCCCGCCGCGTGTCGACTCCCTTCGGGGGCGGGGTCGAGTTCAACGGAAGCAACGACTACCTGCGGATCCCCGAGAACGAGATCGGGCGACTCAACGTGGGCGCGACGACGAACGCCGTCACGGTCGCGGCCTGGGTCTACAGCACCGATGCGGATCGGGCGAACATCGCGGGCTGCTGGCAGGAATCGCGATCCGATCCCTGCCGCTCCTACGCCCTGTTCAACGACCTGCCGGTGTACGGCGGGGACGACATGGTCTGCATGGAGGTCTCGAAGCTGGGCGACGCGACCCCGGGCTATCCGTACTCGATCGACTACGCAGCCGAGCCGCGGAGGCTGACTCGCGGAGTGTGGCAGTTCTACACCGGCACCTACGACGGCTCTCAGGCGATCGCCTACCTGAACGGCGCATGGACGTCCTATCCGACCTACACCGACAACCAGGGCGCGACCTACGCGAAGAACCCGTACCAGTACCCGGACGGACTGAACGCGACGCCGGTCGAGTTCATCGTGGGCGCGGTCATCCGCGACTCCCAGATCATCAACCAGCACAAGGGGCGGATCGCCGGGCTGCGGGTGTGGGATGTCGCGCTCACGCCGGCTCAGATCCGCTCGCTCTATGAGGGCGAACGAGTCGCCCTGGGTTGAGGCCATCACCGCGCAACATCGACTGATCGCTCGGAAAGGCGGCCGACGTGAACGCTCCTCGGTCTCTGCGGAATCAAGCCCTGGTCAGCCGGCGAGATGCCCTTCTCCTGGGCGCGTCCTCCGCGGCAATCGCGGTCGGCGGCGTCGTGGCGGGGCCCGCCCCGTACGCGCGCGCAGCCGTCAGCCCCCGGCTGCCCGGCGAGCAGGGCCGGCAGAACAATCTCGTGACTCGATATGGCGGGACCGTCTTCGATCACATCCGGGTCTCGATCGCCGGCGACCAGGCGAGGCTGTTCGTGCCGCAGGGGATCGTCCCGGGCGCATCCGGGGTTCCGGTCCTCTGGCTCTACCACGCCTCGGGCGGCAGTCATGACGCCCTGATCAGCGGATTCCGGGATATCGGTGAACGAGCCGTCGACCTCGGGATGATCGCGATCTGCCAGAACCTGGGCGGAACGCTGTACACCAGCGATGCCGCCCGCACCCACCAGATGAACGGCTGGAGCTATCTCTCGGGGATCTACGGGATCGATCGCAACATCCTTCGCGCGACGTCCCACGGCGGTGCGTTGGCGACCGAGGTGCTCGTCAGCGCTCTCATGCCGAGTGTCGTCGGCGCATACGTCGTCAACGGCGTGTATGACGTCGTGGACCTCTTCAGGCACGGCACCCCGTCGCAGCAGGAGGCGGTCGGGCAGGCCTACGGCTACGACATGGAGCTCATGGCGGCGCGCAATCCGGCGCGCCACCCGGGAGCTGCGTGGATCGGCAGGCGCATCCGCGTGGTGTACTCGCAGCCCGACTCGTCCGATGCTGCAGTGCCGCCACCGGCGCATGCCAAGGCACTCCTCGCGACTGCCGGGCCGTACGCGACCGAGGCTTCTGCGCGCACGCATGCCGCCGGGCACACGACCCCGAGTTTCGCGGACCCCGACGCGCAGGCGACCTTCACCCGCTGGATGGACCAGGCGAGCCGCTCGGAGCAGCCGACCGCGCCACGGCTGGTCGCACAGTGGGACTTCGCCGAGTCGGCCGCGCCATTCGCGTCGACCGTCTCGGGCGTGGCCGCTCTCGCACAGGGCCCGGGCTCGGCCGCCCGCCCAGTCGCGACTTCCTTCGGCGCGGGCGTGCAGTTCGACGGAGTCAAGGACCACCTCCGCATCGCGCGCGATCAGCTCGGTCCCCTTAACATCGGGGCGACGACCGGCGCAGTGACGATCGCAGCGTGGGTCTGCAGCACAGACGCCAACAGCGCCATGATCGCGGGATGCTGGCAGGAGTCCACATCGGGCGGCGACCGCGCGTACGCGCTCTTCAACGATCTGCCGACGTACGGCGGCGACGACCGCGTGTGCATGAACGTCTCGAAGACCGGCGGTGCGACCGCCGGTTACCCGAGCTCCCGCGACTACGCGGCAGACCCGCGCCGGATATCGCGAGGCAGCTGGCAGTTGCACGTCGGGACGTACGACGGCGCGCACGCCATCGCCTATCTAAACGGCACCGCCCAGCCCTACCCGAGCTACACCGACAGCGCGGGCGCCACCTACAGCAAGAACCCCTACGCCTTCACGGCCGGCATCAACCCCGCACCGAGCGATTTCGTGGTCGGCGCCAGCCTTCGCAACGGTGCACCGCTCAACCTGCACGCGGGAGTCATCGCGAGGCTTCGCGTCTGGAACGGCGCTCTGACGGCCGCGAATGTCCTCGCGCTGTACGAAGCCGAGAAGTCGGCTCTCAACTGAGCTCCCCGCGCTCAGCAGCATGCCGAGCCGGCGCGGCTTCTGACGGATCGAGAAGGGCTTGACGCACGACCGAGCGCGCCGCGGGTCTGCCCGGGGTCAGACCCGCTGGTGCTTGGGCAGCTTCACCAGAAGCAGCAGCACGAGCCCTGCGGCGAGCACGATGACGATGCCCAGGATGCCGAAATGCGTCGCGCCGAACCACCCGATGAAGCTGGCCCACAGCAGCGGTGACAAGAAGCTCATGACGCGGCCCGTCGTGGCGTAGAGGCCGAAGATCTCACCCTGCATGCCCGCCGGTGTCAGCCGGGCCAGGAGCGCACGGCTCGACGCCTGGGCGGGACCCACAGCGGCGGAGAGGATGATCCCGCCGATCCAGAAGATGAGCTTCCCGTCCTCGCGGAAGAAGAACACGAAGAGGGCGCTCGCGATGAGGACCGACAGCGCGGCGACGATGACGGCCCGCGCGCCGAAGCGGTCGTCGAGCCAGCCCGCCGCGATGGTCGAGACGCCCGCCACGAGGTTCAGCGCGATGCCGAAGAGGATGACTTCGGTCGCGGAGAAGCCGAACGAGACGGCGGCGAGCACGCCGCCGAACGCGAAGACGCCCGCCAGGCCGTCGCGGTAGACGGCGCTCGCGATGAGGAACCAGAACGTGGGGCGGTGCTCGCGGTACAGGTCCGCGATGTCCTTGACGAGGATCACGTACGAGCGGAAGAACGGCACACGCTCGCGGTCGTCGCGGGCGGGCGACTCGGGGACGTTGAAGACGAACGGCAGCGCGAAGACGACCGTCCACACGGCCGCACCCACCGCGATGAGGCGGTATGCGAGGCCGTCCGAGACGTCCAGGCCGAACCAGTCGAGCTGGTTGAGCACGACGACGATGACGAGCGCGAGGATGCCTCCGATGTAGCCGAGGCCCCAGCCGAGGCCGCTCACGCGCCCGATCGTGCGCGGGGTCGAGACCTGGACGAGCATCGCGTTGTAGTTGACGCCGGCGATCTCCGACACGATCGACCCGAGGGCGACGATGATCGCGCCGTACCAGAAGAAGGCGGGCTCCGCGTACACGAAGAAGAGCGCGAACTGCAGGAGCGCCAGGACCGCCGTCGCCCCCACGACCCACTTCTTCTTGGCGCCGACGGCGTCGGCCCGCTGACCCAGCACGGGTGCGAGCAGCAGGATCAGGATGCCGGCGGCGAATGTGACCCAGCCGTACCACTCCGACAGATCCGACAGGCCCTGGCAGTACTCGGTCGCCGCGTCGGCACCCCGTGAGCAGACGAGCTCTCCGTCGGCGTTCTGCGCCGCTATCTCGGCGGGCAGGAAGCTGTCGGAGATGAGGTACAGCGAGACGAAGACGAACGTCAGGATGACGGAGTTGAACGGCTGCGTCGCCCAGTCCCACAGCGCCCACGAGAAGACCTGGCGCCGCGGGACGGGCGTGTCGTCGAGGTCGGTGGTGCGGATCTCGCCCACGGACAGGACGGGCTCGTGGATGCTCGGGTGCTCGGGTTCCTCGGGTTCGGATGAGCTCATGTCGGCCACGGTATGGTCCTCCGGTGAACGCCGGGTGCCGCCGGCGCGTGCACAGCGCCATCGCGATGCAGGCCCACCCTAGTCGGCGCTGCGCCGCGCCCGCGCGAGACCCTCCGCGGCCCTGGTCCTGGCGGCCACTCACGGGGCCGTCCCGGTGCCATGATGGGCGTATGCCAGCCCATGTGGAACGGGCCGAGCTGCCCGGAATCGGCGTTCGGCACGACATAAACACGGAGGCGGGCCGACGTCTCTCGGTCATCAACTTCCGCGACGGCAGCCGCGAGCTCGCGATCTCGGACGAGGACGATCCCGACCGCGCCGAGGAGACGGTCGCGCTGACGGATGACGAGGCCACCGCCCTCTCGGAGGTTCTCGGCGGATCGCTCATCCTGACCCAGATGGCGGGGCTGCGCGACCAGCTCGCGGGCCTGTTCATGGAGCAGGTCCCGGTCCGCGCCGATTCCCCCTATGTCGGGCGGCCCCTCGGCGACACGAAGGCCAGGACGCTCACCCGCTGCTCGATCGTCGCGATCGTACGCGACGACGGGGTGCTCCCCTCGCCGTCGCCCGATGACGTCTTCAGCGCCGGCGACTCGCTCGTCGTCGTCGGCACGCGCGAGGGCCTCGACAAGCTCGTCCGCATCATCAACGGGAGCTGATCCCGATGGACGACGGCGCCCTCGTCCTCATCGAAATCGGCGCGCTCCTGTTCGGCATCGGACTGCTCGCGCGGCTCGCCGCGCGCCTGGGCATCTCGCCGATCCCGTTCATCCTGATCGGCGGACTCGCCTTCGGCGAGGGCGGCATCCTGCCGATCACGCAGGGCGGCGAGTTCATCGAGATCGGCGCCGAGATCGGCGTCATCCTGCTTCTCCTGCTGCTGGGCATCGAATACAGCCCGGACGAACTGGTGGGGAGCCTCCGCCGTTCCCGCATGACGGGACTGATCGACATGCTCCTCAATGCCGTGCCGGGTGCGATCCTCGCGCTCGCGCTCGGCTGGGGACCGGTGGGCGCCGTGGCCCTGGCCGGGATCACGTGGGTCACGTCGTCCGGCATCGCCGCCAAGATGCTCCACGACCTGGGGCGCCTCACCAACCGCGAGACGCCGGTCGTCCTCTCGATCGTCGTCATCGAGGATCTCGCGATGGCGTTCTACCTCCCGGTCCTCACGGCGCTGCTCGTGCGCATGGACCTGGGCGGCGGGACCCTGAGCGTCCTGATCGCGCTCGCCGTCGTATCCGTCATCCTGTTCGTCGCGCTCCGCCACAGCGCCACGGTGTCCAGGCTCGTGTGGTCCAAGAGCGCCGAGGTGCTCCTGCTGTCGGTGCTGGGCCTCGCGCTCCTCGTCGCCGGCCTGGCCGTTCAGGCGCACGTCTCGGCTGCGGTCGGGGCGTTCCTCGTGGGCATCGCGATCTCCGGGCCCGTCGCCGAGCACGCCGAGCGCGTGCTCACGCCGCTGCGAGACCTCTTCGCCTCGGTGTTCTTCCTCTTCTTCGGACTCTCGACAGATCCGCGCGAACTCGTCCCGATGCTGATCCCGGCCGTCGGGCTCGCGCTCGTCACGATGGCGACGAAGGTCCTGACGGGTTATCTCGCGGCGCGCAGCGCGGGGATCGGCGAGGCGGGACGCTGGCGCGCAGGTTTCGCGATCACGCCGCGGGGCGAGTTCTCCATCGTCATCGCGGGCCTGGCCGTCGCCGGAGGACTGGACCGGTCCCTCGCGGCTCTCGCGACCGCCTACGTCCTCATCACTATCGTCGCGGGGCCGCTCGTCTCGCGGATCCCGGACACCAAGCGGTTCGCGAGGTGGGCCAAGCGCGTCCAGGCGGATCGTCGGGCACGGGTCGCCGCGGCCTCCTCCTGACCGGCGCAGGCGCGCAGCGCTCGGAAGTCCCACCCAAGCCCCGTGCCACCAGCATCGCGGCCGTACCGTGGAGTGGTGGACTTCGATCTCGGCGCGCTGTCGCGGCAGCCCGATGTGGCGGCGCCCGAGCTGTTCGCGTCCGACGCCGCCGACCGGCTCCTTCTCGACGAGGCCGCCGGTGCGCTGTCCGCCGCGGCGCCGGGCGCCGTCGTCGTGATCGGCGACGGCTACGGGGCGCTCACGCTCGGTGCCGTCGCACGGCACGGGGCGCACAGCATCCGGGTGCACCAGGACGCGCTGTCGGGCGAGCGCGCGCTCGCCGCGAACGCCGAGCGGCTCGGCATCCCGCCGACGTGGACGCACCATGACCTCGACGCCGACCTGACACGGAATGCCGAGGTCGTCCTCGTGCGGCTGCCGCGGTCGCTCGACGCGCTGAGCGACATCTGCCAGACGATCGCGCGGCACTGCGCGCCGGGCGTCCGGGTGTTCGCCGCGGGCATGGTCAAGCACATGGCCGTGTCGATGAACGACGTGCTGCGCGGGAGCTTCGGCCGGCTCGACGTGACGCGGGCGCGGCAGAAGGCACGGGCCCTCATCGCGGCCGAGCCGCTCCCCGCCGTCGAGGTGAGCTGGCCCAGGCGGGAGACGGATGCCGAGACCGGCCTCGTCGTCGTGGCCCGCGGCGCCGCCTTCGCGGGGACGACGGTCGACATCGGGACGCGCCTCCTGCTCGAGCACCTGGATGCCGCTCCCCGCGTCGACGAGGCGATCGACCTCGGCTGCGGCACAGGCGTCATCGCGACGTGGCTCGCGCGCCAACGGCCCGGCCTCCACGTCGTCGCGACGGACCAGTCCGCCGCCGCTGTCGCCTCCGCGCGCGCGACCGCTGCCGCGAACGGGGTCGGGGAACAGGTCGAGGTGGTCAGGGACGACGCGCTCTCCGCCCGAGCCGACGGCAGCGCCGGGCTCATCGTGCTCAACCCGCCCTTCCACATCGGGCACGTCGTGCACCGCGGGATCGCACTCAAGCTCTTCGCGGACGCGGGTCGGGTGCTCGCGCCCGGCGGCGAGCTCTGGACCGTGTGGAACTCCCACCTGCGCTACCGCCCCGACCTCGATCGCCTGGTCGGCCCGACGCGCCAGATCGCGCGGAACAGCACCTTCACCGTCACCGCATCGACGCGGTCGGCAGATCCCCACGGTCGTTGAGCGAGCGAGGCGGGACGAAACTCCCCGGACGCAGCGTCGCGCGCGGGAGCGCTACTGCATTCGCTGAAAAGTTGATATGAGTCGACTCAACTCCATTTGACGCGATCCGCACCCCCGGATACGCTTGAGTCATCGCGGCTCAACCCTCGGTTGGGCGCGAGTGGACTTCGGCAAGACCCTGGGGCGCAGCATCCGCTCGCCCCGCATGAAGGAGAGAAACACATGGCACGTGCTGTTGGAATCGACCTCGGTACGACCAACTCGGTCGTGAGCGTCCTGGAGGGCGGTGAGCCCAAGGTCATCGCGAACGCCGAGGGGTTCCGCACGACCCCGTCGGTCGTCGCCTTCACGAAGGACGGCGAGGTGCTCGTCGGCGAGACCGCCAAGCGCCAGGCCGTCACGAACGTCGACCGCACAGTCTCGTCCGTCAAGCGCCACATGGGTACGGACTGGAACTTCGGCGTCGACGGCAAGAAGTGGACGCCGCAGGAGATCTCGGCCCGTATCCTCCAGAAGCTCAAGCGCGACGCCGAGCAGTACCTCGGCGACACCGTGACGGATGCCGTCATCACGGTGCCCGCGTACTTCAACGACGCCGAGCGTCAGGCGACGAAGGAGGCCGGCGAGATCTCCGGCCTCAACGTCCTGCGCATCATCAACGAGCCCACGGCCGCCGCGCTCGCGTACGGTCTGGACAAGGGCAAGGAGGACGAGCTCATCCTCGTCTTCGACCTCGGTGGCGGAACGTTCGACGTCTCGCTCCTCGAGGTGGGCAAGGACGACGACTTCTCGACGATCCAGGTCCGCGCGACCGCGGGTGACAACCGCCTCGGCGGCGATGACTGGGATCAGCGTGTCGTCGACTACCTCATCAAGCAGTTCAAGGACCAGACCGGCGTCGACGTCTCGGGCGACAAGATCGCGCTGCAGCGCCTCAAGGAGGCCGCTGAGCAGGCGAAGAAGGAGCTCTCGTCGTCGACCTCGACGAGCATCAACCTGCCCTACCTGTCGCTGACCGAGAACGGCCCCGTGTCGCTCAGCGAGACCCTCACGCGCGCCAAGTTCGAGGACCTCACGAAGGACCTCCTCGACCGCACGAAGAAGCCGTTCGAGGACGTCATCCGCGAGGCGAACATCAAGGTCGCCGACATCGACCACGTCGTGCTCGTCGGCGGCTCGACCCGCATGCCCGCCGTCTCGGAGCTCGTCAAGCGCGAGGCCGGCAAGGAGCCCAACAAGGGCGTGAACCCGGACGAGGTCGTCGCCGTCGGCGCCGCCCTGCAGGCCGGTGTCCTCAAGGGCGAGCGCAAGGACGTCCTCCTCATCGACGTGACCCCCCTGAGCCTCGGCATCGAGACCAAGGGCGGCATCATGACGAAGCTCATCGAGCGCAACACCGCCATCCCGACCAAGCGGAGCGAGACCTTCACGACCGCCGACGACAACCAGCCGTCGGTCGCGATCCAGGTCTTCCAGGGCGAGCGCGACTTCACGCGCGACAACAAGCCGCTGGGCACGTTCGAGCTGACCGGCATCGCGCCGGCGCCGCGCGGCATCCCGCAGATCGAGGTCACCTTCGACATCGACGCGAACGGCATCGTGCACGTCTCGGCCAAGGACAAGGGCACGGGCAAGGAGCAGTCGATGACGATCACGGGCGGCTCGTCGCTGCCCAAGGACGACATCGAGCGCATGGTCCGCGAGGCCGAGGAGCACGCCGCCGAGGACAAGAAGCGTCGCGAGGCCGCCGAGGTGCGCAACCAGGCCGAGACGCTCGCGTACTCGATCGACAAGCTCATCAAGGACAACGACGACAAGCTGCCGGCGGACGTGAAGTCCGACGTGCAGGCCGACGTCGACGCCCTCAAGGCGGCGCTCGCAGGCGACGACGACGACGCGGTCAAGGCCGCGTTCGACAAGCTCAACGCGTCGCAGGGCAAGATCGGCGAGGCGATCTACGCGTCGTCGCAGGCTTCGCAGACGGGTCCGGATGCCTCGGCCGCCGGCGACGAGGGCGAGCAGCCGTCGCAGGCCCCCGACGAGGACGTCGTCGACGCCGAGGTCGTGGACGAGGAAGACGAGAAGAAGTAACCATGACGGACAAGGACTTCGAAGAGAACGAGGTCCCCGGCGAGGAGGGGTCGGCGGCTGAGGCCGCCGGCCCCGCTCCGCAGGAGGGGACGGATGCCGAGAACGGCGAGGAGCTGACGGTCGACGACATCCTCGGCACGCAGCAGAACGCCGACGCGGCAGCGGAGGACGCGAAGATCGCCGACCTCGAGTCGGCGCTCCTGAACGACCTCAAGCGCCTGCAGGCGGAGTACGCGAACTACCGCCGCCGCACCGAGGAGCAGCGCGAGCGCGAGATCGAGCGCGCGAAGGGCGAGGTGGCCAAGGGCCTCCTCCCCGTGCTCGACGACCTCGACCGCGCCGCCAAGCACGGCGATCTCGAGGAGGGCACGCCCTTCGCGCAGATCGCCGAGAAGCTGCGGTCCGTGGCCGAGCGCATCGGCGTGTCGGCGTACGGCGAGGCGGGCGAGGTGTTCGACCCGCAGCAGCACGAGGCGATCTTCCAGGCGCCCACCCCGGGCGTCGAAGTGCCGACGGTGCTCGAGGTCGTCGAGGTCGGCTACCGCCTCGGCTCGGTCGAGCTGCGGCCCGCCAAGGTCGTCGTCGCCGTCCCGGCGGAGTGACGGCCTGACGCCCGAGAGGAACATGCATGGCGAGCCAGGACTGGTTGGACAAGGACTTCTACAAGGTCCTCGGCGTCTCGAAGGACATCGGTGACGCCGACCTGAAGAAGACGTACCGCAAGCTCGCGCGCACGTATCACCCGGATTCGAACCAGGGCGATGCGGCAGCCGAGGCGAAGTTCAAGGAGATCAGCGAGGCCTACTCGGTGCTCTCCGACCCCGAGCAGCGCAAGGAGTACGACCAGATCCGCGCGATGGGCGCGGGCGGTGCGCGCTTCACGGCCGGCGGGCAGGGTGCGGGCGGCTTCGAGGACGTCTTCTCCATGTTCGGGCAGGGCCGCGGGACCCGCTCCCAGTCGACGGCCGACTTCGACGACATCTTCCGGATGTTCAACGAGCAGCAGGGCGGAAGTTTCGGCTCGGGCCGCTTCGGCCAGCCGACGGGCGGGTTCCGCGGCTACGGCGGACCGACGCGCGGCGCGGACGTCACGGCGCGCACGACGATCGACTTCCTCACGGCGACGCGGGGCGAGACGATCACGCTGCAGGGCGAGGACGGCAAGCCGTTCAAGGTCAAGATCCCCGCGGGGGTCTCGGACGGCCAGAAGATCCGCCTGCGCGGACGTGGCCGCCCGTCGCCGGACGGCGGCGAGCACGGCGACATCGTCGTGGCGGTCACGGTGCGCCCGCATCCCGTCTTCACGCGGGAGGGGCTGAACCTGCGCGTCACCGTGCCGATCACCTTCACGGAGGCGGTGCTCGGCGCGACGATCGAGGTGCCGACGCTCGGCGGCGAGCCGGTCAAGCTCCGCGTCGCGCCCGGTACCCCGTCCGGTCGCGTCCTGCGCGTCAAGGGCCGCGGTGTCGAGACCGCGAAGGGTACGGGCGACCTGCTCGCCGAGGTCCAGGTCGCGGTGCCGTCGCATCTCGACGACGCCGCCCGCGAAGCGCTCGAGCGGTTCCAGGCCCTCGAGCCGAAGGAGAACCCGCGCGGCGACCTCATGGCCAAGGCCAGGGGCTAGGAAAGGAGCGTTCGTTGAGCGAGCGAAGCGAGACGAAACGTCCCGGACCGACGATTCTTCGACGGCTCGAGGCGTTTCGGCTCGGTCGCTTCGCTCCCTCGCTCAACGACCGGTGAGCAGGAGGTGAGCGGAGTGGCTGAGCAGCACGACATCGACGAGGACGCCCCGATCTTCGCGATCGCGATCGCCGCGGAGCTGTCCGGGATGCATCCCCAGACGCTGCGGCAGTACGACCGCCTCGGGCTCGTTGTCCCGGCCCGGACCCAGGGCGGCTCGCGGCGCTACTCGCTGCGCCACGTCCAGCAGCTCCGCGAAGTGGCCCGCATGTCGTCCGACGGCATGGGGCTTCCCGCGATCGCCCGCATCCTCGAGCTCGAGGACCGCGTCCGCGAGCTGCACGTGCGCGTCCGCGACCTCGAGGAGCGCATGCGCACCGAACTCGCCCGCCGGCCGGGCGCCCGCGTCTTCGCCGCCGGTGCGACGGGTGCCGTCGTGACGCTGCGGTCCGGCACGCGCATCCGGCGCGCGACAGAGGTCGTCCTTTGGCAGCCGCGACGCGGACTCGAGCAGCCCGAGACGGATGCTGCTCCCACCGAGGACGCGCCGCCCGAGCCCTGACGCCTCGGCCCCGTTCGCGAGAGGGCAGACATGCGCGTTCGACACGGCGTGTCGCGCACATTCGTGCCCTCTCGCGGCTGAGGTCAGGCCCTTCGCGTGCGCGCCGCCACGAGACCCGCGCCGACGAGGATCAGGGCGAGCCCGCCGAGCGGGATGAGCGGCGAGAGACCGCCGCCGCCGGTCGCAGGCAGCGGACGCGTCGAGCCCGTGTTCGTGAGGGTGAGCTCAGCGGGTGCGCGGTCGCCCGTCACGGCGATGGGCAGGACGACTCGACCGTCATCCGCGGGCGTCAGCACCTCCCCGTTCACGCTCCACGTCGGCGTGCCCCAGTCGACGCCCGGAATCGAGGGCACCTCGCCCTCGCGCACCTCGAGGATCGATCCCACCGGGAAGTACGGCGAGGTGACGGCCACATTCGGCTCGAGCTCCACTCGGGTCTGAGCAACGTCGTCCCACCACCAGTCCATCGGGAACGTCGTGCCGGCCGGGACGGCGGATGCAGCATCCCCGTCCACGATCTTCACGACGGACCACCGTGTCATCTCGACCGCCGTGTTCGTCACTTCGAGCTGCGGCGTCTCGCCGAGTCCGATCTCGACGGAGCTGGACGGACTCCAGACGGTCTCGCCCCACTCGTAGCCCTCCGGCAGATCGGCGTCGTCCGGCTCGGTCTCCGACAGGTCTACCGTCGTGCCGATCGGGAACTCGAGGGGATCGCCGTTCTCATCGACCGGGCCCGCCGGCGTCCCGTCGGCGGGGAGCTCGAAGGTCCCGACCAGCTGATCCAGAGTCGGCAGGTGCACGACGTAGACGACCGTGAACGAGTCGGTGAGCAGGTCCTCCGGGTCCACGCCGACGAGGCTCTTGACCACCTGGAACGTCCCGGTGATGAGCGATGCGTCATTCGTGAGCGTCGTGTGCACGAGGGCTTCGCCGCCGTCCCCGATCACGAGCTGGGCGGGATCGAACGACGAGGCCTCCCACGAGACGGCGTGCCGGGTCGGTGCGCCGAGCTCGACGAACGTGACGACGGTGCCGTACGGGAACGTCCGCGGCTCTCCTGCATCGTCCAGAGGACTCACGGAGGTGCCGTCTCCGGGGACGCGCAGGATGCCGCGATTCACGTCGCCGGTGGGCAGCGTCGCGGTCCAGGCCACCGTGAAGTCGAGGTCGTCCGGCACCGGAGTGCCGTCCGGGAAGCCCGTGAACGCCTTCGACACCTCGAACGCGCCCATCCGCAGCTCGTTCGCGACCTCGATCGAGACATCGCCTGTCGGGGGAAGGGGGATGTCGACGATGGCCGTCTCGAGCGGTCCGGC
The DNA here is from genome assembly GCF_040632175.1 of Microbacterium sp. NPDC019599. Lineage (NCBI taxonomy): Bacteria > Bacillati > Actinomycetota > Actinomycetes > Micrococcales > Microbacteriaceae > Microbacterium > Microbacterium sp. NPDC019599. Next base: position 22,009 of record NZ_JBEYBL010000003.1, read on the forward strand.
GCCCTCGAAGTTCTCCGGCTGGTACTCCGTCACAGTGCCGTCCTCGGCCGTGACGCGGAAGACGGGGACCGTCCAGTCGGCGGGGTCGACGGCCGTGCCGTCGAGGGTCGGAAGCTGCTCGGCCAGCTGGAGGAACTCGGCATCCGTCTCGACGTCGTCGAGCAGCTGCGGGTCGCCCACCGGCAGGACGCGAGCGGTCCGAGCACCCGTCCCCGGGGGGTCGGTGTTGTAGCTCACGGTGTACTCGTAGGCGGGGTCGGATGCCGCGCCCGTCGCCGACTTCACGATCGTGACGGTCCGCTCCTCGTCGACCGGCACGACGCCGTTGGTGAGCTCGACGGCTACCGTCTCGGTGTCGCCGATGACGAACGTGCGCCCCGGCGTCCAGTGCGCGCCCGCCCACTCGTAGCCATCCGGTGGGTCGATGCCGTCGAGATCCTCTGTCAGAACGATGCGCGTGCCGACCGGGAACTCCTCCGCGATCACGACGACGGTGCCGTCGAACGGCACGTCGGCCGTGCCCTGCCCGATCTGCTCGCCGCCGAAGAACGCGGTCCACTGCACGGGCACGGACGCCGCCACGGGTGCCCCGGGCGTGCCGCCCGTCAGGTCGACGATCGACTTCGCGATCGAGAAGGTGCCGGCCTGCGCAGTGGCGGTGTTCGTCACGACGACCTGCGCGGTGCCCGCGCCGATCTCGAGCGGATTGGGGGAGATCGTCGGCTCCCCCCATTCCCAGCCGGGGACGCTCTCCGGCGCGATCTCGTCGAACTCGACGAGCGTGCCGAGCGGGAGCTGCTCGTCCGCCACGACCGGCGTGCCGTCGGCGGGCACCTCGATCGTGCCCGTCGAGATGACGTCGCCCGATGCGGGGTCCGTCGCGAGGTAGTTGACCGTGAAGGTCGTCCCCGGCGGCAGATCGTCGGCTTCGATACCGGACAGCGCCTTGGAGACCGCGAAGGTGCCGCTGTCTGCGATGCAGGTGATCTCGCCCGAGAACAGGAACGAGTGCGCCTCACCGCCCTGGAGCGTGACGTTGCGGCCGATCACCTGGCCGTCCAGCGGGGCTGCGTTCACCGTGACCGAGGCCTCGGGAGCGTAGATGGAACCGTCGATGCGCGCCTCCGCCGCCCTGACGGTGACGTCGCCGATGAGCTGCGAGAGATCCCACAGGATGTACGGGGAGTGGGCGCCCTGGGGGTCGGCGCGCGCGCCGATGACCTCCGTGGTCCCCTCGGGCACCCGGATGACGAGCGGGTTCGCGACGCCCGGGGTCGGACCCGGCGAGAACTGGATGAGGGCCGTGCCCGCGATGTCGGCGTAGTCGACGATGTTCGGCTGGTCGGCGCTCAGCTCCTCCAGCACGACCCGGCTGCCCGCATCCTCCGCCACGCCGACGGGGTGGCCCACTCCGTTCGTCGGATCCGCGATGTCGTCGAGGCAGCTCTGCGCCTCGGCCCACGACGCGTCGGCGTTCGTCTCGACGTAGTCGGCGACGGCGGTGGGGCCGGTGTTCACCGTGTAGATGCTGTCGTTGCCCGTCGCACCTGCCGGGGGAGAGGCATGCGCCGGGTACTGCTGGTGCGTCGAATCGATGAGCGGCGTCTGGTCGACGTTGGCCGGGTTGAGGTTCAGCCGGAGCCAGTCCGCCCTCGCGAACGCCTGCCACGGCCCGTCGCGCTCCACCATCTTGAGGTCGCCCCACAGATCGGGGTTGCTCGTGCCGGCGCTCGTGATGGCCAGGATGCCGGTGCTCGCGGTGCTGTAGCTGCCCACGAGGAGCCGCGTGGGATCTCCGTCGACGACGGGGAGATCGTAGTCGCCCGTCCCGGCGGCGACGTGGATGATCGCGTACTGGCTCGCCGTGGCAGGGGCGACAGTCGCGGTGCCGCCGGCGGCGATGCTGCCCTCCGTCTCCTGGTTCTGCAGCAGCACGTCCTCGCGCCCGTATACCGTGAACCCGCCCGCGAGCGAGAACGGGTTGACCGTCTCGGGGAACGCAGCCGACGCCGGCCCCGTCGTCGCCGCCTCGACGGCGACGACGCCCGCCGTGGCGAGCAGTATGGCGGCGAGGCCGGCGACGATGCGACGTGCAGGACGGGCGAGACGGGGCATGCGCGGCACTCCTCCTGCCGACCCGTGGCACCCGAGGATTCCGGGGAGCCGGCATGTTCAGTGAACCACAACCGGACAGCCGGCCGCCCGGCGATCCGTGGCAGCCCCCGCTGTCACGAGATCGGGAGCAGGATGGACGGCATGGCGACCCTCGACGACGTGCGCGCGATCGCGCTCGGACTGCCCGAGACGCGCGAGGTCGTCGACGGGCACCGTGGCGGCGCCGCGTGGCGCACGAGGAACGGGCTCTTCGTGTGGGAGCGGGCCGCGGGAAAGGCGGACCTCGCCCGACTCGCGACGCTCGGCCGGTCCTGGCCCGCCGGCCCGATCGTGGGCGTGCGCACGGACGGGCTCGACGACAAGGAAGCGCTCCTGCAGTCCTATCCCGAGGTCTTCTTCACGATCCCGCACTTCGACGGGTACGCCGCCGTGCTCGTTCGTCTGGAGGCGATCGAACCGGACTTCCTGCGCGAGGTCGTGACCGACTCATGGCTGCTCAAGGCACCGGCGCGCCTGGCGAAGGAGTGGCTCGCAGCGCACCCGCCCGCGGCGGGCTGAGCCGGAGCCACCCACGCAGACCAGCCCCGCGCGCCCGGTCAGCCGAGGCCGCGGACGGCAGCCTTTGCCGCCTGCGCGCCGCTCACCGGCTGCGGGTTCGCCTTGACGAAGGCGTCGAAGTCGGCGCGCGACAGGTCGGCGTACGCGTAGGCCCACTCCAGGATCGCCTCGCCGACCATCCGGCCGTTGCCGATGTAGCCCGCGACCTCGGCAGCGCGCGGCGACTGCGCGTGCGCGCGGGCGAGGACGGCGGCGCACGACTCCGCGTACTCGCGGAAGGTGGGGTCTTCGAGCTCGTCCATGTCGACACCGCCCTTCATGTCGTTGAACTGGCGCACGTAGAAGTCGCCCGCGAACGCGCGAAGGTGTCCGAGGAAGGGGTCGGAGACGGCCTGGAGGATGCGCTGGAGGCCGACCACCCGGCCGCCCTCGCCGTGCTCGGCGATGAATTCGACGAGCGCCTGCGGCTGCTCGATGCCGCCGTACTCCTCGAGCACGCTGCGGTTCGCCTGCTTGCCCTGCAGAAGGAGCGCGTTCGCGTCGCCGTCCTGCAGCAGCACGAGCGCGCACAGCGTGCCGACGCTGCCGACCCCCACGACCCGGAGGGCGATGTCCGACAGGGTGTACTGGGCGAGGACGAGACGGACGTCGACGTTCGCGGACGCCTGGTACTTCTGCATGTTCTCGTGGAGGCGCCCCTCGATCTCCGCCGTCGTGTGGGTCATCGTGGGAGGTCGCTCCACGAAGGTGAGGCGCCCGTCCTCGCCCAGGGTCGTGAGCTTGCGCGCGGCGCGCTCACCCGTCCGCTTCTCGGCCTCCTTGATGGCGGCGCGCATGGTCCGCTGGGACTCGGAGTCCATCGCCTTGAGCCCCGACTCGGCGTCGAAGTGCTCGAAGAACCGGTTGAGGCTGCTGCGCCCGGCGTTGGCCGCCATCGACCGCGCGTAGGTCCGCACGGCGGCCAGCGCCGACTCCTCGACGACCGTGCCGTCGCGTGAGGTCGCCTGACCGGCGATGACGATGCTCGTGACGAGGCGCTTCAGATCCCACTCCCACGGCGCCCACGCCGCCTCGTCGAAGTCGTTGAGATCGAACATGAGGGTGCGCTGCGGCGAGGCGAAGAAGCCGAAGTTCGACACGTGGGCGTCGCCGCAGGATGCGACGAGGATGCCGCTGTGCCGGTCGGCCGCGAGGTCGGCCGCCTGGATGGCGGCGGTCCCCCGATAGAAGGCGAAGGGGCTCGCCGACATCCGCTCGATGCGCAACGGCACGAGCTCGGGGATACGGGTGGCGTTCTGGGCATCGAGGATGCCGAGCGGATCGCGGTCCTTCGGGGTGAGGTGCGCGAGCGCACCGCGTGACAGCGCGTTGCGCGCGTCCTTGCCCAGAGCCATCCGCTCCTGGACGGTCGTCGGGCGCTCCCAGGGCAGAGCGGACACATGCGGCTCGGTCATGCGCACATCATGCCACCGGCTCGCGCGCACGGCGATGGGCCCGGATGAGCCGCCCATCCACCGGTCACACGGCTCGGGTGAGGCCTCGGCGGTGCACCGTCGACCGCGCGCGGGTCGCCTTTAGAGTGCACCCATGGCGCGCGAACGGCTGACCATGCAGCGGTGGGAGAGCCTCACCCACTGGCCGCTCATCATCGCGTCGCTGCTGTGGCTCCTCGCCTATTCGTGGAAGGTCATCGCCGACTCGCAGGGCACGGAGGAGATCGTCCTGTGGACCGTGATCATCGCCACGTACGCCGTCTTCGCCGTCGACTACGTCGTGCGGCTCTCGCTCGCTCGCCCGCGCGGCCCATGGTTCCGTGGGCACCTCCTCGATCTCGCGATCGTCGTGATCCCCATGCTCCGGGCGCTCCGGCTGCTGCGCGTGCTCACGGTCGTGACGTTCGGCAAGCAGTCTGCGGGGACGGTGCTGCGCAGCCGCATCGCCATCTACGGGGCGGGAGCGTCCCTCCTCGTGATCTACCTGTGCGCGCTCGCCGTGCTCGACGCCGAGCGCCGGTCCCCCGATGCCAATATCGTGACGTTCGGCGACGCCATGTGGTGGGCGTTCGTGACCGTCGCGACGGTGGGCTACGGGGACTACTACCCTGTCACGGCCCTGGGGCGCATCTGGGCCGTGGGCCTCATGGCCGGCGGCATCGCCATCGTCGGCACCGTCACTGCCACGGTGTCGTCATATGTCATCGAGAAGGCGGCCCACGGTCGCGACGACGACGAGGCCGCGACGCGCGGCCAGGTGCGCGGCCTCATGCAGCAGGTCGCCGAACTCAAACAGCTCATCGCCGACGGGGAGAAGAAGCCATGACGTCCGCAGCCGCAACGCCTCGCCTGCGCGCCTCCAGCGAGCGCACCCTCGAGTCGATCGCCCTCGCCGTCGGCGTGGGCGCCTTCATCCTCGTCGCGGTCATCGCCGTGATCGCGTTCCGCTTCCAGTCCGCGCCGATCGCCGGTCCGGACTCGGTAGGGCAGTTCTCCGCCGTGACGTCGGCGATCGTCGCGATCGTCGCCTTCGCCGGCGGACGGATGCTGTCCGGCAGCGTGCGGCCCGGCATCCTGGACATCGTCGACCTGGTGGCGCTCTCGTTCGCGCACGCCGTCATCGCGCTCTTGAGCTGGACGCTCGTCTCGGTCATCTTCGAGCAGGCCTTCATCGGCGCGGAGGTCTTCGCGATCCCCGTCATCCTCCTCTCCGGCGCCGTCGCGGCCGTCACGGGGTACGTCGCGTTCTACTCGGGCACGCACATCGATCTGCAGCTGCTCGCCGTCATCCTTGCGACGTTCCTCGTCGAGGGCATCGTCGCGAGCATGCTGACAGCATCCGACCCCCTGTGGTGGCAGAAGCACCTGAGCTCTCTCGGCGTGACCGAGGACTTCTCGTCGCTCGCGTTCAACCTCACGCTCATCGTCGCGGGCATCCTCGTGACGACCCTCGCCCGCGCCGCGACGCGCGGCATCCCCACCTCGCACCCGAACGGCATCGCCCGCGTGCGGCTGTGCCTCATCCTCGTCGGCGTCTTCCTCGCCTTCGTCGGCGTCTTCCCCGTCGACGACTGGTTCTGGATCCACACGGCGTTCGCCTCCGGCATGGCCGTCGTGTACGCCGTGCTCGTCATCCGGCTCCCCGTCTGGATCCCCGGGATGTCGAGATTCTTCGTGTACCTCGGCTGGGTGTTCCTCGCGGTCGTGGTGGGCCTGGGCGTCTTCTACGCGATCGGCTATTACACGCTCACGGCGGTCGAGCTCGTCGCCGGCACGCTCGTCTTCACGTGGATCATCCTGTTCATCCGCAGCGCCGCGGCGCTTCAAGAAGACATGCGTCCGCAGGAATGAAGATGCCGCGCCCCCGCGACCTCGGGCAGGATGAGTGCGCGATCAGAAGGAGAACGCGATGACCCAGCCGAGCACCGCCAGTCCTGCAAGCCCCGGCATCCGCACGCTGCTGCTGATGTCGGTGCCCGCACTGCTCATCGGCATCGGGTCCGCCGTCGTGCTGCGGGCGCTCGACCTGGTGTCGGAGCAGCTCATGCACTTCCTCTGGGACTACCTGCCGGGGCTGTTCGGCGCCTCGGAGAGCACGCCGTGGTGGATCTTCCTCGTCCTGACGCTCACCGGCGCGGCCGTCGGGGCGATCGTGTGGCTCATCCCCGGCCACGGCGGGCCCGACTCGGCCACGACCGAGCTCGGTGGAACCCCGCCCAAGCTGATGGCCGTCCCGACGATCCTCGCCGTGTCGATCCTGGGCCTCGCGGGCGGTGTGAGCCTCGGCCCCGAGAACCCGACGATCGCGGTCAACTCGGCGCTCGCCGTCGCCGTGTTCGGCCGGCTCTCGACCAAGATCCCGCCCGCGCTGCTGGTCATGCTCGCCGTGTCGGGCACGATCGGCGCCCTGTTCGGCACACCGGTCGCCGCAGCGCTCGTCTTCACGGGCATGGTCGGCGCGATGGCGATGCCGGGATCGCTGTGGGACAAGCTCTTCCTCCCGCTGGCCGCGGCGGGTGCGGGCGCGGTCACGATGCTGCTGCTCGGGGGCGAGACGATCTCCTTCACGCTCGCGCCGCTCGGCGACTACGAGTGGATCTTCCTGCTGCAGGGCTTCGCCGTCGCCGCGGTCTCCGCGATCCTCGGCGTCCTCGCCGCGTTCGTCTTCCCGTACCTGCACCGGGCCTTCCACGCGCTGCGCAATCCGCTCGTCTTCACGACCCTCGGCGGCATGATCCTCGGCGTCCTCGGCATCATCGGCGGCCCCATCACGCTCTTCAAGGGCCTCGAGCAGACCGCCGAGCTGCTCGAGCACCCCGACGACTACACACCGCAGCAGCTCGCGCTGTTCACGGCGGTCAAGGTCGTCGCGCTGCTCATCGCCGCGAGCGCGGGCTTCCGCGGCGGCCGCATCTTCCCCGCCGTCTTCGTCGGGACGGCCTTCGGACTGCTGGGCTACGCGCTCATCCCCGACATGCCGATCTCTCTCGCCGTGGCGTGCGGCGTCCTCGGGATCACCCTCGCCGCAACCCGCGACGGCTGGATCGCGATCTTCGTCGGCGTCGCGCTGTGCGGCGACGTCACGGTGATCCCGCTGCTGTGCCTCATCATCCTGCCGGTGTGGCTCATCGTCACGAAGGCGCCCGAGCTCGTCGTGCACCCGAAGGAGCCCGAGAAGGCCGCGGCCGCGGCCTGAGTCAGACGCTGTCCGGCGGCACGAGCGGAGGCAGCCCGGGGTTGCTCGTCGCCGTGCCCTCGACCCCGGTCTCCTGAAGGACGGCGGATGCCGCGGCGACGACGCCCGACGTCGCTGCGAGCCCGTCGGCGGGAGCGTGCCAGAACAGGATCCGCGCCGTCAGGCGCTCGGGCGAGATCGTGACGGCGACGGCGCGCGCCGGCTCGGCGCCATCGACGCCCGGGACGGAGGCCGCGGCGGCGGCGAGGCGATCGAGCAGGTCGGCCGTGTCGGCGCCGAGATAGCTCGTGCGCACCTGGACCTCGCTGCGGCGCAGCCCGCGAGACGAGTGGTTGACGATCGTGTCCTGGACCATCTTGGCGTTGGGCACGTGAACCGTGCGCCCGTCGTAGGTCTCGAGCACGACGGTGCGCGAGTTGAGGTCGCGCACGACCCCGACGATGGGCGTCCCGTCCGGCCCCTCGACCATGATCTCGTCGCCGAGCTCGACGGGTTTGCTCGCCTGGATGACGACGCCCGCGGCGAAGTTGTCGGCGACGCCGCGCAGCACGAGGACCGCGACGACCGCGAGTACGACGGCGAGCGCGAGGAGCGGCTGCATGTTGACGCCGAGGACCGCGAGGGCGAGGGCGACCGCGAGCAGCACGACGGAGTACGCGACGAAGCGGGCGATGAACACGGCGACGAGCTCCGACACCGTGGGTGCCTTGCGCAGGAGCGCGAGCGTGCCCTTGCGGGCGAGCCGCGAGAGGATCCAGCCGGCGATGACGAGCACGATCGCCAGCAGCACCTGCCACCACTCGACGGAGGTCGGCAGCAGCGCACTCAGGTCCACGGGCTCACGATAGCGACGCGGCAGGGCGCGCCCCGCTCGCCCCGCCGGGCCGCACGGCTACCCTTGCGCGCGTGAAGCCCTCGCGCCCGCCCGCCACGCCCGCGCCGCCGACTGCGCCGCCCGCGCTCTCGCCCATGCTGCGGATCCTCGTGGGGCTCGCGGCGGCCGTCGTCGTGCTCGCGGGCCTCTCGTTCGCGCGGGAGCTCGTCGGGCCGCTCGCCCTGGGCGCCGTCATTGTGATCATCTGCCACCCCGTCCGATTCCCGCTCGAGCGCCGGGGCTGGCCGCGGTGGGCCGCGACGACCGCCGTCATCGTCGTCGGCTACCTCATCCTGGGCGTCATGGCGGCGCTGCTCTTCTACGCGGGCGTGCAGTTCGCGCAGCTCGTCGCCGACTACGCCGACCAGCTCAAGGCGTCTGCGCAGAGCGTCCTCGACCTGCTCGAGTCGCTCGGCGTCGAGTCGGAGGCCGCGGATGCCGGGGCATCCCTCCTCCAGCCGCAGACCCTGCTCTCCTTCGCGACATCTCTCGGCGGCACCGTCGTCGGTGTGCTCACGGCGTTCTTCTTCGTCGTCTCGTACGTCATATTCATGGCCGCCGACGGCGCGCGGTACACGCGCGCCGAGGCGTCCTTCGGGCGCTCGGTGCGGCCGACCGTGCGCCGGTTCCAGGTGTACAACTCCGGCGTCCGCCGCTACTACGTCGTCAACGCGACCTTCGGCGCGATCGTCGCGATCATCGACGGCCTCGCGCTGTGGGCGCTCGGCGTGCCGGCTCCCGCCGTATGGGCCATCCTCGCGTTCGTCACGAATTTCATCCCGAACATCGGGTTCGTCCTGGGACTCATCCCGCCGGCGCTCCTGGCGCTCGTCGTGGGCGGCTGGCCGCTCATGCTCGCCGTCGTCGCGATCTACTGCGTCGTCAACGTCACGCTGCAGGTGCTCGTGCAGCCGAAGTTCGTCAGCGACGCCGTGAGTCTCAGCCTCACGCTGAGCTTCTTCTCCGTCATCTTCTGGACCTTCGTCATCGGTCCCCTGGGCGCGATCCTCTCGATCCCGCTGACGCTCCTCGTCCGCGCGCTCGTCCTGGAGAGCGACCCGAACGCTCGCTGGCTGCGCTGGCTGTCGGGCGACCCCGACGCGGCACCGCTGCGCGACGGCAAGGCACCCGAGCCCGCCGACTGAGCTCGTCGCGCCAGTCGGGCGGCCGGACGCGAACCTGAGCAGGTTCGCAACTCAGGCTGGGTGCGTGCAGCGGCCCCGATTCACGGCGTGTCGCGCTGCTTCCCCGCTCTCAGCCTGAGTTGCGAACCAGAGGCGGGATGTGCGGAACCCGCGCCCGCCCCCGACGCATGGACACGACAGGATGCTGTCGCCCGGGCCCGTGATCAGGGCTTGGGCGGCTCGATCACGATCATGGTGGGCGATTCGCCGATCGTGAGGTCTTCGGCCAGGCGCACGGTGCGGGCCACATCGTCGATGCTGGCGATGACCGTGCCGAAGCGCTCGCGGTCGGAGCACACGGCCGTGACCGTCACGAAGTGCGTGCCGGTGTCCCACGTGTATGTCGCGAACGGCGGAGTGCGCGGGTCGCGGGGGAGCGGCATCGCAAGCTTCTCGCCGGTCCCGAGGTACGGACTGCGGAAGTCCTCGGTGTCGTCGTACTCCATCGGCATCATCGCGCGCGCCGCACGCAGCTGCGACGTCGCCTCCTGCACCTGGGCCATCACGACGACGAGCTCGGGATCGGCCTTCCACACCCACACCAGCACGCGGCCCGCGGCCTTCCGCATGAGGAAAGGCGCCGCCTGGCTCATGCCCCACGCGAGGACCCCACTGCCGGGGCGCTCGGACGTGCCCATCGCACGGTTCGCCTGGGTCAACAGCATCCGGATCGCCGCCTTGCGGTGGCGGCGTCCCTTGAATCCGAGCGAATCGGTCACCGGCACCCAGAGCGCGGCGTCGGCGTCGGCGTGGAGTGTGGGCATGCCTCCAGGCTATGCGGTCACTCCGGGCGCTTCCCGAGCGTCAGTTCAGGGCGGAGGTGAGGCGCGCGACGCCGTCGTAGAACGTCGCCGAGCGAGGCTCGCGGCGCCACTCCTCGAGCGTCAGCTCGCGGCCGGCCTGCCGGTAGCCCTCCTCGACCTCGCGCATGCCCGCGACGAACGACTCGCCGCGCACGAGCACCGAGACCTCGGCGTTGAGGCTGAACGAGCGGATGTCCATGTTGCTCGACCCGATGACGGCGATGTCGTCGTCGATCGAGAAGTGCTTCGAGTGCAGGATGTACGGCGCGGGGTACAGGAAGATGCGCACGCCGGCCTCGAGCAGGACGCTGTAGTACGAGCGCTGCGCGTGACCCACGAGCCACTGGTCGGCGACCTCCGAGACGAACAGCTGCACCTCGAGTCCCCGTTCGCACGCCGAGGTGATGGCGTAGACCATCGCCTCGTCCGGCACGAAGTAGGGGCTCGTCAGGATGACCTTCTCGGTCGCGCCGTAGATGAGCGAGAGGAAGATGCGCAGGTTGTTCTCGGTGCTGTACGTCGGGCCGCTGGGCAGGACCTGGCACAGCAGGTCGCCCTTCGCGGGCATGGTCTCGACGGCGACGTACTCGTCGGAGAGCTGCTGGCCGGTCTCGATGAGCCAGTCCGACAGGAAGACGACGTTGAGGGCGGATGCCGCGGGCCCCTCGACGCGCGTCACGAGCTCCTGCCACTTGAGGCCCCGCTTGATGTTCTTGGGCGAGTCGTAGCTGCGGTCGATGAGGTTCTGCGATCCCGTGAACGCGACAGTGCCGTCGACGACCACGATCTTGCGGTGGTTGCGCAGGTCGGGGCGCTGGTACTTGCCCTTGAACGGCTCGACCGGCAGCATCCACGCCCACTCGACGCCGATGCGGTCGAGCTCCGCGGTCATCTCCTTGGAGTTCTGCACCTTGCGCGTCGCGATGTGGTCGGCGAGCAGACGCACGGTCACGCCGCGCTTGACGGCGTTCTCCATAGCCGTGAAGAACGGCCGGGTCGTGTCGTCGAAGCCGATGATGAAGAACTCGACGTGCACGAAGCGCTGCGCCTTGTCGACCTCGGCCGCCATGTCGAGGATCGAGCCGTTGTAATCGCCGTTGAGCGTCATCGCATTGCCGTGGAGGGCCGGGATGCCGGTCAGCTCCTCCGCCTGATCCAGCACGCGCTGGAACCACCGGGGCTCGTCAGCGTGCGGTGAATCGAGCTTCGCGAGGGCGACGCGCTCGCGGATCCGCGCGTCGATCTGCGCCTGCGCCTCGACGCGCGACTTCGGCAGCTTGATGCTGCCGATGACCAGGAACAGCAGGATGCCGATGTAGGGGAGGAGGAAGATCGCCAGCAGCCACGCCATCGCGGCCGTCGGCTTGCGCCGCTTCGGAAGGATGATGAGGGCCGCCAGGATGATGGCGAGATTCACCACGACGCCGGCGATCCAGATGAGGTTCGCGGTCAGTGCAGAGTCCACGGCGAGTTACTCCCGACCTCGGGGGCAGGGCGCGGTTCCCCTGCCGCTGTCCTGGAACGCTACCGGTCCGGGGCCGTTTCACGCTCACCCCGGCGGGGTGAGGATCACGCGGCGCCCCGCGGGGTCGCCCGGGCCTTCGCGCCCTAGAGTGGCGCCATGAGCGATTCGACCTCGTCGGCCGACGCCCCGGCGACGGGGTCCGAGCCCACCGCCACCGCCCCGGCGGTGCCGCTGCCGGCGCACGCGGAGCCGGCCGTGCTGAGTCTCGAGACCAGCCTGCGCGCGCGGATCCTCGCGACCCTCGACCGGCCGCTCATCGCGGGATTCGCCGCGACCCTCGGCGTGCTGGGGGCCCTCCTCATCGGTGGGGCCCTGCTCTCGATCTCGACGATCCTCGCCTACATCGTCCTCGCGCTGTTCCTCGCGCTGGGGCTCGACCCCATCGTCCGCCTGCTCGAGCGGCACAAGGTCAAGCGCGGCGCCGGCATCGGCATCGTGTTCGGCGCCTTCGCGCTGCTCATGGCACTGTTCCTGATCTTCGTCCTGCCGCCCGTGCTCGCCCAGATCGGTCAGTTCTTCTCCGACCTCCCTGCCGCGATCGATGAGATCCCGGATTCCGAGTGGTTCCAGGCGCTGCCCGCCGAATGGCAGGCCGGGCTGGGGACGGCGCTCGACCAGCTCGCCCAGACCTTGTCCGACCCGGCGTTCCTCGCGGCGCTCGGAGGCGGCGTCCTTGCCGTCGGCGCCGGCATCGTCGCGGCCATCTCGGGCGGCTTCATCGTCGTCGCCCTCACGCTGTACTTCCTCGCGTCGCTCGGGGCCATGAAGGGTGCCCTCTACGCACTCGCGCCGGCGCGCAACCGTCCGAAGCTCACCGACCTCACGGAGCGCATCACGAGCTCCGTCGGCGCGGCCCTCATCGGCTCGGTCACCCTCTCGTCGATCAACGCCCTCGCCGTGTTCGTGCTGCACCTCGTGATCGGCCTGCCGTTCGCCGCGCTCATGGCGGTCATCGCGTTCATCATCACGCTGATCCCGCTGTTCGGCTCGGTCATCTTCTGGATCCTGGCGTCGATCATCGCGCTGTTCTCCAGCCCGCAGCAGGCGCTGATCTTCTTCATCGCATATCTCGTCTACATCCAGATCGAGTCGTACGTCCTGAGCCCGCGCGTCATGAACAAGGCGGTCGAGATCCCGGCGGCGCTCGTGCTCATCGCGGCGATGGTGGGCGGCACCCTGATGGGCGTGCTCGGAGTGCTCATCGCGCTGCCGATCACAGCATCCATCCTCCTGATAATCCGCGAAGTCGTCGTCCCCAAGCAGGACGTCAAGATCTAGCCGCACGGGGCGGCCGAAAGGCCGCCGGGGGCGCCTCGGGTAGAGTGGACGGGCGCCCTGACACCCCCCTGGCGCGCCGCAGAGATAGGCAGCCACCCATCCCGTGACTCCCCCCGCGACTGAAGAACCCCTCGCCCCCCAGCCCGCCGGGCGTCCCCTCACCGTCCTCATCGGAGCCGACACGTTCGCGCCCGACGTCAACGGCGCCGCGCGCTTCGCCGAGCGCCTCGCCGCAGGGCTCGTCGCCCGCGGCCACGACGTGCACGTCGTCGCCCCGAGCGTCACCCACTTCAAGAGCGGCCGCTTCCGCGAGGTCGTCGAGGGTGAGGAGATGACGCTCCACCGCCTTCCGTCCTGGCGGTGGTACCCGCACGACTGGCTGCGCTTCGTCATGCCGTTCCGGTCGAAGTTCTACGCGCGCCGCGTGCTCTCCGAGGTCAAGCCCGACGTCGTGCACATCCAGTCGCACATCATCATCGGGCGCGGCCTCACGCGCATCGCGCGCAAGCGCGGCATCCCCGTCGTCGCGACGAACCACGTCATGGCCGAGAACGTCCTCGACTTCACGATCCTGCCGGCCTCCTGGACGCGCTACGCCGTCAAGCTGGCGTGGGAGGATGCCGCGCGCACGTTCGGCATGACCCGCGCCGTCACGACCCCGACGCGCAAGGCGGCCGAGTTCCTCGAGCGCACGATCGACGTCGAGAACGTCATCCCGGTCAGCTGCGGCATCGACCGCGCGAACTACACGGCCGACCTCACGCCCCGCACGGCCAACCGGATCCTGTTCGTCGGACGCCTCACGACCGAGAAGCGGATCGACGAGGTGCTGCGCGCCGTCAAGAGGCTCGATCCCGCGCTCGACGTGCACTTCGACATCGTCGGCGGCGGCGATCAGCGACGGAACCTCGAGCAGCTGACGCACGAGCTCGGCATCGACGGCCGCGTCACGTTCCACGGTCACGCGTCGGAGGAGGAGCTGCGGGCGCTGTACACGCGCGCGAGCGTCTTCGCGATCGCGTCGATCGCCGAGCTGCAGTCGATCGCGACGATGGAGGCGATGGCCTCCGGCCTGCCGATCGTCGCGGCCAACGCCGTCGCCCTGCCTCACCTCGTGCACGACGGTGAGAACGGCTACCTCTTCGAGCCCGGCGACATCGATCAGCTCACCGCTCGCCTCACCGATGTGCTCACCGCCGCTCCCGAGGACCGCCTCCGCATGCAGCAGGCCTCGCTCGACGGCGTCGTGGTGCACGACATCCACCGGACGCTCGACACGTTCGAGGCGCTCTACCGCGACGAACCGCTGCCGGAGTAGCCGCGCCGTGCACGTCGTGATGTTCGGCGACCAGCACGTCGAGTCGTTCGGCGGGGCGCAGGTGTCGATGCGGCTGCAGCGGCGGTTCCTCGAGAAGGCCGGGCATACCGTCACGGTCGTCGCGCCGGCCATGCACGGCCCGCGCGGCCGGGCGGCGGCATCCGACCCTGCCTACGTCGATCTGCCTTCGATCCCCGTGACGCTCGATCGTGAGTACTCGCTCGCGTGGCCGGGCGCGCGGACCGACAGGCGGACGGATGCTGCGCTCGAGCACCGCCCGCCGGTCGACGTCGTGCACGTCCAGGCCGACTTCTGGGGCGCGTTCATCGGCCACCGGTTCGCCGCGCGGCACTCTCTGCCGGTCGTGCACACGATGCACAACCGCGTCGAGGTCGGCATCCGGGCGACCGCGCCCTTCCCTGGCACGGTGCTCCGCGTCCTCAACGCGTGGCGCCGGGCAGCCGTGGGCGGGGAACGCGGTGCGGACGGCTGGGACTACCTCCGCGCCTTCGCCGAGCTGTCGGCCGCCGTCACGGCGCCGTCGTCGCACTTCGCGCGGCGGCTCGAGGCGCACGGCGTCCTGCCCGCGCGCGAGCCCGGGCGGGTCGACGTCGTCTGGAACGGCATCGACGACGACCTCCTGGACGCCGTCCTCGCGACGCGCCCTCCCCGCGAGCCGGGTCCGCCGCGCTTCGTGTGGCTCGGGCGCATGAGCCCCGAGAAGCGGCTCCTCCCGTTCCTCGAGGCGGTCGCCGCGTCCGGCATCGGCGCCGAGGTTGAGGTGCTCGGCGGCGGGGGACAGCGGCGCGCGGCGCAGCGCCTCGTCGAGAAGCTGCAGCCCAGAGCCTCGATCGTGTTCGCGGGGCGGATGCCGTACCCGGAGACGCTGCGCAGGCTCGCGCGCGCCGACGCCCTCGTGCAGACCTCGATCGGCTTCGAGACGCAGGGCATGACGCCCTTCGAGGCCGCTTCGCTCGGAACGCCGTCCGTCGTGAGCGACCCCGACATCGCGGCCGAGCTGGGGTCCGGCTACTGGCCCGTCGCGGACGCCTCGGTCGAGGCGCTCGCCGAGGCGCTGCGTCGAGCGGCGGCCGACATCGAGGCCGGTACGCAGCCGCCCGTGGACGCGACGATCGCCGAGCGGTTCCGGCAGTCGTCGCGGACGGCCGCGATGGTCGAGGTCTACCGGAGGGTGCTCGCGAGCTGACGCTCGGAGATCTGGGCGGGTCGGTCGGGGAGGCGCGACCAGTCGGTCGGCATGCGGCGGTAGCCGTCCGTGCGGAGGGCGGCGATCGTCGAGGCGATCGCGAGGATCGCGAGTGCTGCGAGAAGAATCACCATGAACATGGCAGTCACGCTACGCTTGCGCTCGAACTGCCACGAGTGGCAGGATTGACACAAATCAGAGGAAAACTGCCACCGTCGTTCCCCCATGGCGGTGCGCCGAGAGGGGTCCCGATGCACAGCGTCGCCGTCATCGTCCAGGAGGGCTTCGCGCCCTTCGAGTTCGGGCTCGCCTGCGAGGCCTTCGGCCTCGACCGGTCGGATGACGGCATCCCGAGCTTCGACTTCCGCATCGTGACCGCAGAGCCGGGGGCCGTGAAGTCGAACCTCGCGTTCTCGATCAACGTCGAGCACGATCTGACGTTCGCGGACGAGGCGGACCTCGTCGTCGTGACGCCGATTCCCAGGCGCACGTGGGGCAGCGTCGATCCGAAGGTGCTCGACATCGTCCGCCGCGCCGTCGACCGCGGCGCGTGGGTGCTGAGCGTGTGCAGCGGGTCGTTCGTGATCGCGGCATCCGGAGTGCTGGACGGCCGCCGCGCGACGACGCACTGGATGTACGCCGACACGATGCAGCGCATGTACCCGTCGATCGACGTCGATCCGGACGTGCTGTACGTGCAGGACGGGCGCATCATCACGAGCGCCGGCACCGCGGCCGGCCTCGACGCATGCCTGCACCTGCTGCGTCAGGAGCTCGGCGCCGAGATCACGAACAAGATCGCGCGCCGCATGGTCGTTCCGCCGCAGCGTGACGGCGGGCAGGCGCAGTTCATCGACAAGCCGCTGCCGGTCGTGCAGAGCCTCTCGCTCGCGCCGGTGACGGACTGGATGCTGGACAACCTGCGCCTGGACCTCACGGTGGATCAGCTCGCGACGAAGGCGCACATGTCGCCGCGCACTTTCGCGCGGCGCTTCAAGGCCGACTTCGGCGCGACGCCCGCTGCATGGCTGTCGCGTCAGCGGATCATCCACGCGCAGCGCCTCCTCGAGCAGACCGACCTGGGCCTGGACCGCATCGCGGACGAGAGCGGTTTCGGCTCGGCGGCCGTGCTGCGCCAGAACTTCGCGCGCGTCCTCGGCACGACGCCCACGGCGTACCGGGCCCGCTTCACGTGCCACGGCGAGTCGATGACCGCGCCCGAGGGTGCGGTGCTCGAGCCCGTCGCCTGACGCGACGTCGCCCGGAGGCCCGGGGCGTTTCTTCTCGGTCGCTTCGCTCCCTCGCTCAACGACCGGCAGCCCCCGGTCGTTGAGCGAGCGGAGCGAGACGAAACGCGCCGAGCCCGGAAACCGTCACCGCCAGCGCGGCCCAGCGATCGCGGCGGGGTCGCGCCGCGAGTACGAGGAGACGAAGAACCCGCGCAGCGGCCGGCAGTCCACCGTCGAGCTGATCGTCGTCTCCTCGGACGGATGCGACGTGTCGAGCTTGATCGTGACGTCGTCGCGATCGGGCAGGTTCGGATCGTAGACGCGCACGGTCGCGATCCTCGCGCGCTTCGAGTATCCGTACGCGACCACCTGGTGGCACTGCCCGAGTGCCGAGGGGTCGAGTGAGCGCACCGTGACGAGCCCGAGGTTGGCCGGACGGCCCGCGTCGATCTCGCGGGCGATCTTGGGCAGCTGGTCGAGGATCGTCCGGCTCGCGATGCCGCGCCACACGATGGGCGGGATGCCGGTGTCGGCGTCCGGCGTGTTGGCCCAGCTGTAGTACTTGAGGATGCCGAGCGGGATGTCGAAGCTGTCCATGAGCCGGTTCGAGATGTAGCGGAAGAGCGGGTGGTCCTCACCCGGCGGCGTCGTATCGGCCGGCGGGCGGCGCTTGGCCAGATACAGGTCGGACGCCGTGAACGCCATGCCGCCGCACAGTCCGTTGCCCGCATCGCCGAACCGCAGCCGCCCTACCGGCGCGACGTCGGCGACGAACCCCGGCGCGCCGCGCGGCCAGGCGTTCGCGAAGTGCAGGCCGTGCGTCGACGGCAGGAAGCGGGCGAGGTAGGGCATGGCGGGACTCCACAGCTCGAGTCGAGTGTTGCAGTCAAGGAGTGCGCCAGGAAGCGCCTGATACACGCGGCGGCATTGCCGACAGCATCCGGCTCTTGCTAAACTTGAGCCATAACGACTCAACTTTCGGGTCCACGGATTTCAGGAGACACATGAACGCCACCCAGCAGCCGGGGCAGGAGGAGTCGCGGAGCGCCCTGGAGCAGTTCGGCATCAACCTCACCGACCGCGCGCGGCAGGGCAAGCTCGACCCCGTCATCGGGCGGGATGCCGAGATCCGGCGCGTCAGCCAGGTGCTGACCCGCCGCACGAAGAACAACCCCGTCCTCATCGGCGAGCCGGGCGTCGGCAAGACGGCCGTCGTCGAGGGCCTGGCCCAGCGCATCGTCGCGGGCGATGTCGCGGAGTCCCTCAAGGACAAGCAGCTCGTGACGCTCGACATCTCGGCGCTCGTCGCCGGCGCGATGTACCGCGGGCAGTTCGAGGAGCGCCTCAAGGCTGTGCTCAAGGAGATCACGGAGTCGGACGGCCGCATCATCACGTTCATCGACGAGCTGCACGTCCTCATGGGCGCGGGCGGGGGCGAGGGGTCGGTCGCGGCGTCCAACATGCTCAAGCCGATGCTCGCGCGCGGCGAGCTGCGCCTCATCGGCGCGACGACGCTCAACGAGTACCGCGAGTTCATCGAGAAGGATGCCGCGCTGGAGCGCCGGTTCCAGCAGGTGTACGTCGGCGAGCCCAGCGTCGAGGACACCGTCGCGATCCTCCGCGGGCTCAAGGGGCGGTACGAGGCACATCACGGCGTAACGATCAGCGACGGCGCGCTCGTGGCGGCGGCATCCCTGTCGCAGCGTTACATCCCGAGCCGCCAGCTCCCCGACAAGGCGATCGACCTGATCGACGAGGCGATGAGTCGCCTCAAGATGGAGATCGACTCGAGCCCGGTCGAGATCGATCAGTTGCGTCGCCGGCTCGACCGCATGCACCTCGAGGAACTCGCGCTGAAGAAGGAGAAGGATGACGCGTCCAAGGAGCGGCTTGCGAAGCTGCGCGAGCAGATGGATGCGGCGTCTGGCGAGCTGAAGGCGCTCGAGCAGCGCTGGGAGCGGGAGCGCGCGGGACTCACTCGCGTCGGCGACCTCAAGAAGGCGTACGACCAGGCTGTGACAGACCGGGACCGTGCCCTCCGGGAAGGGGATTACACGCGGGCGTCCAAGCTCGAGTACGAGACGATCAAGCGGCTGGAGCGCGAGATCGAAGAGGCGGAGCGCACCGAGGCGAGCAGCACCGAGGAGCGCATGGTCAACGAGCAGGTCACCGACGAGGACATCGCCGCCGTCATCGCGGCGTGGACCGGTATCCCCGTAGGGCGACTCCTGCAGGGTGAGACCGAGAAGCTCCTGCACCTCGAGTCCGAGCTCGGCAAGCGCCTCATCGGGCAGAAGGATGCTGTCAAGGCGGTGTCCGACGCCGTGCGCCGGTCGCGCGCCGGCATCAGCGACCCGAACCGCCCGACGGGCTCGTTCCTGTTCCTCGGGCCCACGGGCGTCGGCAAGACCGAGCTCGCGAAGGCGCTCGCCGAGTTCCTCTTCGACGACGAGCACGCCATGGTGCGCATCGACATGTCGGAGTACGGCGAGAAGCACTCCGTCTCGCGGCTCGTCGGCGCCCCTCCCGGCTATATCGGCTACGAGCAGGGCGGTCAGCTGACCGAGGCCGTGCGGCGGCGTCCGTACAGCGTCGTGCTGCTCGACGAGGTGGAGAAGGCGCACCCGGAGGTCTTCGACGTCCTGCTGCAGGTAATGGACGACGGCCGCCTGACCGACGGCCAGGGCCGCACGGTCGACTTCAAGAACGTCATCCTGATCCTGACGTCGAACCTCGGATCGCCGATCCTCATCGACCCGACGCTGTCATCCGACCAGAAGCGCGAGCAGGTGCTGGCCCTCGTGCGACAGGCGTTCAAGCCGGAGTTCGTGAACCGTCTCGACGACATCGTCGTGTTCCAGGCGCTCACCGAGGACGACCTCGCGCAGATCGTCGAGCTCGCCGTCGACGCCCTGCACAGGCGCCTGCGTGATCGCCGCCTGACGCTCGCGGTGACGCCCGAAGCGCGGACGTGGCTCGCCGAGCGCGGCTACGACCCCGTGTTCGGCGCCCGGCCGCTGCGCCGCCTCATGCAGTCCGAGATCCAGGATCGCCTCGCGATGGCGCTCCTGTCCGGCCACGTGCGCGACGGCGACGGCGTGCGGGTGGATGTCGCCGCCGACGGCACGCAGCTCGTGCTCACGAGCGACGGCCCGGCCGAGGCATCCGGACCCTCCTCCGATGACGAGGTGATCGAGGCCGAGCTCCTCGACGACTGATCCCGGCATCTCGCGAGTGCCGAATCGACCCGTCCGCCCATGGTGGAGGTCGATTCGGCACTCGCGGGCTGCCGTGGTGGGCCTTGGCGCCGCGGGGCGGGCGCACTAGCGTCAGAGCATGCGGATCGCCCGGTCCGGCAGCTTCGTGTTCTTCGCCCAGTGGGTCGCTGCGGCGCTGCTCCCGGCCGTCTTCTTCTTCGCCGCACCCTGGCTCGAGGCGAAGTCGGAGCCCTTCGTCCGGACGCCGTTCGCGTTCCTGACGATTCCGATCCTGATCATCCCGCCGCTGCTGACTCTTCTGGACGCCGAGGGTCGCCGCGAACGTGCGACGCGAGTCGCCTACGACGTCGCATCGTTCGTCCTGTGGTTCGCCATCCTGTTCGGAGGGCTCACGCTGCCCAACCCCGATCCGAACCAGGCGCGCGACTCCGCGCTCATGAACTCCTGGGGGATCGCGTACGGCCGGATCCCGCCCATCTTCGTCTTCGCCGTGTGCGTCATCGCCGCGGCATACCTGGCTCAGGTCGTGACGGCGATCATGAGCATCATGGCGGGGCGCCGCCGCGCCGGGGTCCCGCACCGCAGCCGCACCTGACGCTACGGTCGGAGCATGCGCTTCGCAGGCACGGGCCGATTCGTCTTCATCGCGCAGTGGGTGCTGGGTGCGCTCCTGCCGGTCTTCTTCTTCCTCGGCCGCGGATGGGTCGGCGCGGAGGTCGGCTGGCTCGGCGTCCTCGGCATCGTCTACGGGATCTTCACGATCCTGCTGCTGCTCGTCCCGCCGCTGCTCACGCTCTTCGACCCCGAGGGCCGCAAGAAGCGCAGCACGCGCGCGGGTTATGACATCGCGACGATTGCCCTGTGGCTCGCGCTCCTCGTCGGCGCCCTGACCGTCCCGGACTCCGGCGACTCGGGCCACCTCGACTCGGCGCTCAGCACGTGGACGGGGATGTCGTACGAGACGTCCGCCGCGATCTTCTACGGCACGGCCGTGGTCCTCGGCCTCGCTTACCTCGCGGCGTTCGTGCTCGCGATCGTCGGGATCGTCCGCGGGCGGCAGGCCGCGTCCTAGCTCTCATCCCGGCGGGTCTGCCCGCCTGCCATCGGCCGAGACGACGGATGCCTCGTCCCCGCGAGGGGACGAGGCATCCGTCTCGCGGTCAGGGCTCAGTCGTCGACGAGCACCGACTCGGCGATCGGCCGGCGCACGCGGGGCGCGTTCTCGCGGGCCTGGAGCTCCGCCGACGCGGTGCGGATGTCGCCGAGCTCACCCACGGCCATGACCGTGACGGGCGTGAACTCAGGCCCGAGGCCGAAGCCGGCGGCGATCGCGTCGACATCGAAGCCGCCCATCTGGTGGGTCGAGAGGCCGTCGGCGTGGGCCTGCACCGTGAAGTGCGCGGCGACCTGGCCGGCGTCGTACTGCGCCCAGCGAAGGGGCTCGCCGTTGCGCGTCGTCTCCGCGACGAACACGATGAGTGCGCCGGCGTCGCCGGCCCAGGCGCTGTTGAAGCCTGCGAGCGACGAGAGGACCGTCGCGTGCGCGGCCGAGCCGCGGCGGGCGACGATGATCCGCCACGCCTGCGTGTTCGCGGCCGTGGGGGCCCAGCGCGCCGCCTCGAGGGCGCTCGCCAGCGCCGCCTCGTCGATGACGGCCTCGCGGTCGAAGATGCGGGTGCTCCAGCGCTCGGCGAGGACGTCGATGATGGGCGCGGCGGTCTCGGCGGTGCGGTCGGTGAGGGTGGACATGGGCGTCTCCTTGAGGTTGTGACGACAAGCCGGGACGCCGTCGGCCCAGATGTATGCAACTGCATGCAGCGGACGAGAATTCCCGAGCCGTCGAGCTCTGCGTGGTGCTTGGACCCGCGGGGACCGCCCGCTACCGTCGGACCATGCGGATGGGCCGTCTCGTCTCCCTTCTCGGCCGCGCTCTGCCCGGGGCCGAGCCGGGGCCCGCGCTCGGCAGTTCGCGCACCGTCGCATGACACGGCCCATGCACGCCATCCGCGCGCTGTGGGGGTCGACGCATCCCGGTCCCACGCTCGTCGTCACGGCGCTCGCCCTCGTGCTGGGGATCGCGCTCGGCCTCGAGCCGTGGCGTCTCGCCCTGCTGACCGTCGCGGTGTTCGCGGGGCAGGTGTCGATCGGCCTCTCCAACGACGCGATCGATGCGCCGAGGGATCGAGCGGTCGGCCGAGGCGACAAGCCCATCGCGCGCGGCGACGTGAGCGAGCGGCTGGCCTGGGCGTGCGCGATCGGCGCCGTCGCGGCGGCACTTCTCCTCTCGGCACCGCTCGGGTTCGGGATGCTGGCAGCCCACGCCGTCTTCCTCGCGTCGGCGTGGGCGTACAACGCGGGCCTGAAGGCGACGCCGTTCTCGATCGCCCCGTTCCTCGTGAGCTTCGGGATCTTCCCGTCGCTCGCGACGCTCAGCATGCCCGAGCCGCGCATCGCGGCGTGGTGGGGGTGGATCGCGGGCGCCGCGCTCGGCGCCGCCGTGCACCTCACGAACGTCCTGCCCGACCTCGAGGACGACCGCCGCACAGGCGTGCGCGGACTGCCGCACCGGCTCGGACCACGCGCGTCCGCCGTCCTCGCGGCCGTCGGGATCGTCGTGGGCGCCGTCGCGGTCCTGCTGGGCTCATCCGGCGGCGCGCTCACCGCCGTCTCGCCGGCCGGATGGGCGTTCTTCGCGGCGGTGGTGGGGGTCGCCGCCGCGACGGCCGTGCTCGCCCTCGTCCGCCCGCCGACCCGGACGCTGTTCCGGCTCGTGATGCTCGCCGCCCTCCTCCTCGCGGCTCAGCTCGCGGCGACCGGCGGCGCCGTCGCGGCGTGAGGTCGCGGCGACTCGGGCTCGACCGTGCACAACGTCGCCAAATCGAGGCGGCACGCCGACGGAAAGGCCGGATCGGAGCTGTGCCGCGACGGATTGCCGACGTTGTGCTCGCGCGGCCTCTGACGCCGGCCGACTCCGGGTCAGGCGTCGCGGTCGAAGCCCATCGAGTAGGCGTGGGCGAGCAGGCGCGCGCCGGGCGGGAGCAGGGCGAGACGCAGGGCGGCGCGTCGCGCCGCGTGCGCCGCGGGTCCGAGCGGGCGGCCCAGCGACGTGTTGAGCGTCGCGAGCGCGGCGGCGGTCCGGGCCGAGGCCACCCGGCGGCGCTCCCACCGCTGGAGCTCGAGCGTCGGCTCGACGCCCGTGCGCACCCACGCGGAGAGGAGGGGGGCGAGGGTGACAGCATCCAGGAGTCCCAGATTCATGCCCTGCCCGCCGATCGGGCTGACCTCGTGGGCTGTGTCGCCGATGACGAACAGACCGCCGCGCCGCAGCGCAGGCGCGACCGCGCGGCGCACTTCGAACGCGGTCGCCTCGACGACCTCGCCCGCCGCCGCGTGCTCGCCGCGCTCGCGCAGGGCGGTCCGCAGGCGATCGGCACTTCCGGGTGCGCCGGGAGCGGCATCCCACGCCACGAATCGGCGCCGCCCAGCGGGCAGCGGGAAGGACTCGAGGACGCCCGACGCGTCGACGTTGACGACGGCGATGTCGCCGTCGCGGCTGCGGTGCACGTCCGCCATGAGGTATCGATCGGCGTAGGGCTGCACGCGCACGGTTCTCGGCCGGTACACGAGGCTCCGTGCGCGCCAGCCGGCCGCCACCACGACGATCGGCGCCTCGAGCTCATCGCCCCGAGCGAGCGACACACGGATGCCGCGTCCCGTCGGTGTGACGGCGGTCACCTCCGCCTCGCGCTTCGCCGGCGGCGCCCCTGCCGCGAGGGCCGCCTCTGTCCCGGCCTGGGGCAGCGCCGCGACGAACGGGAACCGGCGGTCGAGGCGGTCGAACCGCACGACGCCGAGCGTCCGTCCCTCGGCGCGTGCCTCTCCTCGCGAGACCCGGACGGCCGAGGCGAGGAGCCGCTCCGTCACGCCCGAGCCCTCCAGCGCCGCGAGCACGGGGGAGTGGATGCCGATGGCGCGCGTCCCCTCGCCGGGTGCCGAGCGCCGTTCGAGGAGCGCCACGTCGACGCCCTGTCGCGCGAGCTCGGCCGAGACCAGCGTGCCGACCGGCCCTGCACCGACCACGATGACGTCAGCCACCCATGCACCCGCCCCATCGGGACCGCGGACGCGGCAGCGCGCACGCTGCCCGGTCGTTGAGGGAGGAGCGAAGCGACGAGACGAAACGCCGCCTCGACGAACGCGACCCCGACGTGCGCGCGGGTCCGGCGCGTTTCGTCTCGCTGCGCTCGCTCAACGACCGGGGGCACGACGTGTGCGGGGGTGCGGGGCGTTTCGTCTCGCTGCGCTCGCTCAACGACCGGAGTCTGAAATCAGGCATCCTTCCGCCCCACCGCGACGACACGGAACGGCGAGCCGGATTCGACCCGCCAGCGCGGACCGAGCGCTCCCGCGAGCTCGCCCGGCAGGTAGCTGCGGCGGATCGAGCGCAGACCGTCCGTCCGCAGGAACGTGCCGGGCGCGAGCGGCGTGACGCCGACGGCGTACAGCCCGTACGCGAGGCGGCTGCGGCGGATGTCGGAGTGCACGACGATGCCGTCGGCGAGGTCCAGCGACTCGGCCGCGAAGGACGCGAGCCCGGCCGGCGTCAGGTGATGCAGCACGTGGTTGGAGACGACGGCGTCGAACCGGGCGCCCTCGGCGAGGAGCTCCGCGGCATCCGTCCGGCGGAACTCGATGCCGTGCGCCGCGCGCTCGGCGGCGATCGCGTGGGCCCGCGGATCGGGGTCGGCCCCGATCCAGCGCACGTCCAGCCCATCGCGCTGCGCGAGCCGCGCGAGCCGCACGACGAGATCGCCGCCGCCCGAGCCGAGGTCCAACACGCGCGCGGGGCGACCGAGCGACGCGAGGAAGGGCCGCAGGCGGCGGCGATAGGTCGCGCCCCACCCGCTCCACAGCCGGTTGACGGCGTCGAACCGCCGAAGCGTCGCGGCGAGGCGGTCGGGGTCGCAGTCCGGATCGTCCATGAGCTCCAGGACGTCGGCGTCGCGGACGCTCAGGTTCACGCCGCGCCGGCCCGGGTGAGCAGCGCCGACTCGACGGTCAGGCCCGGCCCGAAGGCGAGCGCCGCGATCCGCTCACCGTCCGGGGCTTCGCCGTCGAGCAGGAGGTCGCGCAGGATGAAGAGGATCGTCGCGCTGGACATGTTGCCCTGCCGCCGCAACACGTCGCGAGAGGCGGCCAGCGCCTCGGGCTCGAGCGCGAGGCCGGATTCGACGCGGTCCAGGACGCTCCGGCCGCCGGGATGCACGGCCCAGATGTCCGGAACGTCCTCGCCGAGGAAGGACCCGACGGCATCCCGGATCTCGCGGCCGATGATCCGAGGCACCTCGGCGGTCAGGACCATGTCGAAGCCCTCGTCGCCGATCGTCCACACCATGTCGGACTCGCCCTCGCTCGTGAGGATCGTGCCGAAGCGGTCGAGGTCCAGGCGCGGGCCGTCTCGGAAGGCCCGCGCGGACACGACGGCGGCGGCCGCCCCGTCCGCGAAGACGGAGGCCGACACGATCTGCTGCGGGTCCTCCGACGAGCGGATGTGCAGTGTGCAGAGCTCCGTCGCCGCGACGAGCACGACGGCGTCGGGCTGTGCCGCGCAGATCCGCGCGGCCGCGCGCAGCCCGGGCAGTGCCGCCGCGCACCCCATGAACCCGATGTGGTACCGCTCGACCGAGATCGGCAGGCCGAGGTCCTTCACGAGCCGGAAGTCCGGTCCGGGCGCGAACATCCCGGTGCACGAGACCGTCACGACGTGCGTCACCTCGTCGGGAGGGACGGATGCCTCGGCCAGCGCCCGTGCGGACGCCTCGGCGAAGAGGGGCGGCGCGAGCCGGATGTACGCGTCGTTGCGCTCGCCGGTCGAAGGGACGAGGATCGTCCCTCCCGCGCCGGCTGCCGGCATCCCGTCTCCCGCTGCATCGGTGTCGCCGTTCGCCGCCGCGACGAGGTCGGCGAGCACCGTGTTGCGGTGGTCGATCGCCGACGCGTCGAAGGCGGCGTGGATGAGGCGCTGCGAGATCCGCGACAGTCCGGGCTGGGCCGCGAAGACGTCTCGAGCGGCCGACTGCGAGACGCGAGCGGGCGGAACGGCCGTGCCGATCGACAGGATGCTCGCGGTCATGGTCCACCTTAGGCACGGCGACGCCCGATCCGGGCCCGTCCCGGACGTGTGCTCGGCGCGTTGCGTGCGCAACTCCGGCAGAATCGCCGGACCTCTCACCGACTCCCGCGTGATTCTGCGGTCTGCGGTGCGTGCTCGCACCACTCAGCCGGAGTTCGGCACCGCTTCGCTCCGCTCGCGGGAACGCCGGGGCAGGCCCGGGCCGACAGCATCCGTCAGCCCGCGAGGGCCTCCCGCAGCTTGACCCGCGCGCCCATCCGAAGAAGCGAGTTCTCGTACACGCGCGATCCGACGAGGATCGCGGCGAGGCACGTCGCGATGAGGATCACGAGCGAGAGGACCGGCTCCCACCACGCGACCTGGCCCAGGTAGATGCGCAGCGGCATCGCGACCGGCGCGCTGAACGGCACGTACGACATGACCGCGAGCACGAGGGGGTTGTCGTTGAAGAAGATGACGAGCAGGTAGGGCGCGAGGATCAGCATCGTGAGGGGCGTCGTCGTCGAGCCGATGTCCTCCTGCCGCGAGACCATGGCGCCGGCCGCGGCGAAGAGCGCCGCGAGCAGCACGAACCCGAACAGGAAGAACACCGAGAACCACACGAGCGGTCCGCCGAGCCCTTCGACGGCAGTCGTCTGCCCGGCCACGACGAGGCCGGCCACGGCGATGACGGCGAGGGCGATGATCTGGGCCATCGCGAGGATCGTGTTGCCGATGACCTTTCCCGCCAGGAGCACACGCACGGGGATCGCGGCGATGAGCAGCTCGACGACCCTCGTCTGCTTCTCCTCCACGACGCTCTGCGCGATCGTGCCGCCGAACATGCTCGCCGCCATGAGGAACACGACGCCGAATCCGACCGCGACGAGGTAGCGGAGGATCGAGTCCTGCGGCGACGAGTCGAGGAGCTCGACGCGCGGAGACACGCTCAGCATCGCGACGAGCGTCTCGGGGTAGGAGTCCTTCGCGACGATCTTGTACGGGTACGGGCCGACGGGCTCGTCGTCCGGCACGACCGCGGCGTCGACCGAGCCGTCCTCGACCATCGCGAGCGCCGCGTCGACCGAATCGGCGGGCTTCGCGTCGATCCCGGTCATGCCCTCGACGACGCTCGCGGTCTCGGCCGTCACGGCGACGGGCATCCCCTGCACGTTGCTGGCCGCGATGGCGCCCCACACGACGCCGACGAGCGCGAGGCCGAGGAGGATGAGGGTCGAGATCACGAAAGCCTTGCTGCGCAGCTTCGATCCGAGCTCGCGCTGCGTCACAAGCCAGACGCTTCGCGCGGCGGAGGGCTCGGCGGGCGGCGACGGGACGCGCGCCGCGGGCTGGGCGCTCACTGGATGACCTCCTTGAAGATCTGGGCGAGGGTCGGATGCTGTGGCGCGAAGCTCGCGACATCCCCCTGTGCGACGGCCCGCCGCAGCACCGCCTGAGCCGTGTCGTCGCTGTCGACGTCGAACACGGCGTAGCCGCCGTCGGCCTGGAGGACCGTCACGCCCGGCTGGCCGGCGAGCCACGCCGTGTCGCTCGCGGCGACGAGCTCGAAGCGACGGGCGGAGTGGGTCGCGCGCAGTTCGTCGCGCGGGCCCGCGGCGCGGATCGTGCCCGCCGCGATGATGACGAGGTCATCGCACAGCCGCTCGACGACGTCGAGCTGGTGCGACGAGAAGAGGACGGCGGCTCCCGCCGCGGCGCGCTCCTGCAGCACGCCCGCCACGACGTCGACGGCGAGTGGATCGAGGCCCGAGAAGGGCTCGTCGAGGATCAGGACCTCGGGGTCGTGTACGAGGGCCGCGGCGATCTGCGCGCGCTGCTGATTGCCCAGCGAGAGGGTCTCGACCCTGTCGTCGAGGCGCTCTCCGAGTCCGAGCTGGTCGAGCAGCGCACGGGCGCGGGCGGTGGCATCCGCATTCGAGAAGCCGTGCAGGCGCGAGAGGTACACGATGTGCTCGAGCACCTTCATCTTCGGGTAGAGTCCGCGTTCCTCCGGCATGTAGCCGAAGCGACGGCGATCGGATGCCGTCACCTCCGCACCATCGAGCGTCACGGTGCCGGCGTCCTTCGAGAGCACTCCCAGCACGATGCGCATCGCCGTCGTCTTGCCGGCGCCGTTGCCGCCGACGAATCCCGTGAGGCGCCCGGGGCGCACGCTGAACGAGACGCCGTCGAGGGCGAGCCGTCCACCGTAGGCCTTCGTGACGCCGGCCAGCTGAAGCATCCGTTCTCCTGTCCGCATCCCCCGGTTCCAAGCTACGTGACTGCGCGTCGCTGTCCGAAGCATCCGCCGTACTTGCTATTGACAAGCATGATTGCTTTTTGCAAGTATCGAGGCGGGCCAGGGCGATGGACGCCCCGGGTGACCGGCAGGAGAAGGCAATGACCAGCATCTTCGTCAACATCGCGACCACCGACCTCGAGCGCGCGAAGGCGTACTACACGGCCCTCGGCTGCGAGCTCAACCCGAACTTCAGCGACGACAACGCCGCGTGCCTCGTGTGGAGTGAGGAGATCTACTTCATGGCGCTCACGAAGGAGTACTTCTCGACCTTCAACGACAAGGAGTTCGCCGACCCGAGGACGCACGCGCAGGTGCTGCTGTCGATCAGCCGCGACTCGCGCGAGGACGTCGACAAGACGGTCGAGGCCGGCGTCGCCAACGGCGGCACGGCGCCGGGCGACCCCCAGGACTACGGCTTCATGTACAGCCGCGACCTCATCGACCCGGACGGCTACGGCATCCAGTTCCTCTACATGGACCCGGTGGCCGCCGCGAAGGGCCCCGAGGCCTACATGGCGGAGCAGGCCCAGGCCTGACGTGGGCTCCCGCAGCTACGGGCAGTACTGCGGAGTGACGACGGCCGTCGAGCTGATCGGCGAGCGGTGGGCCCTGCTCATCGTCCGAGATCTGCTCGTCGGGCCTCGCCGGTACACCGATCTCAAGCAGGGACTGCCCAGGATCCCGACGAACATCCTCTCCACGCGGCTCAAGGAGCTGCAGGAGGGCGGCGTCGTGCGGCGCGTCCCGCTCCTGCACTGCGGGCTCGTGTACGAGCTCACCGAGTACGGACGGATGCTGGAGCCGATCGTCCTCGCACTCGGGCGGTGGGGCTTCGCCGCGATGGGCGAGCCGGGTGAGGACGACGTCGTGACGGCCGACTCGCTCACGATGGCGCTGCGGACTGCCTTCCAGCCCGAGGTCGCCGCGGAGCTCCCCGCCGCCGCCTACGAGCTCCACCTCGGAGATATCGTGCTCGGCGTCCACGTCGACGGCGCCGACCTCCGGATCGTGCAGCTCGCGCCGTCCGGGCGGCCCGTGGATCCGCGCGACGCGGCGCGGCGCCCGGTCGGCGAACCCGAGCTCGTCTTCGCGGCGGGGCCCGGCATCCGTCGGCTCATCTCGGGCGAGCTCACTCCCGGTGCGGCGATCGACCAGGACGTGATCGCGGTCGTCTACGGCGACGCGACGCTGCTCGACCGCTTCGCCGCGACCTTCCACATCGACGAATCGGCTGCGCCGTCTCTCGCGGCGTGAAACGAAAGGACCGGCCATGACCGGACGCATCACCATCGTCCTCTTCACGACCCTCGACGGCGTCGCCCAGGCGCCCGGCGGACCCGAGGAGGATCCCGAGGGCGGATTCCCGTACGGCGGGTGGCAGGCGCCGCTCTTCGACTCGGTCGTCGGCGAGCAGATCGGGGCGGGCATCGCCGACATCGACGCGCTCGTCCTCGGACGCCGCACATACGACATCTTCGCGTCGTACTGGCCGAACCACACCGAGGGCGACGGCGACGGGATGATCGGGCGCAAGTTCGACGAGATCCCGAAGTACGTGGCCTCGCGCACGACGCTCGATCCGCAGTGGCGCGGCACGACCCAGCTGGGACCGGATGCCGCAGCCGAGGTCGCGGCGCTGCGCGAGAAGCACGAGAGCATCCAGGTGATCGGCAGCGTCGACTTCGTCCAGACGCTCCTGGCCGCGGAGGCGTACGACGAGCTCGCGCTGTGGGTCTACCCCGTCGTGCTCGGCCAGGGCAAGAAGGTCTTCCCGGACGGGGCGACTCCGGCGAACCTGAAGCTCCTCGCACCGCCCGTCACCGGCGAGTCCGGCGCCGTGCTCCTGCGCTACGCGCCGAACGGCAAGCCCACGACGGGCGACATGTCGGAGCCCGACCGGGGCGTCTGACCCGTCCGGGGTGCGACGCAGCCCTACCAGATCATCGGGCGATCGTCGTCGTCCTCGGGGCTCGTGAAGTCCAGGTCGACGACGACGGGGACGTGGTCGCTCGGCGCCTCGCCCTTGCGCTCGTCCCGGTGGATCGAGGCGCCGGCGACCGCGTCGGCGAAGGCGTGCGAGCCGAGGATGAAGTCGATCCGCATGCCCTCGTTGCGCGGAAAGCGCAGCCGCTTGTAGTCCCAGTAGGTGTAGCCGGTCGGCACGAGGGGCCGCACGGTGTCGACGAGTCCCGCGGCCTCGAGCGCGGCGAACGCCTCGCGCTCGAGCGGCGACACGTGGGTCGAGAAGCCCGGGACGACGGCGGGGTCGCCGTTGTCGGCATCCGTCGGTGCGATGTTGAAGTCGCCGACGAGCGCGAGCGGAAGGTCGCGGCGCGCGCCGAGGGTCGTGTCGACGTAGGCCCGCAGCGCCTCGAGCCATTCGAGCTTGTAGTCGTAGTGCGGGTCGCCGAGTGCGCGGCCGTTGGGCACGTAGAGGCTCCAGACCTCGACGCCGCCGACCGTCGCGCCGAGCGCACGCGCCTCGGGCGCGATGTCGGTGCCGAACTTCCCGGAGGCGAACCCGGGCATGCCGGGGAACGACGTCCGCACGTCGGCGAGAGGCTCACGGCTCGCGATGGCGACGCCGTTCCACTGCGAGAAGCCGTGCGCCTCGACGTGATAGCCCGCCTCGGCGAACGCGTCGAAGGGGAACTGCTCGGCCTTGCACTTGATCTCCTGCATCGCGAGCACGTCGACGCTCTCTCGCACCGCGAAGTCGACGATGCGGTCGACGCGGGCCCTGATCGAGTTGACGTTCCACGTTGCCAGGCGCATGGGTTCAAGCCTAGGACGACCCGGGGACGCGGCATCCCACTCCCTGTCGATGGGCGTTCGAGCCGCGGGATTCCGGCGATCCCGGGCCGACCAGGGAAAACACCCGTCAGGTACAGTGAGCGATGTGGTGCGCCGCATGTCCCCGCCCGGCTCGCAGAGCTCGCTCCGCGAGGCCAATCGGGCGCGCCTGGTGGAGTCCCTCAAGCGCCACGGACGGCTGACACAGGTCGAGCTCGCCGGCAGCACGGGGCTGTCGCCCGCGACGGTCTCGAACATCGTCAAGGAGCTGACAGCTGCCGGACTCCTGCACACGTCGATCACGTCCCGCAGCGGTCGCCGGGCGACGCTCGTCTCGCTCGCGCGGCAGCTCGGCCTCGTCGCGGGCGTCCACTACACGTCCCGGCAGCTGCACATCGCGATCGCGGACGTCACCCGCACGATCGTGAGCCAGACGTCGCTCCCGCTCCCGCTGGACCACCGGCACGACGCGCAGCTCGACCGGCTCGCGATCCTCCTCGGCGAGCTCATGGAGTCGCTCGGCGGCTCGGTGCAGGACCTCCTCGCCGTCGGTCTCGCGCTGCCCGCGCCCATCGATCCGCAGACCGGCATGGTCTCGACCCCCGGGCTGCTGCGGGGGTGGGAGGGGGTGGATGTCGCCGCGAGCCTCTCGGGCCGCATCGCGCGCCCCGTCTACGTCGACAGCGAAGCCAACCTCGGCGGACTCGCCGAGGCGCGGGAGGGCAGCGGACGCTCGGCGTCGTCGTCGGTGTTCCTGCGTATCGGCCACACCATCAGCGCGGGGCTCATCGTGGGCGGCGATCTCTTCCGCGGCGTCAACGGCAAGGCGGGCCAGATCGGCCACGTCACGATCGACGAGAACGGCCCCATCTGCCGCTGCAGCAACCGCGGCTGCCTCGAGACGTACGCGGGCGGACCGGCGCTCCTCTCGCTCTTCCCGCCGAGCGCCGGCATGCAGCGCATCAGCGACCTGCTGCAGGCGGCGGAGGACGGCGACGGCAGCTCGCGCCGGGTCATCGCGGATGCCGGGCGCCACATCGGCATCGCCGCGGCGAGCCTGTGCAATCTCTTCGACCCGGAGCTCATCGTCGTGGGCGGCGAGCTCGCGCAGGCTGGCGAGATCCTGATGTCGCCCATGCGGCACTCGCTCGAGCGGTCGGCGCTCGCATCGGCCGGCGGCCTCCCCGAGATCGTCGGCGCCTCGTTCGGCGAGTGGGCCGAGACGCGCGGCGCCATCGCGATCGCCCTCGACCACGTCACCGTCGACGCGGAAGTCATCCCCGTCTCGGCGTGAGCCGGGAGTGAGACCATGCCGCGCGCACGGCGAGGAGGTACGAGGGCGCCCGTCCGGGCGGTCGCCCTGGCGGTCGGCGCGGCGCTGGCGGCTGCCGCGCTCGCGGCGTGCACCCCAGGGGGGCCGGCGGCCGGTGAGGAAGGGACGATCGCCCTCCTCCTCCCCGACGTGAAGACGGCGCGGTACGAGACGTTCGACCGGCCCTTCTTCGAGGCGCGCGTGGCCGAGCTCGGCGACTACCGCGTGCTCTATTCCAACGCCGATCAGGATGCCGCGAAGCAGCAGCAGCAGGCCGAGTCGGCGCTCGCCGCCGGGGCGCAGGTGCTCGTGCTCGACGCCGTCGACACGAAGGCCGCCGCCACGATCGTCGCGGACGCCGCCGCGCAGGGCGTCCCGGTCGTGTCCTACGACCGGCTCATCTCGGGCGGGGGCCTGGCCTACTACGTCTCGTTCGACAACGAGAAGGTCGGGCAGCTCCAGGCGACGGGCCTGGTCGAGGCGCTCGAGGAGCGGGGGACGCGGGGCGGCGGCATCCTGATGGTCAACGGCTCACCGACCGACAGCAACTCGGCGGCGTTCCGCGGGGGCGCGGACGCCGTACTGGAATTGAGCGGCCTCGAGATCCTCGCGGAGTACGACACCCCCGACTGGAGCCCCGACAAGGCGCAGGAATGGGTCGCTGGCCAGATCGCGCAGTACGGCGACCGGATCGCCGGCGTGTACGCCGCCAACGACGGCACGGCCGGCGGCGCCGTCTCGGCGCTCAAGGCGGCGGCGGTCGATCCCTTCCCGGTCGTGACGGGACAGGATGCCGAGCTCGCGGCTCTCCAGCGCATCGTGACGGGCGACCAGTACATGACGGTCTACAAGGCGATCAAGCCGCAGGCCGAGCGCGCCGCCGACGTCGCCGTCGCCCTCGTGCACGGCCAGGAGGTGACCGGCGCGCTCGACATCGACGGGACGCCCGCGACGCTGCTCGACCCCGTCGCGGTGACGGTCGACAACATCCTCGAGACGGTCGTCGCGGACGGATTCTGGACGGTCGAGGACATCTGCACGCCCGATTACGCGGCGGCATGCGAATCGGCTGGCATCCTGTAGGGCGATGTCGAACCCCGTCAGCTCCCCGCCGTACCGCAAGCGCGTCCTCACGATGCGCCGGGTCAGCAAGCACTTCGGAGCCGTCAAGGCGCTCACCGACGTGGACTTCTGGGTCAACGAGGGCGAGGTCGTGGCGCTGATCGGCGACAACGGCGCGGGCAAGTCGACGCTCGTGAAGATCCTCGCGGGCGTCCACCCGCCCGACGGGGGCACGATCGAGTTCGACGACGAGGAGGTCGTGATCGCGAGTCCCGCGGACTCGCAGGAGCTCGGGATCGAGACGATCTTCCAGGACCTCGCCCTGTGCGACAACCTCGACGTCGTCGCGAACCTCTGGCTCGGGCGCGAGCTGACCGCGAGCGGCGGCCTCGACGAGGTCGAGATGGAGCAGCGCACGTGGACGCTCCTGCGCGAGCTCTCGGCGAAGGTGCCGTCGGTGCGCATCCCGGTGGCCTCCCTCTCCGGTGGGCAACGGCAGACCGTCGCGATCGCGCGCTCGCTCATCGGCGATCCGCGCATCGTGATCCTCGACGAGCCGACCGCAGCGCTCGGCGTCGCGCAGACCGCCGAAGTGCTCAACCTCATCGAGCGCCTCCGCGAACGCGGGCACGGCGTCATCCTCATCAGCCACAACATGGCCGACGTGCTGGCCGTTGCCGACCGCGTCGTCGTCCTGCGACTGGGCCGCAACAACGGCGTCTTCAACGCCGTCGACGCGACGAGCGAGACCCTCGTGGCCGCCATCACGGGTGCGACGCAGAGCGGCGCGGCCCAGCCTGAACCGACGGCGTCGTCGCGGTCGGACGGCGGCGCCCCCATCATCCCCATGCCGACCAAGCAGACGCGACGAAGCCCGGGACGGCCGCGCGGCGATCGGAGCGACGCATGAGCGGCCTGCGCGACGAGCGCACAGCATCCGTCGAGCAGATCGAGGGGGACGGGATGCTGTCACCCGGCGCCGTGCGCCGTGCCGTGACCTCGCTCGTCGAGCGCGTGCGCGGCGGCGACCTCGGGTCGATCCCCGTCGTCGTCGGGCTCGTCGTGATCTGGACCGTCTTCCAGATCCTCAACCCCGTGTTCCTCACGAGTGCGAATCTCGTCCTCATCACGATGCAGTGCGCCGCGATCGGCACGATCGCGCTGGGCATCGTCGTGGTCCTGCTCGTCGGCGAGATCGACCTCTCGGTCGGATCGGTCTCGGGACTCGCGGCGGCGATCCTCGCCGTGACGTTCGTGCAGCTGGAGTGGCATGCGCTCTTCGCGCTCGCGGCGGCGATCGCGGCGGGGATGCTCGCGGGTCTGCTGTACGGATTCCTGTACTCGCGGTTCGGGCTCCCGAGCTTCGTCATCACGCTCGCAGGCCTCCTCGGCTTCCTCGGGCTGCAGCTGTGGGTCCTCGGCGGCACGGGGTCGATCAACCTGCCGTTCGACTCGTTCTTCGTGCAGTTCGCTCAGCAGATGTTCCTGCCGGCGTGGGCGTCGTACGTGATCGCCGGGCTGTCGGTCGCCGCGTACGCCTTCTCGCTCATCCGGCGGGCGCGGCGGCGCGCGGCGGCGAACCTCGAGAGCCAGAGCTACCTCGAGATCGGGGTTCGCAGCGGCCTGCTCCTGGCGTTCCTGCTCGCGTCGGCGTGGTACCTCAACCTCTCGCGCGGCGTCGGCGTCATGTTCCTCTTCTTCATCGGCCTCGTCGTGACGATGCATCTCGTGCTGAGCCGCACGCGCTGGGGGCGGGCCGTGTACGCCGTCGGCGGTTCCGTCGAGGCGGCGCGCCGGGCGGGCATCCGCGTCGACCGGATCTACCTCTCGGTGTTCGCCCTGTGCTCGAGCCTCGCCGCCGTGGGCGGCGTCCTGGCCGCGTCGCGGCTCGCTGCCGCCAACCAGAGCTCCGGCGGCGGCGACACCAACCTCAACGCGATCGCGGCCGCCGTCATCGGCGGTGCGAGCCTCTTCGGCGGCCGCGGCACGGCGTTCTCGGCGCTGCTCGGAGTCATCGTCATCCAATCGATCTCCTCCGGTCTCACGCTGCTCAGCCTCGACTCGTCCGTGCGGTTCATGGTGACGGGCGCCGTGCTGATCCTCGCCGTCATCGTCGACTCGATCTCGCGCCGCACACGCGTCGCCACGGGTCGCGCGTGAACTCACGGCGTGTCGCCGTGAATTCACTTGGCGAACGCGCACCCCGGACAAGGTGGGTAGACATTCGCACTCTGTAGGGAGCTGGAGCGTTTCAATTAGCAGAATGCTCGGAAAGGGCATTCCTCACCCTCGGCACGCCGCTGAAAGCTGGGCGATTCCTGGGCGTTGCCAAAGCGTTACGTTCACATCTTGACGCCAAGAACAGGTGATGGCGAAGATCACTTCAGGCGTGCAGACCCCGTGCGGCGCGCTCGCATGTTCAAAGACGAAAGGCGAACGATGAAGAAGTCATCACTGCTTGCCGCGACCGCTCTGGGAAGCGTCGCGGTTGCCCTGCTGGCGGGCTGTGCCGGCGGCGGCGGCGGCACCTCGACCGAGAGCGGCGACGCCGCCGAGGCAGGACGCGCGTGCGTCATCCTGCCCGACTCGGCCTCCTCCAACCGCTGGGAGGACCTGGACCGCAAGTACCTCCAGGAGGGACTCGAGGCAGCCGGCTTCGAGACCGACATCCAGAACGCGCAGGGCGACAAGGAGAAGTACGCCACGATCGCCGACCAGCAACTCACGCAGGGCTGCGGCGTCATGCTGCTCGTGGACTACCAGGGAGCGGGACTCGGCGTCGTCGACAAGGCGAAGGCCGAGGGCATCCCGGTCATCGCGTACGACCGTCCGCTCGCCGGAGCGGACTACTACGTGTCCTTCGACAACGTCGAGGTCGGACGCCTCGAGGGCCAGACCGTCGTCGACGGCCTGGAGGCCGCCGGCAAGGACCCGGCGACGGCTCAGGTCTTCTACATGGGCGGCGACCCGACCGACGGCAACGCCGGAATGTTCAAGGAAGGCGCTGTCGAGGTCATGGAGGCTGCGGGCATCACGCCGGCGCAGGAGCCCCCGGGCATCTGGGACCAGGCCAAGTCGGCGACCAACTTCGAGAACGCCCTCACCGCCAACGACGGCAAGGTCGACGCCGTCTGGTCTGCCAACGACGCGAACGCCGCCGGCGTCATCGGCATCCTGCAGAAGAACGGGCTCACCGGAGTCCCGATCTCGGGCCAGGACGCGCAGCTGGCCGCACTGCAGTTCATCCTCACCGGCTGGCAGACCGCGACGGTCTACAAGCCCGTGAAGGACGAGGCGGATGCTGCTGTCGAGACCGCCATCGCGCTGCTCCAGGGTGAGACGCCCGAAGCGGGCGCTGAGCTGGAGGACGGGACGCCCTACATCCAGGTGACGCCGATCCTCGTCGGACCCGAGCAGGTCAAGGACGTCGTCGCCGCAGGCGACGCGGACGCGGCCGAGCTCTGCACGGGCACGATCGAAGGCGTCGACGTTGCCGACAAGTGCGCGGAGTACGGCGTACAGTAACCGCTGACCGCACAGGGGCGTCGCGTCCTCCGGGCGCGGCGCCCCTTGTGCGACCCGATGAATCGCAAGGAAGCGAGCATGCCAGAACCCATCATCGAGCTCGTCGGTGTGAAGAAGTCCTTCGGCCCGGTCAGCGTCCTGAAGGGCGTCGACCTCAAGGTCTACCCCGGCCGGGTGACCGCCCTCGTCGGCGACAACGGCGCCGGCAAGTCCACGCTCATCAAGGGCCTCGCGGGAGTCCAGCCCTACGACCAGGGCGAGGTGCTGATCGACGGAGTCCACCGCGACCTGCACACGCCTCGTGAATCGGGGTCGCTCGGCATCGAGGTCGTGTACCAGGACCTCGCCCTGTGCGACAACCTCGACATCGTCCAGAACATGTTCCTCGGCCGCGAGGAGATGTCGACAGGCACCTTCGACGAGGGCCGGATGGAGAAGGAGGCGTCCGACACGCTGCGCTCCCTCTCCGTGCGCACCGTGAAGTCGGTGCGGCAGAAGGTCTCGAGCCTCTCGGGCGGCCAGCGCCAGACCGTCGCGATCGCGCGAGCCGTCCTCAAGAAGGCGCGCGTCGTCATCCTCGACGAGCCGACCGCCGCGCTGGGCGTCGCCCAGACCGAGCAGGTGCTCAACCTCGTCAAGCGGCTGAGCGAGCAGGGCGTCGCGGTGATCCTCATCAGCCACAACCTCGCCGATGTGTTCGAGGTCGCCGACGACATCGCGGTGCTCTATCTCGGCCAGATGGTCGCGCAGCTCGACACGAACCAGACCAACCGGGACGACGTCGTCGGCTACATCACGGGCACCAAGACGCAGGGAGTGGACCTGATCGACACGACGACCGTCACGACCGAGGGAGGCATCGCATGAGCGCCCCGACACGAACCGACGCCGGTCCGGACCCGGTGGCGAGCGACCTCATCGGCAGCGGCGCGGAGGGCGGCCTCGGCGACCAGGTCCAGGCGTGGCTCCAGCGGGTCCGCGGCGGCGAGATGGGCGCGCTCCCCGCCATCGGCGGACTCGTCGTCCTCTGCGTCCTGTTCTCCCTGCTGAGCCGCTTCTTCCTCACCGAGCGCAACTTCGCCAACCTCTTCAACCAGGCGGCACCGCTCGTCATGCTGGGCATGGCGCTCGTGTTCGTCCTGCTGCTCGGCGAGATCGACCTGTCCGCCGGCGTCACGGGCGGCAACGCGATGGCGATCTTCGTCGTCTTCGCGGCGAACGGCGTGCCGTGGCCGCTCGCGCTGCTCGCCGGCTTCGTCTTCGGCATCGCCATCGGCGCGCTCATCGGCTTCTTCGTCGCGAGGATCGGCATCCCGTCGTTCGTCGTGACGCTGGGTCTGTTCCTCGGGCTTCAAGGGCTCGCGCTCATCATCATCGGAGAGGGCGGCCTCTACCGAATCGACGTCCCGGAGCTGCGGGCGCTGCAGAACGGCAACCTCCCCGTATGGGGCGGATGGGCGATGCTCGCGATCATGATCGGGATCTCGGCCGCCACGTCCTTCTGGGACCGGGCCCGTCGGACCCGCGCGGGGGTGCCCAACCGGCCGATCTCACTCGTGTGGATCAAGCTCGGCGTCATCGCGGTGCTGGGCGGCGTGGTCGTCTACTTCCTGAACCTCGACCGCGGGCAGTCGATCAACGTCGTCCAGGGCGTGCCGATCATCGTCCCCGTGACGCTGCTCATCCTGTGGCTCGGCACCTTCATGCTCGACCGCACCCGGTTCGGGCGCTACATCTACGCGATCGGCGGCAACGCCGAGGCCGCACGCCGCGCGGGCATCAAGGTCCGCTGGGTCAAGTGGTGGGCGTTCGTGATCTGTTCCGGGCTGTCCGTCGTCGCGGCCCTCTTCAGCGTCACGCGCGTCGGCTCCGTCGACGCGACGGTCGGGCGCGACATCGTCCTGAGCGGTGTCGCGGCGGCGGTCGTCGGCGGCGTCAGCCTCTTCGGCGGTCGGGGCCGGCTCATCCACGCGGCGATCGGCGCGCTCGTCATCGCCGTCATCACGAACGGCCTGGGCCTGCTCGGACTCACGTCGGGCATCAACCTCATGGTGACCGGCGGGGTCCTGATCCTCGCCGCCACCGTCGACGCCCTGTCGCGCCTGCGTGGCAACGGCATAAGGACCTGACGGCACCCGAACCCGTCGGCCGGTGGACCGGATGCCGCAGCCCACGCGGGGCGCGGCATCCGGTCTTCTTCGTTCCCGGGCGTCCGCGCCCTCGGTACGCCCGCGAGACTGCATCGGAGCACCGAGACTGCGCGAAATCCCTGCTGTCTCGGTGCCCGGTTGCAGTCTCGCGGCTGGAGGTCGGGAGGTCGGGAGCGGGGGGCGGGGGGCGGGGGGCGAGGGACGGATCAGAGCTCGCGGAGGATGTCCTCCACGCGCTCCTTCGCGTCGCCGAAGAGCATCGCGGCGTTCTCGCGGAAGAACAGCGGGTTCTGCACCCCCGCGTACCCCGACGCCATCGAGCGCTTGAAGACGACGACGTTCTCGGCATCCCACACCCGGAGCACGGGCATTCCCGCGATCGGGCTCGTGGGGTCTTCGGCGGCGGCCGGGTTGACGGTGTCGTTGGCGCCGATGACGAGCACGACCGTCGTGTCGGCGAAGTCGTCGTTGATCTCGTCCATCTCCAGGACGATGTCGTACGGCACCTTCGCCTCCGCGAGGAGCACGTTCATGTGGCCCGGCAGGCGCCCCGCGACGGGATGGATGCCGAACTGCACGTCGACGCCGCGTTCGCGCAGCCGCGCCGCGAGCTCGGCGACGGGGTACTGCGCCTGCGCGACGGCCATGCCGTAGCCCGGGGTGATGACGACGCGGGATGCCGCGGCCAGCAGCTCCGCGACGCTCTGCGCGTCGGTCTCGCGGTGTTCGCCGGTCTCCTCGTCGGTCGACTTGGGCGCCTCGATGCCGAAGCCGCCCGCGATGACGGAGATGAAGGACCGGTTCATCGCCTTGCACATGATGTACGACAGGTACGCACCCGAGGAGCCCACGAGTGCGCCCGTGATGATGAGCAGGTCGTTGTTGAGCAGGAAGCCGGCCGCGGCGGCCGCCCAGCCGGAGTAGCTGTTGAGCATCGAGACGACGACCGGCATGTCGCCGCCGCCGATGGAGGCGACCAGGTGCCACCCGAGTGCGAGCGCGAGGACCGTCACGACCACGAGCAGCCACAGGTCGGGCGTGATGACGTACCAGACGGTCAGGGCGACGAACGCGACGAGGGCGCCGATGTTGAGCGCGTTCTTGCCCGGCAGCATGAGCGGCTTGGAAGACATGCGCGCCGACAGCTTGAGGAACGCCACGATCGAGCCCGTGAAGGTCACGGCGCCGATGAAGACGCCGATGAAGACCTCGGCGTGGTGGATGTCGGCGAGGGCGCCCTCGAGGCCCGTGTCGTAGAGGGCGCCGTTCCAGCCGACGAGGACCGCGGCCAGGCCCACGAAGGAGTGCAGCAGGGCGATGAGCTCCGGCATCCCGGTCATCTCGACGACCCGCGCTCGCCACAGGCCGATCGCGCCGCCGATCAGCACCGCGACGACGAGGAAGACCAGTCCGAGCTGCGCCTGCGGGTCGCCCCACGCGTCCTCGGCCGTGAGCCACGCGGTCGCGATGAGCGCGATCGTCATGCCGGCGATGCCGTACGACACGCCCGAGCGCGCCGTCTCGTGCTTGCTGAGGCCGTGCAGGCTCAGGATGAAGAGCAGTCCCGCGACGATGTAGGCAGCGGTCGCGACGGATGCGGCGCTCACCTGTCGCCGCCCTTCGAGAACATCGCGAGCATTCGGCGGGTGACCGAGAAGCCGCCGAAGACGTTGATGCTCGCCAGCAGCACGGCGATCCCCGCGAGGATCTGCACCGTGATGTCGGGGACGGTGACCTGCACCATGGCGCCGACGATGATGATGCCCGAGATGGCGTTCGTGACGCTCATGAGCGGCGTGTGCAGGGCGTGGTGCACGTGCCCGATGACGTAGAAGCCGACGACGACGGACAGCATGAGCACCGTGAGGTGCTGCGGGAGCGGCTCGGGCGCGACCGCCGCGAGGGCGAACAGCAGGCCGATCCCGATCGCGATGAGCCCCGTCCGGGCTCCCTTCGACAGCCCCTTCTTCTTCGCGGGCTCGACCACGACGGGGGTGGATGCTGCGGCCGGCGCCGGCGCGACGGACACCGATACGGGTGGTGGTGGCCAGGTCGACTCGCCGTCTCGGACGACCGTGATGGAGCGCTGCACGACGTCGTCGAAGTCGAGCACGAGCTCGCCGTCCTTTCCGGGCGTCAGGAGCTTCAGGAGGTTGAGCAGGTTCGTGCCGTACAGCTGCGACGCCTGCGTCGGCAGGCGGCCCGCGAGATCGGTGTAGCCGAGGATCACGACGCCGTTCGAGGTCACGACGCGCTCGCCGGCGACGGAGCCCTCGACGTTCCCGCCCTGCGCGGCGGCCATGTCGACGATGACGCTCCCGGGGGGCATGGACGCGACATCCGCCGCAGTGATCAGACGCGGCGCGGGACGGCCCGGAATGAGGGCGGTCGTGATGATGATGTCGACCTCGGCGGCCTGCGCCGAGTACAGCGCAGCCGCGGCACGGTCGTAGTCCGCGCTCGTCGCCTTCGCATAGCCGTCGGTCGACTGCTCGACGACCGCCTCAACCGGCAGATACTCGCCGCCGATCGACTTCACCTGGTCGGCGACCTCGGGTCGGGGGTCGGTCGCGCGGACGATCGCGCCGAGGCTCGACGCTGCGCCGATCGCCGCGAGGCCCGCGACGCCGGCGCCCGCGACCAGGACCTTCGCGGGCGGCACCTTTCCGGCGGCGGTCACCTGACCCGTGAAGAACCGGCCGAACTCGTGCGCCGCCTCGACCACGGCGCGGTAGCCGGAGATGTTCGCCATCGAGCTGAGCACGTCCATCGACTGCGCGCGCGAGATGCGGGGCACGGCGTCCAGGGCGAGCGCCGTGATGCCGCGCGTCTGGAGCGACTCGCGCACGTCGGGACGCAGCGCAGGGCTCAGCAGGCCGATGACCGTCGCCCCGTCCGCGAGCAGGTCGACCTCGGCCGGCGTCGGCGCGTCGACCTTGAGGACGACGGGCGAGGCCCACGCGGTGGCCCGGTCGACGAGGCGGGCGCCGGACGCCTGGAACGCGGCATCCGGAAAGGCGGATGCTGCTCCCGCACCCCGCTCGACCGCCACCTCGTAGCCGAGGGCGATGATCTTCTCCACGGTGGCGGGAGTCGCGGAGACGCGCGTCTCTCCCGGCTGCTCGGCGACGATCCCGATGAGGGTCATTCGATGCTCCTGTGCTCGCGGTGGCGGTGCGGACGGTGCGTGGACGCGCCACCGATTCGAATTCTTCCGGATGGTGCGCCGTGTGGCGCGGCACTCACCCTCGTCCGGCGAGAAAGTCCGCGGCTTCCTGCCGATCCGGTGGCGTGGGACGTGCCTCCGTAGACTCGGCATATGACCGTCGCCTCCACGCCCGAGCTCGAATCCGACCGCCGAGCCCTCATAGACCTCATCAAGGCCGAGGCGGTGTTCCACGGCGACTTCACGCTCTCGAGCGGCAAGAAGGCCTCGTACTACGTCGACATGCGCAAGCTCACGCTCGACCACCGGGCGGCGCCCGCGATCGGCCGGATCATCCTCGACCTCATCCGGGACGTCGACGGGATCGTCGCAGTCGGCGGGCTGACGCTCGGCGCCGACCCCATCGCGAACGCCGTCATGCACGAGTCGGCCCGCACCGAGCGGCCGCTCGACGCGTTCGTCGTGCGCAAGGAGCCCAAGGACCACGGCCGCGGCCGCCAGGTCGAGGGGGCGGATGTCGCGGGCAAGCGCGTCGTCGTCGTCGAGGACACCTCGACCACGGGCCAGTCGGCTCTCAAGGCCGTCGAGGCGCTCCGTCGCGAAGGCGCCGAGCCGGTCGCCGTCGCCGTCATCGTCGACCGTAAGACGGGCGCGCAGGCCGCCGTCGAGGAGGCCGGGCTCGAGTGGCTCGCCGCGATCGACCTCGACGACCTGGGCCTCGCCCCGCAATAGCGCCGGGCCCGGTCGGTTCGGGCGACGTTGTCCTCGATCGGAGGACGGATGCCGCGCCAACCGCCTCCGGCAGGCCACAACTCCTCCCGAGCGGCACGGGCCGGGTCGGCGGGGGCTCACGAGGGGTTGTCCTCGATCGGAGGACGGATGCTGCGGCAAACTCCTCCGGCGGGCCACAACTCCTCCCGAAC
This sequence comes from Microbacterium sp. NPDC019599, assembly GCF_040632175.1. Taxonomy (NCBI): domain Bacteria; kingdom Bacillati; phylum Actinomycetota; class Actinomycetes; order Micrococcales; family Microbacteriaceae; genus Microbacterium; species Microbacterium sp. NPDC019599. The sequence goes on from NZ_JBEYBL010000003.1 coordinate 65,352, forward strand.
GGCGCATCCTGGCGGCAGGGGGGTCGCGAGGGGTTGTCCTCGATCGGAGGACGGATGCCGCGGCAAACGCCTCCGCAGCGCCACAACTCCTCCCGAACGGGACGTTCCGCGGTCGGAGGTCGGATGCCGTTTCGTCTGGCTTCGCTCGCTCAACGACCGGGGGCGTGACGCCCGTCGGTCGTTGAGCGAGGAGCGAAGCGACGAGACGAAACGTCCTGGACCGACGGGCGAGCCAGGCCTGTCCCCGCTCAGCCGCGGAACAGGGTCTGCGAGGCGAGCGCCAGCAGGATGCCGGCCACGACGAGCACGATGATCGCGACTCGCGTCCGGCCCGTCCCTGCGCCGTTCACGCCGGCCTTCTTGTTGCGCTGCCAGAGGATCGTGGCGGCCACGAGGCAGCCGAGCGCGAGGAGGACGACGGCGAGTGACATGCTCCCGATGCTACGGCCGGATCACTCGCCGTCGCGGTCGTCGTCGCGCTTCTTGCCGTATCTGCGGCGGTACTGCACGACCCACACGATCAGGGTCCCCGCGAGGATCACGATCGTCACGCCGTAGAGGAGGGACTGTTCGAGCGGCATCAGGGGCGCTTCCCTTCTGCGGCATCCGCGACGAGCTTCGCGATCCGCGCGGCCCGGGTGTCGGGGCGGCGCGCCGCGTCGACCGCCGCGATGCCGATCTTGCGGGCCGAGGGTGGGAAGGCGTCCCAGTTCGCGCGCGCGGGGGGAGCAGCATCCAGTGCCGTCTTCAGATCGTCGGGCTCGCGCAGTGCCTCGGCGTTGTCGAGGATCGTCCACGACCCGTTCGCCTTCGCGAGCTCCACGGCGCGGATGCCGGCCTCTGCCATGAGGCCCTGCTCATCCAGGACGACGAGCCGCGCCTTGTTCGTCGCCGCCCAGCCGCTCGAGGGTCGCCGCGGGGCGAACCAGAGCCCGCCCGTCTGCTCGTCGAACGACCGCACGGGACCGTCGATCCACCCGAAGCACAGCGCCTGCAGGATCGCGTCCTCGTAGCCGATCAGCTCGAGGTCGGCCCCTGGCCGCGGCCGGACCAGCCACGCGCCCTTCGACGTCGCGTGATGCCTCTCGAGCCACGATCGCCAGGCCGCGGCGTCTCGCGCGACGACCTTCTCACCGTCGTCGAGAGCGCCCATGCCGCCGACGATACCGGGCATCGCCGACACGCGGCGACGGTCAGAGCAGCTCGGGCAGCTCCGACTCGGCCGCCTCGGCCTCGACGAGGTCGGCGACGGAGTCGAGCACCTCATCCGGCCGGAACGGGTAGCGCTCGATCTCAGCTGGATCGCTGATGCCGGTGAGGACGAGCACGGTGTGCAGGCCCGCCTCGATGCCGGCGACGACGTCGGTGTCCATGCGGTCGCCGATCATCCCGGTCGTCTCGGAGTGCGCGCCGATGCGGTTCAGGGCCGACCGGAACATCATGGGGTTCGGCTTGCCGACGACGTAGGGCTCCTTGCCCGTCGCCTTCGTGATGAGCGCCGCGAACGAGCCGGTCGCGGGCACGACGCCGTACGGCGTGGGGCCGGTCGGGTCGGGGTTCGTGATGATGAACCGCGCGCCGGCGTTGATGAAGCGGATCGCCTTCGTGATCGCCTCGAACGAGTACTGCCGGGTCTCACCCACGACGACGTAGTCCGGCTGCGACTCGGTCATGATGTAGCCGGCCTCGTGCAGGGCTGTCGTGAGCCCCGCCTCGCCGATCACGAACGCCGTGCCGCCGGGCAGCTGGGAGCGGAGGAATTCCGCGGTCGCGAGTGCCGAAGTCCAGATCCGGTCCTCCGGGACGTCGAGGCCCGACCTCTTCAGGCGCGCGCTCAGGTCGCGCGGCGTGAAGATCGGGTTGTTCGTGAGGACGAGGAACGGCGTCCCCGTGTCGCGCCACTGCGCGAGGAGCTCCGCCGCGCCCGGAATGGGACGGTTCTCGTGAACGAGCACGCCGTCCATGTCGGTGAGCCAGCACTCGATGTCGGCGCGCGTCCGCATGCTGCCAGCCTATCCGGGCGCCGGGGGACGTAATCTCTAAGCCGTGGCCCGACCCGACTGGGATCCCCAGCACCTCCCCGACCTCCGCGCACGCACTTACCTCGTCACGGGTTCCAATGCGGGTCTCGGCTTCTTCTCATCCGAGCAGCTCGCCGAGGCGGGTGCGCATGTCGTCATGACCGGTCGTCATCCCAACCGGCTCGCGGCGGCGCGTGCCGCGGTTCTCCGCCGGAATCCGGATGCCTCGGTCGAGACGCTCCTCCTCGACACGAGCAATCTCGGCTCGGTGCGCGCCGCGGCAGCGACGGCCCGCGTGCGGGGGCGTCTCGACGGCGTCCTGCTCAACGCGGGGATCGTGCATCCGCCGAAGGAGCGCGAGCAGACGCAGGACGGCAACGAGCTCGTGTTCGCGACCAACGCCCTCGGACACTTCGCGCTCGCCGGTGAGCTGCTGACGATTCTGGCCGCGGCATCCGGCCGCCTCGTGTGGCTCGGCAGCATGTCCACGACGATCAGCCCGTACGACCCCGTGGATCCGCAGCTCGTCGACGGCTACACGCCGTGGCGCGCATACGTGCAGTCCAAGATCGCGACGAGCGTCCTGGGCTTCGAGGCCGATCGGCGGCTGCGCGCCGCGGGCGTGCGCGTGTCGAGTGTCGTCGCCCACCCCGGATACTCCACGAGCGGTCGCACGATCGGCATCCGCGGCGTCAACGAGCCGACGCGCACGACGAGGTTCGTCGACAACCTCCAAGCCGCCTTCGCCCAGTCGAAGGAGCACGGCGCGTGGCCCCTCGTCCGCGCGCTCGCCGACGGCTCGATCGAGGGCGGCTCGTTCGTCGGCCCGCGCTTCGGCATGCGCGGGGAGCCGCGCATCGTCACGCCGGCGCGGATCGTGCGCAGCGCCGACATCGCCGAGCGCGTCTGGCAGGTCTGCCAGGACGCGACGCGGCTCGCGTGGCCGTTCGAGAAGGCCGCGCGCGTCCGCCCGCGCTGACGGTTCGGGATCCCGCACCGCGGCGGAGGCGTTCCGCCGAGATGCCCGAAGATCTGGCATCTCGACGCCGGGATGCCCGAAGATCTGGCATCTCGACGCCGGGATACCCGAAGATCTGGCATCTCGACGCCGGGATACCCGAAGACCTGGCTTCTCGACGTCGATCGGCGCGAGCCTCGACAGGCCGACGCGGCCGACGGATCAGGCCGTGAGCCAGACCGCCTGAGCCGCGCCTTCCGGGAGCGCGACGGGCGCGGAATCGTCGACGACCACGACGGTGCCGGCATCATGCACCCGGACGGTGCGGCCGACGTCCACGCCGACGCCGACGAGCGCGCGCAGCAGCGCGGGATCGCGGTCGCTCACGCGCAGCACGCGTCCGGCGTGCCCCTCCCGCGCGGCGGCGAGCAGCACGAAGGGCTCGCGGTGGACGCGGCCCTCGGCATCCGGGATCGCGTCGCCGTGGGGGTCGTGCGTCGGACGCCCGAGCCGCTCGTCGATGCGCTCGAGCAGGCGGTCGCTGATGGAGTGCTCGAGCACTTCGGCCTCGTCGTGGACCTCGTCCCACCCGTAGTCGAACTCGCGCACGAGCCACGTCTCGATGAGGCGGTGCCGGCGGATGATCGCCGCCGCGCGGCGCTCGCCGTCGGCGCTCAGCGCGACGGGTCCGTAGGGGCGGTGCGTGACGAGCCCCTGCGCCGCGAGCTTCTGCACCATCTCGGTCACGCTCGACGGCGCGAGTCCGAGCTCCGCCGCGAGCTGCGACGGCGTGATGCGATCGTCCTGCCACTCGGTGTGGTGGTAGATCGTCTTGAGGTAGTCGTCGACGGCGGGGGACGGCACGGTGCCAGGCTACCGGGAGCCGCCGATCACGCCCCCGTGAAGACGAGCCACAGCAGCGTCGCGTTGAGCGCGATGAGGAAGACGGATGCTGCCACCCCCGCCGCGGTCGTCATGGCGCGGTTGCGGAAGACGCCGAGCACCTCGGACTTCGCTGTGACCGCCACGAGCGGGATGAGCGCGAAGGGGATGCCGAACGACAGCACGACCTGGCTCAGGACGAGGGCGACCGTGGGGTCGAAGCCCAGCGCGAGGATGATGAGCGCCGGCGCGAGCGTCACGAGCCGGCGGGTCAGCAGCGGCACATCGATGTGCAGGAGGCCGTGCATGATCTCGGCGCCGGCGTACGCGCCGACGGAGGTCGAGGCCAGGCCGCTCGCGAGGAGGCCGACGGCGAACAGCGTCGCGACGGTCGGGCCGAGCCCCGCGTAGAGGGCGGCGTACGCCCCCTCGAGCGAGTCCGTGCCGGGGACGCCGGCGAGGTTGGCGGCCGCGAGCAGCAGGATGCAGAGGTTCACCGTGCCCGCGATGATCATCGCGATCGTGACGTCCCAGCGCGTCGCGCGCAGGAGCCGGGTCGTCGAGATCCCGCGGAGCTCGGCGAGCTCGGGACGAGCGGGAGGGGTCGGTCCGCCGGCATCCGTCCCCCCGACGGATGCCGGCGCGCCGGTGGGCGCGAAGCGATCGCGCGCGAGCGCGCTGTGCGCGTAGATCGCGTGCGGCATGATCGTCGCGCCCAGGATCGAGGCGGCCAGCAGCACCGAGCCGGCGTCCTCGAAGCGCGGGACGAGGCCCGAGACGACGCCTGCCGGGTCGGGCGGCGCCACGATGACGCCGAACGTGAACCCGACGGCGATGATGACGATGAGCCCGATGACGACGAATTCGAACGTCTTGGGCCCGCGGCGCGACTGCACGAGCAGCATGACGATCGAGACGGTGCCCGTGATGACACCGCCCCACAGGAGGGGCAGGTCGAACAGGAGGTTCAGCGCGACGGCTCCGCCGATGACCTCGGCGATGTCGGTCGCCATCGCCACGAGCTCCGCCTGCAGCCAGTAGGCACGCCGGCCCCACTTGTTCCGGATGCGCGAGCCCAGCATCTCGGGGAGGCTCTTGCCCGTGACGATCCCGAGCTTGGCCGAGAGGTACTGGATGAGCCACGCCATGACGTTGCCGAGCACGACGACCCACACGAGGAGATAGCCGTACAGCGCGCCCGCGGTCATGTTGCTCGCGACGTTGCCGGGGTCGAGGTAGGCGACGCCCGCGACGAGCGCGGGCCCGATGAGCCATGCGAGGCGGCGCAGGCTCAGGCGACGCCTCGGTGCGAGGTCGATCTCGGGGGGCTGCTCCGTCGCAGTTTTCGGCATACCGAAAACCTACCTCAGATTTCGGGATGCCGAAAGATCCGTGAGGCCGAGCCTCCATCGACCCCGGAGCATGTTCGCGACTCAGGCGGGATGCGGCGCGTCCGCGCGACACGCCGTGGCCCGCGCCCGCTCGCGCTGATCAGCCTGAGTTGCGAACAGGAACGGCGGCTAGCCTGGGCCGGTGACCGACGAGCCCGAAGCCCACGCGGAGCCCGAACTGCCGTACGGCGTCGGACCGTGGCCGGGCGGCGCCGACGCCTGGCCGGACGATCCGCGCTACGACCGGGAGCTGCTGGCCGAAGGCGACCGCCGGAACGTCGTGGACGAGTACCGCTACTGGTCGATGGACGCGATCGTCGCCGACCTCGACGGGAAGCGGCATCCGTTCCATGTCGCGATCGAGAACTGGCAGCACGACATGAACATCGGCTCGATCGTGCGCAGCGCCAACGCGTTCCTCGCGGCCGAGGTGCACATCGTGGGCAAGCGCCGCTGGAACCGCCGTGGTGCCATGGTGACCGACCGGTACCAGCACGTGCGCCACCACGAGGATGTGGCGGAGTTCGCCGCGTGGGCGGATGCCGCGGGCCTTCCGATCCTCGCGATCGACAACGTCGACGGCTCGGCGCCGGTCGACCACGCCGACCTCCCCGAGCGGTGCGTCCTGCTCTTCGGTCAGGAGGGCCCCGGGCTCTCGCGCGAGGCGCTCGCCGCGGCATCCGCCACCGTCCAGATCACCCAGTACGGCTCGACGCGCTCGATCAACGCGAGCGCCGCGGCGGCCGTCGTGATGTACGAGTGGTGCCGCCGCTGGGCCTAGCTCAGACCCCGACGGTCATCCAGGCCGCGCCGCGGACGCGCCAGCCGAGCGTGCCGAGGCGCGCGAGCATGTAGACGCCGAAGAAGGCGACGGACAGCCACGCGAGCCCGGCGGCGCCGGTCGGGTGCAGCGCCGCGAGGATCGCGAGGGACGGCAGGAACGGCACGAGGTTGATGCCGCCGGCGATCGCGAGATAGCGGCCGTCGCCCGCGCCGATGAGCACGCCGTCGAGCACGAACACGATGCCGCAGATCGGCTGGGCGACGGCGAGCACGAGCAGGGCGGGCTGAACCAAGGCGGCGATCTCGGCATCCCCCGTGAAGAGCAGCCCGATGACGCCCGAGAAGGCGGCGATGACGCCGCCCACGACGACGCCGAACCAGGCGCCCCACGCGACCGTGCGGCCCAGCACGCGGTGGACGCGCCGCTCGTCCTCGGCGCCGAGGCCCTTGCCGATGAGCGCCTGCGCCGCGATCGCGAGCGCATCGAGGGCGAATGCGGCCGTCGAGAAGATCGTGAACGCGACCTGCCAGCCGGCGAGCTCCTCCGTGCCGAGGGCCGTCGCGACGACGACCGTCGCGAGCAGTGCGATGCGCAGCGACACCGTGCGCAGGAAGAGCCAGCCTCCCGAGCGGGCCGAGCCGCGCACCCCCTCGCGATGAGGGCGGACGGATGCCTCGTGCCGGCGTGCGAGGCGCCCCACGACGACGACGTAGGCGCCGACCATCGCCCACTGGGCGACGACGGTCCCGGTCGCGGAGCCCGCGATGCCCCAGCCGAGTCCGTAGATGAAGGCCCAGTTGAGCAGGGCGTTGGCCGCGAAGCCGAGGCCGGCGATCCACAGGGGCGTCACGGTGTCCTGCATGCCGCGGAGGAGCCCCGTCGCGGCGAACACGACGAGCATCGCGGGAAGGCCCCACATCGAGATGCCGAGGTACGTGACGGCTTCGGACGCGACCTCGGGCGTCGCGCCGAAGAGGCCGACGAGGAACGGCGTCGCCGCGAAGCCCGCGAGCGCGAGGATCGCGCCGAGCCCGAGGGCCAGCCACATGCCGTCGATGCCGACGGACACGGCCCGCGTGGGATCGCCCGCGCCGAACCGCCGCGCGACGGCGGGAGTCGTCGAGTAGGCGAGGAAGACCATGAGCCCCACGATCGTCTGCAGGACCGCCGACGCGATCCCGAGGCCCGCGAGCGGCTCCACCCCGAGGTGTCCGACGAGCGCCGCGTCGACGATGAGGAACAGCGGCTCGGCGACGAGCGCGCCGAGCGCGGGGACGGCGAGCCGCAGGATGTCGCGATTGAGCGTGTCGGGGGCCACGGATCGAGCCTAGGGTGAGGCGCCGACCACATATCCTGTACGAATGACCGAGACCCCCCGATCCGGTCTCACGCTCGATGAACTGAGCCCTGAGATCCGACCGCAGGACGACCTCTTCCGTCACGTGAACGGCGCGTGGCTCGAACGGACCGAGATCCCGGACGACAAGGCGCGGTGGGGCTCGTTCCACCTGATCGCCGAGCAGGCCGAAAAGGACGTCCGCGCGATCGTCGAGGAATCGCAGGAGGCCGAGCCCGGCACCGAGGCGCGCAAGATCGGCGACCTGTACACGAGCTTCATGGACACCGACCGCATCGCGGAGCTCGGGGCGACCCCCCTCGCCGACCGCCTTGAGCGCGTCGACGCGATCTCCTCGATCCCCGACCTGCTGCGCACGGTCGGCGAGTTCGAGCGCGACGGCCTGGGCGGCATGTTCACGCTCTACGTCGAGCCCGACCCCGGGAACCCGACGCGGTACCTGCCCTTCATCGTGCAGGGCGGGCTCTCGCTCCCGGACGAGTCGTACTACCGGCTCGAGAACTTCGGCGAGACGCGCATCGTCTTCCGTACGCACATCGAGCGGATGCTGGAGCTCGCGGGGATCGCGGAGCCCTCGGCATCCGCCGACCGCATCACGTCGCTCGAGACCGAGCTCGCCTCCCACCACTGGGACAACGTGCGCAGCCGCGACGCCGTCGCGACCTACAACCTCAAGACGTGGGACGAGGTCGAGGGGCTCCTGGGCGTCGATCTGCAGCCGTGGCTCGACGGCGTCGCACCGGGGCACCCCGACGCCTTCGCCGAGGTCGTCGTCTACCAGCCGAGCTTTCTCGAGGGGCTCGGGGCGCTGCTGGTCGAGGATCGCCTCGACGACTGGAAGGCGTGGCTGCGCTTCTCGGTCGTGCACGCGGCGGCCGCGTTCCTCACCGACGAGTTCGTCGACGAGAACTTCGCGTTCTACGGCACGCAGCTGACGGGCGTCCCGGTCATCCGGGAGCGCTGGAAGCGCGGCGTCGGGCTCGCGGAGGCCGCGATGGGCGAGGCGATCGGCAAGGTCTACGTGGAGCGCCACTTCCCGCCGGCGGCCAAGGAGGCGATGGACGAGCTCGTCGCGAACCTCATCGAGGCGTACCGCCGCTCGATCGCGGAGCTCGAGTGGATGAGCCCCGAGACGCGCGAGCGCGCGCTCGGCAAGCTCGAGGCCTTCACCCCCAAGATCGGCTATCCGGTGAAGTGGAAGGACTACTCGGGCCTCGAGATCGACCCCGCCGACCTCGTCGGCAACGTCGCCCGCTCGCACGTCCTCGAGCACGAGCGCCAGCTCGACAAGGTGGGCAAGCCCATCGACCGCGACGAGTGGTACATGACGCCGCAGACGGTCAACGCGTACTACAACCCACTCATGAACGAGATCGTCTTCCCCGCGGCGATCCTCCAGCATCCCTTCTTCGAAGCCGATCGGGACGCCGCGGCCAACTACGGTGGCATCGGCGCGGTCATCGGCCACGAGATCGGCCACGGCTTCGACGACCAGGGGAGCCGCTTCGACGGCGACGGGTCGCTGCGCGACTGGTGGACCGACGAGGACCGCGCGTCGTTCGAGGAGCGCACGAAGAGCCTCATCGAGCAGTACAGCGCGCTCACGCCGCAGGGACTGTCGGAGGACTACAAGGTCAACGGCGCCCTCACGATCGGCGAGAACATCGGCGACCTGGGCGGTCTCGGCATCGCGATCAAGGCGTACGAGCTGTCGCTCGACGGCGGCGAGCCTCCCGTGATCGACGGGTTCACCGGCATCCAGCGGCTCCTGCTCAGCTGGGCCCAGATCTGGCAGCAGAAGGGGCGGGATGCCGAGACCATCCGCCTGCTGACGATCGACCCGCACTCACCCAACGAATTCCGCTGCAACCAGATCGTCCGCAACATCGACGCGTTCTACGATGCGTTCGATGTCGCCGAGTCCGACGACCTCTGGCTGCCGGAGGATCAGCGCGTCACCATCTGGTGATCCGCTGCGGGCGCCGTCCGGACACCCGGCCGGGCGGCGCACGATGACGCAGTACCCGTTCCAGCACCCCACAACCGAACAGCAGCATCATGCACGTCACTCGCGCCTCCGGGCGCAGCCTTTCTCTGTACCCGAGCAACCCGAAAGGAACCGCCCGCGTGGGCACGCCTTCTGAGCCGTTCGACATGGCGGGTCCTCCCACCCAGGAGACGCCTGGCGAAGCGCTCCGCGGGACGCGGCGCAGCAGCCGCCGACTCCCGAGGCGAGCAGCCGTCGGTCGCCGTTCCTTCGCCTCGACACTCAAGTCGCTCGACGAGCTCGCGAGCTTCGGTGCGCGCATCTCCGTGCGCGTGAACGATCTCGACCGCGGCACGTCCGTGCTGTCCGGCGACGACTTCGTGACGCTGCCCGTCGCCGGGCTCGGCGTCGTGCCGCTGCTCATCGAGGTCGCGGCAGGGTTCGAGGCCGGCACGCTGGATCCGCTCGAGATCGTCGAGCGCACTTCGGTCGAGCCCGTCGCCGTCGGCGGGGTGTGGCAGCACCTCAAGGCGCCTGCGCTTCCGCTCTGCGACCTCGCCGTGCTGACGGCGGCGACCGGCGACGCGATCGCGGCCAACACGCTGATCTCCCGAGTGGGCCTGGAGGCGGTGCGCTCGCGCATCGAGCAGCTCGGCCTGTCGCGCGCGGCTCTGCTGGACGTCTTCCGCGATCAGCGCGGCCCCGACGACGCTCCGCACTTCGCGCTCGGCTCGGCGCGGGAGCTCGCCGAGGTGTTCGCGGCGCTCGTCAACTCGCAGACAGTCTCACCGGGCGTCAGCGCCCAGGTCGCGGAGTGGCTGAGCCTCAACCACGACCTGACGCTCGTGGCCTCCGCGACGGGCCTGGACCCCTTCTCGCACGAGAACGACGAGCACGGGCTGCTCTTCATCAACAAGACGGGACGGGATGCCGGCATCCGCGTCGAGGCGGGGGTCATCGCGGGGCCGAGGGCCGGACTGTCGTACGCCCTCATCGTGTGCTTCGACGACCTGTCGATCTCGCACCGCCTGCGCGTCCACGACGCGTTCCGGACGCTGGGCGTCGACCTGATGGAGTACGTCTTCTAGCCCGACGCGCTCAGGCACGGCGACCACGAGGTCATCGTGAGCACGGTGCCGTCCTCCGTCCCGGCCGATCGCACGCTGACGAGGGAGAAGTCCGACGCGACGAGCGACAGGAGGAGGGCCCCCTCGAGGTCGAGCGCCCTCCGGGTGAAGCGCCAGTCCTGGAAATCGTCGCGCAGCTGCTCGGACCATTCCGCCATGTCGAACGCCGGATCGACGACGACGACCCGGCGGACCCCCACGAGCCGCCCCTCGGAATCCGATCGGCATGGTCCCTCGGTCGGCGAATTCTCCTCGTCCGACATCACGAGCTCTGCGGGAAGCGTCGCGACGACGGTGTCGAGGTGATCCGAGGCCTTGGCGCCCGCGTCGGCGGTGGACTGGGCGCGGGTCAGGGGCAGCAGCAACCCGGCGATGGGCACGCTGACGAGCAGGACGAAGCAGCAGGCGAGGAGGACGATCATCGCCCTGTTCCCCTCGGTCCAACGACGCCGGGCCACATGTACGGCGTACCAGGTTCGCGCCCGTGCCGGTAGAGGTGCGCGTGGGTCGGGGTGAGGCGCGGCTAGCTGAAGACCACCGTGTGGTTGCCGTGCCGGATGACGCGGTCCTCGGCGTGCCACTGCACTGCGCGGGAGAGCACGGCGCGCTCGACGTAGGCGCCGTGCGCCTGCAGGTCGGCGGCGGTGTGCGCGTGGCTCACGCGTGCGACGTCCTGCTCGATGATCGGACCCTCGTCGAGGTCCTTGGTCACATAGTGCGAGGTCGCGCCGATGAGCTTGACGCCCCGCTCCCACGCCTTGCGGTACGGCGCGGCGCCGATGAACGCGGGGAGGAACGAGTGGTGGATGTTGATCACGGGCACGCCGAGCTCCTCGAGGAAGGCGTCCGAGAGGATCTGCATGTACCGCGCGAGCACGACGAAGTCGACGTTGCCCTTGAGCAGCTCGATGATCCGAGCCTCGGCCGCGGACTTGTCGGCGCCCTGCGACGGCACGTGGATGAACGGGATGCCGAAGGATCGGACGTCCTCGGCGGTGTTGGTGTGGTTCGAGATGACCATCGGGATCGTGACGGGCAGCTCACCGCGCCGGTGGCGCCACAGCAGCTCGAGCAGGCAGTGGTCGCTCGTCGAGGCGAGGATCGCCATCCGCTTCGGGATGGACTGATCCGTCAGCCGCCACTCCATGCCGTACGGCTCGAGCGTCTTCTCGATGTCGGCTTCGAGGTCGGGCAGGGCCGCCTGGAGGTCGGCCCGGTGGAAGACGACGCGCTGGAAGAACGCGCCGCCCTCAGGGTTGTCGGAGTACTGGTCCAGCGAGACGATGTTGCCCTTGTTGCGGGTGATGAGCGCCGTCACGGCCGCGACGAGTCCGGGCTGGTCGGGGCCGTGCACGATCAGGCACGCGTGATCGCGGAGGGTCTCGGTGTGCAGTGTCATGGTCACAGCAGTCTGACACCTCCCGCGGTTCGCGACGGCTCAGGCCAGGCCTTCCAGGGGCCAGCCCGTGTATGCCTCGGCGAGGAAGGCGCGGCCGTGCTCGGACTCGACGACGGAGCGCAGCTCCCCGAGCTGGCGGCGGCGGTCGAAGTCCGAGGCATCCGGAGCGACGTGGAGCATGCTCGTCATCCACCACGAGAAGTGCTGTGCCTTCCAGATGCGGTGCAGTGCGGTCTCGGGGAATGCCTCGAGCAGGCGGTGGTCGTCCTCGAGGAGAAGTGCCCGCAGGGCCTTCTCGAGCACGAGCACGTCCGCGACGGCGAGGTTCATGCCCTTCGCGCCCGTCGGCGGCACGGTGTGCGCAGCATCCCCGATCAGGGCCACGCGGCCCTTCAGGAGCTCGTGCGCGACGAAGCTGCGGAACCGCAGGACGTCGCGCTGGAAGATCGGACCCTCTTTGAGGGTCGTGCCGGGCACGCGCTTCTGGAGCTCGTCCCACAGCTGATCCTCGGAGTAGGCGCTCGGATCGGTCTCGGGGTCGCACTGGAAGTACATGCGCTGCACGGTCGTGCTCCGCTGGCTGATGAGCGCGAAGCCGTCCGGCGAATTGCTGTAGATGAGCTCGTCGGCGCTCGGCGGCGCCTCGCAGAGGATGCCGAACCACGCGAACGGGTACTCGCGGAAGTAGCCGTTGCGCGAGCCGGAGACCGCCTCGCGCGCGACGCTCCGCGAGCCGTCGGCGCCCACGACGAACTCGGCCTCGATCGTGAGCGGCTGTCCGTCGGCGTCTCTCGCGATGACGGCGGGCCGGTCGGACTCGGCGCCCTCGACGCGCTGCGCCGTCACCCCGAAGCGCAGATCCTGGCCGGCGGCGAGCCGCGCCGCGATGAGGTCCTTGAGCGCCTCGTGCTGCGGGTACAGGTACACGGCCCGGCCGACGAGGGCCGCGAAGTCGATCCGGTGGCCGGCGCCCGCGAAGCGCAGCTCGATGCCCTCATGGCGGTGCGCCTCCGCGAGGACCCGGTCGGAGGCGCCCGAGGACGAGAGCACGTCGACCGTGCCCTCCTCGAGGATGCCGGCGCGGATCGTCGTCTCGATCTCCTCGCGCGTGCGCTGGTCGATGACGATCGACTCGATGCCCGCCTTGTCGAGCAGGTGGGCCAGGAGCAGGCCCGCGGGCCCGGCGCCGATGATCGCGACGCGCGTGCGGACTGTGGCGGTCATGGTTCGTCTCCTTCGACGGACGATTCGGGATGCTGTCGACCAGTGTGCGGCTCCGGCTCGCTGCGCGGGTCGAATCTTCCCGTTCAATGGGCACGTTCGCTCCTGGCGTTTCTCCGCCCCGCTGACCGACAGGTCAACCACGCGATCGCAGGGAACTTTTCGCTGATCGGGCCTGCGAATGCGTGGTTGACCTGTCGGCTGGGAGAGGACCGGAGACACACGCGCAGAGCGAGGGACGGCCACCGTGCTCCGTCGGCCGTCTTCCGTCAGCGGCGGGAGAGGGCGGAGCGGATGTCGCGGGCGGCGCGGAGGAGCTCGGTGATCGCGACCTCGGTCGGCGTCTCGCGCGGCAGGACGACGGACAGCGCCGCGACGACGTCGCCGGTCTCGTCGCGGACCGGCACCGCGACCCCCGTCGAGACGGACTCGACCGAGCCCGGTGAGACGACGAAGCCCGAGCGGCGGATGCCGCCGAGGACGCGGCGGAGGGACGCGGCATCCGTCACCGTCTCGGGCGCGACTGCCGCGAGCGGCGCCGCAAGCACCCGCTCCTGCACGTCGGGTTCGGCGTAGGCGAGCAGCACGAGCCCCGACGAGGACGCGTGCAGCGGAAGGCGGCCGGCGATCCGGGTGATGTTCGCGCCGGCATCCGGATGCGAGAGCCGCTCGACGAACAGTGCGGCGTCGTGCTCGAGCACGGCGAGCTGGGTGTGCTCGCGGACGCGCGCCTGGATGCGCTCCATCGACGGCAGCGCCGCCTGCCGCAGACGCAGGGCGCGCGAACCCCGCAGCGCGAGCTCCCACAGCCGCATGCCGAGCCGGACGCTGTGCTCGTCATCCCGTTCCAGCAGGCCCTCGCGCACGAGGTCGTCGACGAGCCGATGGGCGGTCGACGACGGCAGTCCCGCGCGACGGCCGATCTCGGACGCCGTCTGCACGGTCCGCTCGGTCGTGAACGTCTCGAGCACGCGCACGATGCGCTGCGTCATCGAGTCGCCCGACGGCGAGTTGGCCATGCCCCAGGATGACACGCGTCCCGGCGCACGAGCGGGCGTGGGCATCCCGGTGCGCGATCGCGGCGGTAGCCTGAGGTGATGCTGCCTGCCCAGCCGATCGCCGACACGCCGTGGGAGCCGCTCTCGCCCCGCGCTGCCGCGGATCTGCTCGCCGCATCGCCCGCTCGGTGGTGGCTGTCGGGAGGGGCCGCGCTCGATCACTGGCTCGGTCGGCCCATCCGGGAGCGCGAAGACGCGGACGTCAGCACGACGTCGGCGGAGCTGGCGCCGCTCGTCCGCGCGCTGCCGAGCGGGTACTCCGCGTGGGCGCCGCACGGCGAGGACGACGTGGTCCCGTGGGACGAGGCACCGGGCGACGCCGACCTGCAGCCCGTGCGGGTGCGTGACGAGCGCACCGGCGCGTGGGCTCTCAAGGTGAATGTCGAGGACGGCACGGATCGGGCCTGGCTGTACCGACGCGATCCCCGGCTCCAGCTGCCGTGGGATCGGGCCGTGCTCGAGGTCGGCGGCATCCCGACGGGCGCTCCCGAGGTGCAGCTGGTCTGGAAGGCTCTGCGGCCGCGGCCCCAGGACGACGCCGACAAGGATGCCGTCTTCCCCGAGCTCTCGGACGAGGCCCGGGCCTGGTTCGAGAAGGCGATCCTCTCGATCCACCCGCATTCCACGTGGTCGATCCACGTCCGCAGCCCCATCGCCCCCGCGAAGGCGAGCTGGAACCGCCGGAAGGACTAGCGCTCGCGGTACTCGTCGGCGGCGACCGCGTCGAACACGGCGGACCGGAACCACCGCTGCGCCTGAGACAGGGCCGCCTCGCGACGCGTGTAGAGCGCGACCGGGGCGCTGTGGCCGGGCCAGGGCAGTTCCGCGATCCGCAGACCCGCGAACCATCCGCAGAACACCTCGGCCACGTGGCGCGGCAGGAGCACGACCAGGTCTGTCGCCTCCAGCACGGCGGGCACGGACGCGTACTCCTCGACCGTGAGCGCGACCTGGGTCATGAGTCCGTGCTCGACCATCGTCTGGAACGGGAACACGTGACCCCCGCGTGCCGAGACGCGCACGAACCGGCGCCCCGCGAACATGTCCGGGCCGGTCGCCGGCAGGGGATGCGCGGACGAGGAGAGGGCCACGTACTCGACGCTGCGGATGGGTGTGCGCCAGAGGCTGGGCGAGCCCATCAGCGAGACCGTGATCGCCAGATCGATCGACCCGCGGATGAGGCCGTCCTCGACCCGGTCGGCATCCAGCCGCGCGACCTGAAGGTGAAGCCCGGGGGCCTCGCGCGCCAGGACGGGCATGATCGGCGGCAGGAAGGTCTGCTCGCCGATGGATGTCAGCGCCAGTGCGAGCTCGCCGTCGAGTGTCGCCGGGTCGAACGCGTCCGGCGCGCTCACGGTGGCGTCGATCTGCGCCAGCGCCTCGTGCAGCGGCCCGAACAGCTGCACGGCTCGTGCCGTCGGAACCATGACGTGGCCCTCGCGGCGGAACAGGTCGTCCTTGAAACGCTCCCGCAGGCGCGCGAGCGTGTAGCTGACGGTGGGCTGCGTGACGTGCAGGCGGTCGGCCGCCGCCGTGAGGCTGCGCAGCTCGTACAGGACCACGAATGTCCGCAGCTGGTTCAGGTCGGCGAAGGGCACGCATCGATCGTATCTATTGGGCGTGCCGGTTACATCTATTGGACCACAGGTCTGGGGGCGGCTTAGAGTCGTGGTCGACAGCATCCGGCAGGGCCGCCGAGGGGCGCCCACCTCGCCGATTCCGGATCCCGCCAGCGACAAGGACGCCCGTTGATCATCGACATCCATGGCCACTACACGACGGCGCACGCGCAGCTGGGCGCATGGCGCGACCTGCAGATCGCCTTCGCGGAAGGCAGCGGCGACGCGCCCGACCCCGCTGCGCTGCGGATTGGCGATGACGACATCCGCGAGACCATCGAGGCCAATCAGCTTCGGCTCATGGATGAGCGCGGCAGCGACATCACGGTGTTCAGCCCCCGCGCGTCGTTCATGGCGCACCACATCGGCGACCTCGCCGTGAGCGAGACCTGGGCGCGGATCTGCAACGATCTGTGCGCCCGCGTCAGCGAGCTCTTCCCCGACCGCTTCCTGCCCGGCGCGATGCTGCCGCAGTCGCCGGGAGTCGCTCCCGAGACAACCGTGGCCGAGCTCACGCGCGCCGTCGAAGAGCTCGGCGCCGTCACCGTCAATCTCAACCCCGACCCGTCCGGCGGGAAGTGGTCTGCACCGGCGCTGACCGACCGGTCGTGGTACCCCGTCTACGAGAAGCTCGTCGAGTACGAGATCCCCGCGATGATCCACGTCAGCACCTCGTGCAAACCGGTCTTCCACACCACGGGCGATCACTACCTCAACGCCGACACGACGGCGTTCATGCAGCTGCTCAAGGGCGACCTGTTCCGCGACTTCCCCGACCTCAAGCTCGTCATCCCGCACGGCGGCGGAGCCGTCCCCTACCACTGGGGCCGCTTCCGCGGCCTCGCGATGGCGCTCGGCAAGCCGGAGCTCGAGGAGCACCTGCTGGGCAACGTGTTCTTCGACACGTGCGTCTACCACCAGCCCGGGATCGACCTGCTCACGCAAGTCGTGCCCACCGACAACATCCTGTTCGCGAGCGAGATGATCGGCGCAGTCCGCGACATCGACCCCCGGACAGGACACCACTTCGACGACACCAAGCGGTACGTCGACGCGACACCGAATCTCGACGACGCGGAGCGCGCCCAGGTCTTCGCGACCAACGCACGCCGCGTGTACCCGCGCCTCGACCGGGCGCTGACCGCCCGCGGACTCTGACAGGAACAACCATGCGACTGAACAGCCTCGGCATCGTCCGCACCCGCATCGAGCGCCCCGACCCCGCCGACGTCGCGCGCCTCTCGCAGTTCGGCGTCGCCACGATCCACGAGGCGATGGGTCGCGTCGGACTCCTGCGTCCGTACATCCGGCCCGCGTACAGCGGCGCGAAGCTCTGCGGTCCGGCTGTCACGGTGCTGCTGCAGCCCGGCGACAACTGGATGTTCCACGTCGCGGCCGAGCAGGTGCAGGAGGGCGATGTCATCGTGGCGGGCTGCACGACGGAGAGCGAGGACGGCTTCTTCGGCGAGCTGCTCGCGACGTCGCTGACCGCGCGCGGCTGCAAGGGCCTCGTCATCGACGGGGGCGTCCGCGACGTCGCCGACCTCGAGAAGATGGACTTCCCCGTCTTCTCCCGCGCCATCAACGCCAAGGGAACGGTCAAGGCGACGCTCGGGTCGGTCAACATCCCCGTCGTCGTCGCCAACGCCGTCGTGAACCCTGGCGACGTCGTGGTCGCCGACGTCGACGGAGTCGTGATCGTGCCGCGAGAGCTCGTCGCGGCCGTGGCCGAGGCGTCCGCAACCCGCGAGGCGAACGAGGAGGCCAAGCGCGAGAAGTTCCGCGCGGGCGTCCTCGGGCTCGATATCTACGGCATGCGCGAGCCGCTCGCGGCGGCCGGCCTGGAATACGTGGAGGACTGACGATGAGCGAGACGCAGACCATCGCCCACGGTGAGACGAGCGGCGGCTTCGAGAAGACTGCGGGCTGGCTGGACTGGTACGAGGGGCCCAGCATCCCCGTCTTCCGGCTGCCCGCCGGCGCCGTCGACGCGCACTGCCACGTGTTCGGACCAGGCGAGCGGTTCCCCTACGCCCCCGAGCGCAAGTACACGCCGTGCGACGCATCGGCCGAGCAGCTGTACGCGCTGCGCGACCACCTCGGCTTCGACCGCAACGTCATCGTGCAGGCCACGTGCCACGGCGCAGACAACCGCGCGCTGGTCGACGCGCTGCAGCGCAGCGAGGGACGCGCGCGCGGCGTGGCGACGGTGCGCCGCGACGTGACCGAGGAGCAGCTCGCCGAACTGCACGCCGCGGGCGTGCGCGGAGTCCGGTTCAACTTCGTCAAGCGCCTCGTCGACCGCGTACCCACCGATTCCCTCGACGCGATCGTCGCCAAGATCGCGCCGCTCGGCTGGCACGTCGTTATCTACTTCGAATCCGAGGACCTGCCCGAGCTCTACGACTTCTTCTCGGCGATTCCGACGGACATCGTCGTCGACCACATGGGGCGTCCCGATGTGACGAAAGACCCCGAGGGTCCCGAGTTCGATCTCTTCCTGCGCTTCATGCGCGAGAACCCCAACGTGTGGACGAAAGTGTCGTGCCCGGAACGGCTCAGCGTCACCGGCCCGCGTGCATTGAATGGCGAACAGCGCGCATACACGGACGTCGTGCCGTTCGCCCGTCGCGTGGTCGAGGAGTTCCCCGATCGGGTGCTGTGGGGCACCGACTGGCCCCACCCCAACCTCAAGGACCACATGCCCGACGATGGGCTGCTGGTCGACTACATCCCGCAGATCGCCCCCACCGCCGAGCTTCAGCAGCAGCTGCTGGTGGACAACCCCCGGCGTCTGTACTGGCCAGAAGGAGACTGAAATGGCACTCGACAAGCCCTACAAGGACATCCCCGGCACGACCATCTTCGATGCCGAGCAGGCCCGCAAGGGCTATCACCTCAATCAGTTCTCGATGTCGCTCATGAAGCCCGAGAACCGTTCGCGCTTCCTCGCCGACCAGGAGGCCTACCTCGACGAGTGGCCGCTGAACCCGGTGCAGCGTCAGGCCGTGCTCGACATGGATCTGAACACCATGATCGCCGAGGGCGGCAACATCTACTTCCTCAGCAAGATCGGTGCCACGCACGGGCTGAGCTTCCAGCAGATGGCCGGCTCCATGACCGGGATGTCGGAGGCCGCCTACCGCGACATGATGGTCGGCGGCGGGCGCCGGCCCGAGGGCAACCGCCTGAAGGACCTCGACGGCTGGACCCCACCGCGGACCGAGAAGGCGAACACGTTCCGGCCTGACGCTCCCGCGAAGTACACCTCGGCGCTGTTCACGTCGCATGTGCCGGCGATCGGCGCCGCGATGGACCTCGGGAAGACCGAGGAGCCCTACTGGAAGCAGGTGTTCGACGGCTACCAGTGGACGCGGAAGTGGGCGAAGGAGAACACCCCCGATGTCGTGATCCTCGTCTACAACGACCACGCGACCGCGTTCGACGCCTCGATCATCCCGACTTTCGTGCTCGGCACGGGAGCCGAGTATCCGGTCGCCGACGAGGGGTACGGACCCCGCCCGGTTCCTGACGTGAAGGGCTATCCGGAGTTCGCCGCGCACCTCGCGCAGTCGATCATCCAGGACGACTTCGACCTCACCCTCGTCAACGAGATGGTCGTCGACCACGGGCTCACCGTGCCGCTGTCCCTCGTCTACGGCGAGCTCGGCCCCGACGAGCAGTGGCCGGTGCGTGTCATCCCGCTCGCCGTCAACGTCGTGCAGTACCCGGTGCCCTCCGGGCGTCGCTGCTACGAGCTCGGCAAGGCGCTTCGTCGCGCGATCGACAAGTGGGACGGTGAAGAGCTCAACGTGCAGATCTGGGGCACCGGCGGCATGAGCCACCAGCTGCAGGGCCCGCGCGCCGGACTCATCAACAAGGAGTGGGACAACGCCTTCCTCGACCACCTCATCGCCGATCCGCTGGGGCTCACCGAGTGGCCGCACATGGAGTACGTCGACGAGGCCGGATCCGAGGGCATCGAGCTCGTCGACTGGCTGATCGCCCGCGGTGCAATGGACGACCAGTTCGGCGGCGAAGAACCCTCGACCGACCACCGGTTCTACCACGTCCCAGCGTCCAACACCGCCGTCGGCCACCTCGTCATCAGCAACCCGGTCGGCAGGACGGTCGCCGCCGCCGACGAAGAAGGTGCGGCCGAGCCCGCGGAGCATGTGTTCGCCCCCGAGCCGGCGGAAACCGCGGCCGTTGCGAACGCCTGACATCCTGATTCCCCACCGCGAAAGGAAGAACGCATGAGCAGTGGCAAGGTCCGCGTCGCCGTCGTCGGTGCAGCCGGCGCCTTCGGGATGAAGCACCTCGACGGCCTGGTGAACATCCCGGATGCCGAGGTGACGGTCGTCAGCGGCACGAAGCTCGAGCCCACGCAGGCCGTGGCCGAGAAGTACGGCGTGCCGCACGCCGTCGTCGGGCTCGACGCCGTGCTCGAGCGCGACGACGTCGACGCCGTCATCCTCGCCACGCCGACGCAGGTGCACGCCGCCCAGACGCAGGCGGTGCTCGCGGCCGGCAAGCACGTGCAGGTGGAGATCCCGCTCGCGGATTCGCTGGAGGATGCCGAGGCCACGCTGGCCGTCGCCGAGGCATCCGATCGCGTGGCCATGGTGGGTCACACGCGCCGCTTCAACCCCTCGCACCAGCTCGTGCACAACCGGATCCTCGCCGGCGACTTCGCCGTGCAGCAGATGGACGTGCAGACGTACTTCTTCCGCCGCACCAACACCAATGCCAAGGGTGAGGCGCGCTCGTGGACCGACCACCTGCTGTGGCATCACGCCGCGCACACGGTCGACCTGTTCGCCTACCAGGCCGGCCGCATCGTGCAGGCCAACGCGATCCAGGGCCCGATCCACCCCGAGCTCGGCATCGCGATGGACATGTCCGTTCAGCTCAAGAGCGAGACCGGCGCCATCTGCACGCTCTCGCTGTCGTTCAACAACAACGGGCCGTTCGGCACGTTCTTCCGATACATCGGCGACACCGAGACGTACATCGCCCGCTACGACGACCTCTTCAACGGTCGTGACGAGCCGATCGACGTGTCCCAGGTCGCCGTGAGCATGAACGGCATCGAGCTGCAGGATCGCGAGTTCGTCTCCGCTATCCAGGAGGGGCGCGAGCCGAACTCGTCGCTGCGTCAGGTCATCGACTGCTACCGCGTGCTCGGCGCGCTGGAGGAGCAGCTCGGATGACGCTGACTCTCCCTCGTCTGGGTCTCGGCTGCATGAACCTCAGCCACGCCTACGGCGTGCCGCCGACGCCGGAGGAGGGGCTGGCCGTGCTTCGCAGCGCCCTCGACGAGGGTGTGCGGCATCTCGACACCGCCACACTGTACGGCGGCGGGCGCAATGAGGAGCTCGTCGGCCGGGCGATCGCGGGGCGACGCGAGGAGGTGGTGCTGGCCAGCAAGGGCGGCATGGCGATGGTCGACGGCGTGAAGGTCATCGACGGCCGCCCCGCGACGCTGCGCGCGCAGGTCGACGCGTCGCTCGCGCGGCTCGGCGTGGACCACATCGACCTCTACTACCTGCACCGGTGGGACAGGACGGTCCCGATCTCGGAGAGCGTCGGCGCGCTCGCGGAGGCGCGGGATGCCGGCAAGATCGGTGCGATCGGGCTGTCGGAGGTGTCGGTCGCGCGGCTCCGCGAGGCGCAGGCAGTCGCTCCGATCGCGGCCGTGCAGAACGAGTACTCCCTGTGGAGCCGCAACCCCGAGCTCGGCATGCTCGAGGCCACGCGCGAGAGCGGAGTGGCGCTGGTCGCGTTCTCGCCGGTCGCGCGCGGCTTCCTGGCGGACTCGGTCGGCGACCCGGAACAGCTCGCCGCCAAGGACATCCGACGCGCCATGCCGCGCTTCCAGCCCGACCACTGGCCATCCAACGCGGCGCTGCTGCCCGGATGGCGTTCCCTTGCCGCAGCAGCCGGCTGCTCGCCCGCGCAGCTCGCGCTAGCGTGGCTGCTGTCGCGCGGTGAGCACGTGGTCCCCATCCCCGGCACCACGAACATCGACCATGTGCGCGAGAACCAGCGGGCGCAGGAGGTCGCGGTGGACCCGGAGCTCTTGGAGCGGGCCGGTGAGCTGATCGACACGTCGACCGTCTCGGGGCCGCGCTACAACGCGACCGGATCGGGCGAGGTCGACGCCGAGTCGTTCGAGCAGCCGGTGGCGCGGCGCTGATGAAGGCGATCTCGTCGATGGCGACGCGCGCTGTCCTCGCCGATCTCAACGCCGCCGCGGTCGCCGCGGGGCTGCCTCACACCGAGCTCGAATCGGTCGGTGGGGTCGACGCCGCGCGTCGCGTGGCCGCCGGGGAGCAGTTCGACCTGGTGTTACTGGCCGAGGGGGCGCTCGACCGGCTCGCCGCGGAGGGACACGTGGATGCGGCATCCGTCACTCCGCTCGTGCTCTCGCAGGTCGCCGTGGCGGTGCCGTCGCACAGCGAGGAGCCGGCGAGCCGACCGGACGGCCCGGCGTTCGCGGATGCCCGCGGGGCTCGCGAGGCGCTGCTCGCGGCCGAGCGCGTCGGGTACTCGACCGGTCCGAGCGGCACCGCTCTCGTCGAGGCGATCGAGGAGTGGGGCCTGGCCGGCGACGTGGGTGACCGCCTCGTGCAGGCGCGGCCCGGGGTCCCGGTCGCGCGCCTGCTCGCGACGGGGGAGGCCGACCTCGGGTTCCAGCAGCTGAGCGAGCTCGTCGGGCAGACCGGTGTGCGCATCCTCGGCGTGCTGCCGCCCGACTGCGCGATCGACACCGTGTTCGCGGGGGCGGTTGCGACGACATCGGCCGAGCCGGCTGCCGCCCGCGACGTGCTCGCGTTCCTCGCCTCCGACGCGGTCGCCGCCATCAAGACCGCGCACAGCTTCGGCACGCCCTGACGAGCGGTCGACTTCTGGTCTCCCTCGCCGACCACGAGCGCGCTACGCTCGTCGCGACGCGGACGGCCGACGAGGGCCACCTGCAGACCCCGACGGAGGGAGCGCCGCATGACGACCAACGAAGGACTCTCCGACGCGGAGCGCTGGGAGCAGGGGACGACGGTGCGCCGCCGCATCCTCGGCGATGAGCACGTCGATCGGACGATCGCGAACACGACCGACCTGACCGCGGACTTCCAGGACTTCATCACCCGCGTCGCGTGGGGCGACATCTGGTCCAGACCAGGCCTCGACCGGCGCTCGCGGTCGATCGCGGTGCTCACGTCGCTCATCGCGCACGGCGACCACGAGGAGTTCGCGCTCCACGTGCGCGCGGCGCTGCGCAACGGCCTGTCGGTCACCGAGATCCGCGAGCTCATCCTGCAGTCGGCCGTGTACTCCGGCATCCCCGCCGCCAACACGGCCTTCCGCATCGCGAGCGAGGTGCTCGCGGACGAGGAGTGAAAACCCCGGTTCCTTCGCGGGTGGCAAGCGCAGAGGGTCGGGGTGCGGCATCCGTCTGTCCGGAGGGATGCCGCGACTCTAGGCTGACGGCGTGACCACACCGACGCTCGAGGCCCGCACCGTGCGCCGCGACGACCGCATCACGCTGCGGTTCATGACGACGCCCGCCGACACCGCTGCGGGTGGCCGCTCGGTCGCGGCCGGGAGCGTCATGGAGTGGATCGACAAGGCGGGCTACGCGTGCGCCGTCGGCTGGTCCGGCGCGTACTGCGTCACGGCGTACGTCGGCAACGTGCGCCATCGCCGCGCCATCGCGCCGGGAAGCCTCATCGAGGTGCAGGCGCGTCTCGTCCACACGGGCCGCACGAGTATGCACGTCGTCGTGACGGTGTCGTCCGCCGAGGTCTCGACGCGCGAGTACACGCCCGCGACGACGTGCATCCTGATCTTCGTCGCGAAGGACGCCGGCGGCCGTCCCACGGAAGTGCCGGTGTGGACGCCCGTCTCGCGCTCGGACCGCAAGCTCGCGGCGGCGGCGCTCGACCGCATCCCGTCGCGCACCGAGATCAAGAGCCTCATGCTCGGCGAGGACTACGGAGCACCCACCGAGGCGCCGAGCGTCACGATGCGGTTCCTCGTGCCGCCCGGCGTCGTGAACTGGGGCGGCAAGGCGCACGGCGGCACCGTCATGCGCTGGATCGACGAGGCCGCGTACGCGTGCGCGGCGTCGTGGGCGAGGGATGGGGATGCTGCCAGCGCCGCCGTCGCCGTGTACTCGGGCGGCATCCACTTCTTCGCGCCGGTCCGGATCGGCGACCTCGTCGAGGTCGAAGCCCGCATCGTCTACACGAGCGCGCACAGCATGCACGTGAGCATCCGGGTGTCCTCGGCCGATCCGCGGATGCCGCACGACCTGACCCTCACGACCCAGTGCCTGAGCGTCTTCGTCGTGCCGGGAGAGGACGGTGTCGCCTCGCCCGTGCCGCAGTGGGTGCCGCAGACCGCCGCGGATCTCCGCCTCCACGAGCACGCGCGCGACATCATCCGGCTGCGCGAGGACATCGTGCCGATCCCGGCCTCGCTCACACTCGAACCCTAGACCCTGCGATCCTCGGGTTCGACGCTTCGACGACGCTCAGCGATCGGGTGCACCCCGGAGAGGAGAGCTGACATGACCGCAACCCATGTCTACGACGCCGTGCGGACCCCGTTCGGGCGCGCGGGCGGCGCGCTCTCGGCGGTCCGGCCCGACGACCTCGCCGCGGTCGTCATGAAGGCGACGGTCGAGCGCACGGGCCTGGACCCGGGCCGCGTCGAGGACGTCATCTTCGGCGATGCGAACCAGGCCGGGGAGGACAACCGCGACGTCGCGCGCATGGGCGCGCTGCTGGCGGGCTTCCCCACGACCGTGCCGGGTGTGACCGTCAACCGGCTGTGCGGATCGTCGGTCGAGGCCGTCATCCAGGGCTCGCGCGCCATCGAGGCGGGGGATGCCGACATCGTCCTCGCAGGCGGCGTCGAGTCGATGAGCCGCGCGCCGTTCGTCGTCGAGAAGTCGTCGAAGCCGTGGCCGGCCGTCGGCAACCAGACGATGTGGAACACGTCGATCGGCTGGCGGATGGTCAACCCGGCGTTCCGCGCGGACTGGACCATCTCCAACGGCGAGTCCGCAGAGAAGCTCGCGGAGATCTACGGCATCTCGCGCGATGCGCAGGACTCCTTCGCGCTGCGCAGCCACCGGCTCGCGGCCGAGGCGTGGGATGCCGGCATCTACGACCCCGAGATCGTGCAGGTCGAAGGCTGCGAGCTGGCGCGGGATGAAGGCATCCGCGACGACACCACGATCGAGAAGCTCGGGGGCCTGCGCGCCCTCTTCGCGAAGGACGGCACCGTGACCGCGGGCAACTCCTCGTCGATCAACGACGGCGCGTCGGCTGTGCTTCTGGGCCGCGAGGGTGCGATGGATGCCGAGCCCCTCGCCCGCATCACGGGCCGAGGCGTGTTCGGCAACGACCCGGACGTGTTCGGCGTGGCACCTGTCGAGGCGGCGAACCGCGCCCTTGCGCGCGCGGGACGGACGTGGACCGACGTCGATCTCGTCGAGCTCAACGAGGCGTTCGCGTCGCAGAGTCTCGCGTGCATGCAGCTGTGGCCCGACCTCGACCCGGGCAAGGTCAACATCCACGGCGGCGCCATCGCGATCGGCCACCCGCTCGGCGCATCCGGCGGCCGCATCATCGGCCACGCGGCGCACGAGCTGAAGCGGCGCGGACGAGGAGTCGCCGTCGCGGCGCTGTGCATCGGCGTCGGCCAGGGCCTCGCCGTCGTCCTCGAACGCTGACCGACCCCGCGGCTCTTCGCGGGCGGGTCAGGCCCGGCCGGCCGCGAGCGCGGAGGGGTGCAGGCGCGACGAGACGAGCTTGGCGGCCTGCTCGAAGATGCCTCGCATCCAGGCGTGCTCGGGGTCCCGCCCGTGCACGGGATGCCACCACAGCGCATTGACGACGGGCGTCGCGTCGAACGGCGCCGCGAGGGTCCGCACGCCCGCGACCGACTCCGCGACGTGGGCGAGCCCCGCCTGGATGAGGCCGAGGCGGTTCGTGCCGGCGATGAAGTGCGGCAGCGCGAGGAAGCTCTCCACGACCGTCTCGACGTGCGGCTCGATGCCGAGCTGCTGGAGCTGCCGCGCCGCCGACGTGAAGGCCGTCCGCGACTGGTACGTGAAGACCCACGGCAGGGCGCCGAGCACCTCCATCGTCAGCTCGTCCCCGACCTGCTCATTCGACTCGGACGCGACCACGACCCAGCCGTCGCGCCAGAGGTCGGCGTAAGGCAGGTCGACGAGGTAGCCGTGCGGGATGACCATGCCGTCGGCCGAGCGGAGGCGATTGAGGGCGTCGTCGACGATCGAGGGGTTGTGCAGCATGAAGCGGAACCGCACGCCGGGCGCGGACTCGGCGGCCAGGCGCGAGACCTCGCTGCCGATCGTGGCGAAGCCGTAGTCCGAGCCGTAGATCGAGAACTCGCGCGTCGAATCCCGCGGGCTCCAGGTCGCCTGGCTCTCGAAGACCCTGCGCGCGGCCTCGAGCGCGGTCGTGGTGTGCTCCGTGAGCCGCAGCGCGAGCGGCGTGAGCTCGTAGCTGTTGCCCCGACGGGCGAGGATCGGATCGTTGAAGTGCGTGCGCAGGCGGGCGAGCGAGGCGCTGAGCGCGGGCTGGCTCAAATGGAGCCGTTCGGCCGCCCGCGTGACGCTCCGCTCCGTGAGCAGGGCGTCGAGCGCGACGAGCAGATTGAGGTCGAGCCGGGAGAGGAGCGGTTGATCGGACACGACGGTGTGGTCCTCCGGTTCGGGATGCCTCGGGCCAGTGTATCCGTGCGGTCTATGAGCCCGGTAGGTGGCATCGCTCGGGGCGATGAGCACAGGGTGTGATGGTTATGCGCACATTCATCTTACTTATGTCAGAATCGCACGTAACGCTGATACGCTGAGAGGGACTCCCGGTCCGCAGCTTCGCGGGCCCGACCCAGAGAGCGAGCATCGATGCTTCTCGAGAGAGACCTCATCCAGTCCGTCGGCTTCCGCAACGTCCGCGAGGGGAGCGAGGTCACCGGGTTCCAGTTCCGGCTGCGCATGCCGTCGTACCGCGGCATGGCGGCATCCCTCATCGACGGTGTCGCCGTCCGCGTCGGCTCCCTCGTCGACGTGCCCGCGGACGTGCCGCTGTGGACATTCGCCGGCCGGACCTGCACGCTGCAGGAGCTGTGGGACTCCGAGGGGGTGCGCTGGCCCCTCGAAGAGGCCGCGATCGTGACGGTGCCCTTCCCCGGCGGCCTGCCCGAGGGAACGCACGAGGTGTCGATCCAGCTGCGGCTTCGCATGTCGTACATCCCGCAGGAGCACCAGCCGTCGACGTACGAGGTCTCGCGGCACATCACGCTGACGTCGTCCGAGGAGGGCGGTCCGTTCAAGTACGGCGTCAGCCTCTACAGCTTCATGACCGACTACGGCACCGTCATGGACCTCGAGACGGCGCTCGCCGCCGTCGCCGACGTCGGCGCGACGGGCGTCGAGATCCTCGGCGAGGGCCACATCGAGCGCTACCCCGAGCCCACGACGGAGTGGATCGATCGCTGGTTCGCACTCCTCGAGAAGTACTCGCTCGAGCCGACGAACTACGGCTCGTGGATCGACACGCGCCTGCACTCCAGCGGCGCGAACGCTCGCGACCTGACGGCCGAGGAGGGGGCGGGGATGCTCCAGCGCGATCTGCGGCTCGCGGGGCGCCTCGGGTTCCGCTTCGTGCGCCCGAAGATCGGCGTCGTGTCGAGCGACCTCATCCCGCACCCGATCTGGACCGAGTCGGTCGAGCGCTCGCTCGACCTCGCGGCCGATCTCGACGTCGTGATCTGCCCCGAGATCCACTCGCCGACGCCCATCAAGCACGAGGTCGTCGACGACTACATCGACCTCATCGAGCGCACGGGGACCAAGCACTTCGGCCTGCTGCTGGACACGGGCATCTTCCAGGACCGTCCGATCCCGCTGAAGCCCGGCGAGCTGCCCGGCCGCCGCCCCGCCTTCATGGACGGCATCGCCGTGGACCCCGCCGACATCGCCGACATCGCGAAGCACGTCGTCTTCATCCAGGCCAAGTTCCACGACATCGACGAGAACCTCGAAGACCAGCAGATCCCGTGGGAGCCGGTCCTCCGTGCACTCAAGGACGCCGGCTACTCGGGTTATCTGTCGAGCGAGTACGAGGGCGAGCGCACCCCGTGGCGTTCGATCGAGCAGGTGCGCCGCCAGCACTCCCTCATCCGCTCGATCGCCTCCCGCCTCTGAAGCCCGACCCTGCTCTGAAGCCCGACCCCGACTCTGACCACTCGAACCCGACCGGAGAGAACAATGCCCAACGGACTCATCGCCGAAGACAGCCTCCGTCCGCACCCGGACGGGCTCGCGCTCAAGCTCACGCTCCCGTGGTACCGCAGCCTGTGGCTGTCGTCCGTCTCGACGTTGCGCGTCACCGTCGACGGGGTAGAGGTGCCCGAGCGCGACCTCGCAGTCGAGCTCGGCGGAACGCGCTACGCGATCGCCGAGCTGCCGCAGCAGAGCGCGACCCTGTGGTTCCTGCAACAGCATCCGCTTCTCATCGTCCGGCGCGACCAGCCCGTCGCGCTCGGCGAGCAGCACGAGGTGGAGATCTTCGGGGAGCTGCGACTGCCCTACATGCAGATCGCGCCCGGCCAGGACGGCGGACCGGGCATGTACGTGCCGAACGTCGTGCGCCAGGCGTTCACCCTGACCGTCACCGACGAAGACGCGCCCGCGCTCGCGACCGTGTCGGACGTCTCTCCTCCTCCGCCCGCGGCCGAGGACGACCCGTTCAAGCTCGGCCTGACGCTCTACTCGGCGAGCGCGGAGTTCCGCGCCGGCTGGTACGACTTCGACGGACTGCTCGACCGCGTCGCGGAACTCGGCATCGGTCCCGGTATCGAGATCGTCGCGTCGCAGGTGCTGCCGACGTACCCCGTCGTGTCGGATGAGTTCGTCGCGCAGTGGCGTGCCGCATTCGACCGTCACGGGTTCGACGCGAGCTCGTTCGGCGCCAACCTCGACATGGGGCGCCGCCGCGATCGCGACATGACGCCGGATGAGGAGTTCGAGTTCAGCGAGCTGCTCTTCCAGGGCGCGAAGAAGCTCGGATTCCCCCTCGTGCGCATCCAGAGCGCGAAGCCCGACCTGCTGCGCCGGCTCCTGCCGGTCGCCGAGTCGCTCGACCTCACGCTCGCTTACGAGATCCATGCGCCGATGGGTCCCAACGCGCCCGAGATCCAGAAGGTGCGCGACGTGTACGCCGACCTCGACTCGCCGCTCCTCGGCTTCGTCGCGGACTTCTCGGCGACGATGCACAGCATGTCGCCGACGCTTCTGCGGGCCGTGCGGCGCGCGGGGCTCGACGACGAGGCGATCGCGCGGCTGCAGGAGATCTGGGCGACGGATGCCCCGATGCGCGAGCGGCAGCAGGAGTTCATCGCCTACCTGAACAGCCGCGACTTCGACCCCGGTCGGCTGGGCTCGTTCGCGCACCTCGCGTTCAACATGCACGGCCACGTCGACCCGCGCGAGTGGGCGGACATCATGCCGCAGATCAAGCACGTCCACGCGAAGTTCTACGACATCGACGAGCACGGCCAGGAGCCTGCGATCGACTACCCCGAGCTCGTCCGCGTCTTCGTCGAGGGCGGCTACCGCGGCTACTGGTCGAGCGAATGGGAGGGTCACGCCTTCGCGGAGCTCGGCGAGGTCGACCCGCTGCTCCTCGTCCGCAGGCAGCACGACCTGATCCGCGCGTCCATGCGGACGGTGCAGCCCGTGCTCGGGGTCTGACCCTTCGGTCGTTGAGCGAGCGAAGCGAGACGAAACGCCTCGAGCCATCGGTCGGCGCGTTTCGTCTCGGTCGCTTCGCTCCCTCGCTCAACGACCGGACGTCCGGCCTACCCTGAACCATGACCAGCCTGGAGACACCCATGTCTGACACCGTCGACTTCCGCACGCTCCCGATCACCGAGGCGGTCCGCTGGCTGGCCGAGCACGGCGAGCCCGTCGACCCGCGTCCCGACATCGACGACGCCTCGCTGCGCCGCCGCTTCCCGCACCTCGATTCGGTCGAGACGTGGGAGATCCGCATCGACGGCGCGGGCGGCAACGGCTGCCGGCTCGTGCCTGCCCGGCTGTACCGGGATGCCTCTGCACAGGCATCCGGTCGCGCCCTGGTGTGGGTGCACGGCGGCGCGTTCATCGGCGGGCACCTCGACATGCCCGAGTCGCACTGGGTGGCACTCGAGCTCGCGGCCCGCGGCATCCCCGTCCTGGCCGTCGACTACATCAAGTGCCTGGGCGACGTGCACTTCCCCGAGCCGTCCGACGACGTGCTCGCCGCCTGGCGCCACGCGGCCACCCACGCGGAGGAGCTGTTCGGCGTCCCCGCTGCGTCGGTCGTGCTGGGCGGCGCGAGCGCGGGCGGCAACCTCACGGCGGGCGCGGTCGCGCGACTGCGGGATGCCGGCGAGCAGGTCCCTGGCGGGCTCGCGCTCGTCTATCCCGTCGTGCACCCGAACGGCCCGGCGGCCTCCGACGAGGTCGACCTCGACTCGCCGCACGGCGGACTGGCGCTGAACTTCGCGGGAACGCCGCAGGGCCTGGCCGACCCGCACGCGTTCGCCGCGCTCGGCCCGGTCGAGGGCTTCCCGCCGACGATCGTCGTCGTGTGCGAACTCGACGACCTACGCCCCTCGGGTGAGGCGTTCGCGGCCATGCTGCAGGATGCCGGCATCCCGACGGCGCTGCACCTCGAGGCGGGTGCGGGCCACGGCCATATCAACGAGCCGGCCGACCCGACGGCCCTCCCGACGATCGAGGCCCTCGCGGAGTGGATCCGGGTGGCGTCGTGACGGCCTACCGCCGCATCCCCGTGACACCGCAGGTGCGGGTCATCGTCGACAACGACTTCGCGGGCGACCCGGATGGCCTGCTCGCGCTCGCGCATCACCTCCTCGCCGACGCGGCGGTCATCCGCGGAGTCACGGGGACGTCGATCGCGATGGAGGGCCTCCCGTACGACGCCGGAAGCCCGGCGCGGGAGGTCGCCGAGGAGCTCATCCGACGGCTCGGCGTCGACGAGCCGCCTGTGTCGGACGACGTGCAAGTGCGGTTCGACGAGCTGTCCGGCGCGACCGACGGCGCGCGGCTCATCCTGGAGGAGTCGCGGCGGGACGACGAGCTGCCGCTCGTCATCGCGTGCGGCGGGCCGCTCACGAACGTCGCGTCGGCGCTGCGCGAGGATCCCACGCTCGCGGACCGCGCGGAGCTCGTCTGGATCGGCGGCGGCGCATACCCGGACGGGGCGTGGGAGTACAACCTGGCGCTCGACGTCGCGGCGGCGCAGTTCGTATTCAACGAGTCCCGGCTCCGGGTCGCGCAGGTGCCGCAGCACGTCTACCGGCAGTGCCTCATGTCGATCGCCGAACTCGAGACGGGGCTGCGGCGGGCGGGGGAGTTCGGGGCGTGGCTCTACGACCGCTTCACGTCGCCGCCCGACTTCATCCGCATCGGCGGCATCTGGCCCATGGGCGACAGTCCGCCCGTCCTCATCACGGCGCTGGGGACCGAGTCGAGCATCTTCCGCACGGTCGATGCACCCTGGATCGTCGAGGACGGCACGTACGCACAGCATCCCGAACCGCGCCCGCTCGTGGTCTACGACACGATCGACGCGCGCCTGCTCTTCGCCGACTTCTTCGCGCGGCTCGAGCTTCGGACCCGAACGGAGGAGGGCGCATGAAGGTCGTCGTCGTCGGAGGAACCGGCAACATCAGCACGAGCATCGTCCGGCGACTGCTGGACGAAGGCCACGACGTCACGTGCGTCAATCGCGGGACGACAGCGGCCGCGCCCGACGGCGTCGAGACGATCGTCCTCGACCGGCACGACGAGGAGCGCTTCGAGTCGGCGGTGCAGGCCGGCCGGTTCGACGCGGCGATCGACGTCATCGCGTTCACTCCCGCGGACGTGCGGTCCAGCATCCGGGCGTTCCGGGATGTCGGGCACGTCGTGCACACGTCGACCGTGACCGTGCTCGGCGAGCGGTTCGACCGGCTGCCCGTGACGGAGGATCACCCGGTCCGGCCGTCGGTGCCGTACGCCGCGGCGAAGGCGGAGGCCGAGCGGGTCCTGCTCGAGGCCCACTACGGCTCCGGCTTCCCGGTGACGATCATGCGGCCGTCGACGACCTACGGGCCGCGCCGCGCCCTGCGCCAGCTCGGCATCGAGAGCACGTGGGTTTCGCGCATCCGTGCGGGCAAGCCGATCATCAAGGTCGGCGACGGCCGCGTGACGCACCACCTGCTGCACGTCGACGATGCCGCACTCGCGTTCGTCGGCGCGCTCGGCAAGGAGCACTGCATCGGCCAGACGTACCACCTCGTGCATCCGCAGCACACGACATGGGAGGAGTTCCACGCCGCGCAGATGCGCGTCGTCGGGCGCGAAGTCGAGCAGGTCGGCGTGCCCGCGGACGTGCTCGAGGCGATCGACGCGCAGCGGTTCCTCTTCGCGACGAAGGTCTTCGCGCACAACATGCTCTTCAGCGCCGACAAGGTGCAGCGCGACATCCCGGAGTTCGTCCCGAGGGTCTCGATCGAGGAAGGTCTCGCCGCGACCGTCGAGCACATCGACGCGCACGGGCTCGGCGTCGAGACGGACGACCTCGAGGATCGGATCATCGCGGCGCAGCTTTCGGTCGCTGCGGCGGTCGGGGGTCTCGCCCGTGTCTGACCCCGTCTTCGTCAATCCCGTCCTGGGCGGCGACCGGCCCGACCCGGCCGTCATCAAGGTGGGCGACGAGTACTGGATGACGTACTCGTCGTTCGAGTCGGCTCCGGGCCTGCTCCTGTACCGCTCGCCGGACCTCGTGAACTGGACGTACAGCGGGTCGGCGCTCGCCGAGCCGCTCGGCAGCACGTTCGCCGTCGACATCGCCGAGGTCGACGGACGCTTCTTCATCTACATCCCGTTCATCCCGACGCCGTGGTCGGCGGTGGAGGAGCCGGCGATCTTCGTCGTGCACGCCGATTCGATGGAGGGCCCGTGGTCGGAGCCGATCGATCTCGGCATCCGGTGGGCGATCGATCCCGGGCACGTCGTCGGCGAGGACGGCAAGCGGTATCTGTTCGTGAACGGCGTCCGGCGCATCGCGCTGACCGACGACGGACTCGCGACGGTCGGCGAGCTCGAGCACGTCTACGACGGGTGGCGCTACCCCGACGAGTGGGTCACGGAGGCGTACGCGCTCGAGGGACCGAAGCTCTTCTGGCGAGGGTCAGCGGGCCGGGGGTTCGGGGCGGAGCGCCAACAGGCACCCGATGGCTGGTTCTACCTCGTGAGCGCCGTCGGCGGGACCGGCGGGCCGCCGACGGGGCACATGGTGATCGTCGCGCGTTCGCGCTCGGTGCACGGGCCGTGGGAGAACAGCCCGCACAACCCGATCGCGCGCACGACGGATGCCGCCGAGAGGTGGTGGTCGCGCGGGCACGCGACCCTGGTGCGCGGTCCCGGCGCCGGGGCTTCGGCGCGCAGCCCCATTGAGGACGGCGACTGGTGGATGGTGTCGCACGGGTATGAGAACGGATACCGCACCCTCGGGCGCCAGATCCTCCTCGAGCCCATCGCCTGGACCGACGACGGGTGGCCCGTCGCGGGGCTCCACGACATCGGGGGAACGCTCGACGCACCTGCCGGCGCCGGCGCACAGCATCCTGCGATCGGATTCGAGGACGACTTCTCGGCCCTCCGGCTCGGCGAGCGGTGGACCTTCCACGCGCCCTCGCCGGGTGAGGCATCCCGACTCCGCCTGGACGACGGCCTCGTGATGGCGGGCAAGGGCTCAGAACCCGGCGACACGTCGCCGCTCGCGCTCGTCGTCGGCGACCACTCGTACGAGGTGGAGGTCGACCTCGAGGTGGACGGCTCCGAAGGCGGACTGCTCCTCTTCTTCAACGACCGCATGTTCTGCGGCATGGGGATCGACGGGCAGCGCATGCTGTCCTACTCCGGCGGACGCGTGACGCACTGGCGCGAGCCCGCCCCGGCCGTGCGCCGGCTGCAGCTGCGGCTGCGCAACGACGAGCACATCGTGACGGGCTGGTACCGCGAGCCCGGCGGCGAGTGGATCCGCCACGGCGTGCGGTACGAGGCATCCGGATACCACGCCAACACGATGGGCGACCTCCTGAGCCTGCGCCCCGCGCTCTACGCCGCGGGCGACGGGTCGGTGCGGTTCCGCGACTTCGCCTATCGTCCGCTCAGCGCGTGACGTTCAGCACCGTCTCGCGCATCATCCGCGTCACGAACGCCTGGTAGGCCTCGGCCGACTTGCCGTCGAACTCGACGAAGCGCACGTAGGCTTCGGGGCCCGTGATGACGCAGACGGCCTCGACGAGGTCGTCGAAGGCGAGATCGCTGCGCAGCCAGCCGCGTTCGTCGAGGTAGCGGAGCACGCGCCCGACCTGGGAGCGGATGCCGGAGAGCAGCTCCGACTGATAGGCGGAGAGCTCCTCGTCCCCCCGCGCCGCGCCGGCGATCGTCATCCACATACCCGCCGAGGGCGCGTTGACGGCGAGGATCAGCTCGCCCAGCAGTGCGGCGAATTCATCCGCGTCACGGACCGCCAGGATCGCCCGGCCGACGTCGGTGGCGAAGATGTCGCTCTCGCCCTCGACGCCGAAGGCGGCGAGCTGGACGGCGGACTGGAGGAGCGACGTCTTGGGGCCGTGCTTCTGGACCGTCTCGACGGACACCCCCGCGTCGGCGGCGATCTGCGCGAATGTGGTCGCACGGTAGCCCTGCCGGCTGAACAGCCGGAGCGCGGACTCGATGACGCGGTGACGGGTCTCGGCGGCCTGCCGCTCGCGGAGTTCGGAACGGTAGGGTCGGCCACTGCCGCTGGCGAGATCCATCATTGACTACCGTACCATAACGGTGAATACTGGTCTGCGGTATTCAATACCGCAAGGTGCCACCAAAAGGGGTGGATCATGTCGTCGATCATCATTGCGACCGTCCCTATCCACGGCCACGTCGGTCCGCTGCTCCCCGTCGCGAGATATTTCGTCGAGCGAGGCGACGAGGTCCGGTTCATCACAGGAAGCCGATTCGCCGCCGTCGTCGAGGCCACGGGAGCGCGACATATCGCCCTCCCGCCCGACGCCGAGTTCGACGATCGTCAGGATCCGGACGAGATGTTCCCCGAGCGGGCGGGTCTCAGCGGCTCCAAGGCGATCGCCTTCGACATAGAGCATCTGTTCGTCCAACCCGGCCGTGGTCAGTTCGAGACCCTCATGGCGGCGCACGGGGAGACCCCGGCCGCCGCCATCCTGACCGACACGGCCTTCGTCGGGGGCGCGTTCGCACTCGGGTATCCGGTCGGCAAGCGTCCTCCCCTCATCGTGTGCGGCGTCGTCCCGCTTCCGATCGCGAGCCGCGACACCGCCCCGTACGGAATGGGGCTGACACCCCTGCGTGGACCCGTCGGCCGGCTGCGCAATCGCCTGCTGGCGGCTGCCGCGGCGCGCAGCGTCTTCCCGGCGGCCCAGCGCGCAGCATCCGCCATCAACAGCGAGATCCACGGCAGGCCGCTGCCGTTCCCCGTCCTCGACTGGCCGCGGCACGCCGAGGCGATCGCGCAGTTCACGGTCGCCGAGTTCGAGTACCCCCGATCCGACGCGCCCGGGACCCTCCACTTCGTCGGGCCGATGACAGGTGCCCCCGCTGACATCGCCCTCCCCGAGTGGTGGAGCGATCTGGACGGCTCGAAGCCCGTCGTGCACGTGACGCAGGGGACGATCGCGAACCACGACTACGCGCAGATCATCGGGCCCGCTCTCGAAGGGCTTGCGCACGACGACGTGCTCGTCGTCGTCTCGACCGGCGGGCGGCCGCTCGACACGCTGCCGCCGCTGCCGGCCAACGCCCGGGCCGCGAGCTACCTGCCCTACGACGATCTCCTCCCCAAGACCGACGTCTACGTGACCAACGGGGGCTACGGCGGCGTCCAGTACGCGCTGCGCTACGGCATCCCGATCGTCACGAGCGGCGGCAAGGAGGACAAGCCCGAGGTCGCAGCGCGCATCGAGTGGTCCGGAGTCGGGCGCCGCATCAAGACCGAGACGCCGACCCCGGCGCAGGTGCGGGATGCTGTCCGCGCCGTGCTCCGCGACGACGCCTATCGCGAGAGCGCCCGGCGCATCGCCGCGAGCATGGCCGAGTCGGGCGGAGTCGAGGCCCTCGCCGAGCTCGTCGACCGCGTCGCCGTCGCTCAGGGCACCGGACCGAGCCTCTGAGGGGCTCGGTCCGGAGCCGGTCCTCCCCGGATATCGGTCGTACAGCGAAGCGAGTCGAGGTGTCGCTCGACGACCGGGAAGCTCGCGGGCTCGGCGAGGAGGGTCGTTGCCGTGGGGTGGGCGAAACCGAGGAGATGTACGGAAACGAGGAGCGGATGCCGCCTTCCGGTCCTCGTTTTGTGACATCTCCTCGTTTCAGGT
Source organism: Microbacterium sp. NPDC019599 (assembly GCF_040632175.1). Lineage (NCBI taxonomy): Bacteria > Bacillati > Actinomycetota > Actinomycetes > Micrococcales > Microbacteriaceae > Microbacterium > Microbacterium sp. NPDC019599. Next base: position 101,658 of record NZ_JBEYBL010000003.1, read on the forward strand.
CAGACGACGCGGAGCTCGACCGCCTGCGTCGCGGCGAGAGTCGGTCCGACATGGAGGCGGAACAGCCCGGGTTCGACGACGAACCCGGCATCCGTCCAGAAGCCGAGCTCGTCGCGGCCGATCGTGAACGAGAACACCGCGGTGTCGCCCGGCTCGAGACTGCGGCGTTCGAACGCGACGAGACGGCGCACGGGCGGGGCGACGCTCGCGACGACGTCCTCGAGGTAGACCTGCACGACCTCGTCGCCGCGCCGCGCCGACGTGTTCGTCACGTCGACCGAGAGCGAGACACCCGCGTCGAGGTCGGCAGGCGAGAGCTCGTCCGCCGACAGCGTCGGCTTCCCGTGCGCGAAGCTCGCATAGCCCGAGCCATGGCCGAAGGCGAACTGAGGCCCGAGGTCGAGGTCGAGGTACTTCGACGTGTACTTCTCCTGCACGTTCGCGGGTCCGTGCAGGCCGATGTCGGCGGACTCCGTCGACAGCGATCCGCCGGTCGCAGCCGGGCGACCGGTGTTCTCGTGTGCGTAGTGGATCGGGATCTGGCCCACCGACCGCGGCCACGACATCGGCAGCCGGCCCGCAGGATCGGCGTCGCCCAGCAGGACGTCGACGATGGCGGCGGCCGCCTCGGTGCCGCCGTGCCATGCGACCAGGACGGTCGGCGTGAGCTCGATCCAGTCGGCCACGACGAGCGGCCGCCCCGTCTCGAGGACGACGACGAACGGGATGCCGCTCCCGGCGATCGCCCGGATGAGCTCCTCCTGCCGCCCGGGCAGCCGCAGGTCGCTGCGCGAAGCGGCCTCGCCCGAGATCGCACTGGACTCGCCCGCGAGCACGATGACGACGTCGCTCGCACGGGCGGCCTCGACGGCGGCGGCGATCCCCGAGGTGTCGTCGTCGAGGAACCCGACGCCCGGCGCGACGCGGACGTCGATCCCGCGCGCGCGGAACTCGCCCGCGATGCTTTCCGCGGGCGCACCGAAGGACTGGGTCCAGGCGCCCAGGTGATCCGTCGACTCGGCGTAGGGACCGGTCAGCAGCACGCGGCCCGTCGCGGCGAGGGGCAGCATCCCGTCGTTCTTCAGCAGCACCGACGAGCGAGCGGCGGCGCGCCGCACGAGATCCCGCGCGGCCTCCGCCGGCTCGGTCAGCTCCGCGTCCGCCGCGACGTACGGGGAGTCGAAGAGGCCGAGCGCCTCCTTGAGCGCGAGGACCCGCGTGACGGCGCCGTCGATGCGTGTCGGGTCGATCCGCTCGAGCCCGGCGGGGTCGAGCTCGGCGGGAGCGCCGCCCATCTCGAGGTCGAGGCCGGCGTCGAAGGCCTGCGCGACAGCATCCGCGAGGTCCTCGGCGACGCCGTGGGGGAGGAGGTTGCGCACGCCGTCGGCATCGCCGACGACGACGCCGTCGAAGCCCCACTCGTCCTTGAGGACGCCCGTGAGCAGGCGGCGATTGGCGTGCATCGGCACGCCCGCGACGGTGTTGAACGCCGCCATGACCGACGCGGCGCCCTCGTCGACGACGGCGCGGAAGGGTTCGAGGTAGACGTTGCGGAGGCGGTGCTCCGAGACGTCGACCGTGTTGTAGTCGCGGCCGCCCTCGGGCTGACCGTACGCGACGAAGTGCTTCGCGGTCGCGGCGATCGAGCCGGGAGAGGCGAGGTCGAGGCCCTGGTACCCGCGCACCATGGCGCGGCCCATGACCGCTGTGAGGTGGACGTCCTCGCCGAAGCCCTCGACGACGCGACCCCAGCGCGGGTCGCGTGACACGTCGACCATGGGGGAGAAGGTCCACGTGACTCCGCCGGACCGGGCCTCGGCCGCCGCCAGCGCCGCGAGCTCCTCCACGAGCGCCGGATCGAAGCTCGCGGCCTGGGCCAGTGGCACGGGTGCGATCGTGCGCTGCCCGTGGATCACGTCGAGTCCCACGAGGACCGGTATGCCGAGCCGCGTCTCCTCGACGGCCACGCGCTGCAGCTCATTGACGGCGGATGCCGAGCGCGGCCAGAAGATCGACCCGACGCCGTCGCGGACGAGCTGCGCGGCATCCGCGAGCTTCGGGCGGAAGACGATCTGCAGCTGCCCGAGCTTCTCGGCGGGCGTCATCTCGGCGAGCAGGCGCTGCACGCGCGGGCTCTGGTCCATTCGGTCCTCCAATAGCCGGACCCCGAAGGGAATGCCGCCCGGGGCCGAAGCCCCGGGCGGCGCTCTCCCCCGAGAGTCCGCGGATCAGCTGTCCCAGGCCGCGTCCATGTCGGCGAGCACCTGGTCGACCGTCTTCTGGCCGGTCAGCAGGCCCTGGACGCCGATGCCGAGTGCGTCGTACACGGCCGGGTTGGGCCACGTCGCGTTGGGCAGTCCCGCGTAGGAGCCGCTCGACAGCAGGTCGCCGATCGGGGCGTACTGCGGAAGCAGCGTCTCAGGATCGATGCCCGTGATCGGCACGCTGCCGGAGAGCTCGGCGTAGGCCTGCGCGTTGTCGGGCTCGGCGACCCAGTCGAGGAAGGCCTGCGCAGACGCCTTGACGTCGTCGTCCGACGAGGCGTTGATCCCCCACGCGTAGTTCGCGCCGGTGACGGTGAACGCCTCCTGGCCGGAAGCCGGCGGGAAGGCCTGCACGTTGAGCTCCGCGCCCGTGGCCTGGCTGATCGAGGCAGCGGCGCTGCCCGGGACCGCGGCGGTCAGGGACGTCCCGCCGCCGAGACCCTGCGTGATGCTGTCGAACGTGCCGCCTTCAGCCCCGTCCTGGAAGCAGCCCGACTCGTTCATCTCGATGATGTCCTCGAGGACCTCACGCCAGCCGCTGTCGGCGAAGGTGACGTCACCTGCGGCGCGCTGTGCGTTCCAGTCAGGCGTCTCGGCGTAGACGCGTGTCGCCGAGATGAGCATCGAGAACAGGCCCGTGTTGAAGGGGATGCCGCCGGCAAGCACCGTGAAGGTCTTGCCACCGTCGCGCGCGGTCGTGCACGCGTCGAGGAGGTCTTCGTAGGTAGCCGGGTACTCCGAGACGGCCACTTCGTCGGCGGCCGTGACATTGAAGACCATGCCGACCGGGGTGAGGGCCGTTGGCTGGGCGTAGGTCTCGCCGTCGATCTGGAACTCCATCTCGCTTCCGGCCGGAATGAGGCCTGCGGACGTCTCGTCGAGCGGCTCGAGGAATCCGGCTTCGGCGAGGGTGATGACCGAGATCGGCTGACCGGTGCCAGGTGCGAGGATCATCACGTCGGCGGCATTTCCTGCCTGCAGCTGCGTGGTGACCTGACTGTTGTACGCGTCGGACGGGTAGGGGATGACCTCGACCTCGACGCCGGTCTCCTCCGAGTACTGCTCGAGGATCTGCGCATAGAAGTCGTCCTGGTCGTTCGCCTGAGCGACCATGACGCTGAAGCCGGCGGCGGTGCCGTCACCGTCTCCGGTGCTTCCGCCGTCGTCGCCGCCGGCGGAACAGCCGGCGAGGATGAGGACTCCGGCGACGGGAGCCGCGAGAAGCGACCACCGGAGCTGCCGGGAGGCTGTGTGCTGTGGCATTTCGACCCTTTCGTGACTTCGTTGTCGCCAGCTCGGGATGCTGGCTCGGCCTCGGGGCCGCACATCAAGCCTGGCACGATATGTAGGTTTCTGACATTAGTGATGGTTATGTGCGGCAATTGCCTCGCTGATTCCCGGTTTCGGGCAGGTCAGGAGCTGATTTCGACGACCACGCCGACGGGTCCCGCGAGGCCCGCGCGCAGGGGAGTCGCCTCCGGCTCGAACACCTGTGTCATGGGCGCGAAGATCTCGCCCGACGGAGTGCGGGCCTCCGCGATCAGCCGATTGCGCCAGGGTGTCGCGATTTCGACCGCGAGCGTGTTGCGCCCGGGACGCACGGCGTCCGTGACGTCGACGCGGAACGGCGCTGTCCACGCGATGCCGCACTCGACGCCGTTCACCGATACACGAGCGATGTCTCGCGCGACGCCGAGTTCGAGCGTCACCCGCACGCCCTCGGGCCGCGCGGCGGCCTCGAACTCCGTTCGGTAGGTCGCGACACCCGAGAACCCCCGGGCCTGGTCATCGAGCTCCGTCCACAGCACGGGTCCGTCCGGCAGCGCGATCGGCGCGCGCTCCGGCATCTCGAGCGTCCAGGGTGCATCGAGGCGAAGAGACCGGGCGGATGCCGCGTCCTCGCGTGCGACCGGAAGCCCGGGCACGAGGAACACCGACCCGGACGGCGGCAGCACGAGCTCGAACGAGCGTCGGCCATCGGCCCGTTCGACAGCGACGAGGTCGCGCGCCCGCACCTCGACCGGATCCCACGCGCTCAGCGCGCCGATCTCGCCCGGCACCGTGACCCGCAGCCGCACCTCGGCGTCCGCGGGGTTCGCGATGAACGTGATGCGCTCGCCGTCGACGATCCGCGCGATGGTCCTGGCGCGCCCGCCGTCGACCTCGAGCCAGGGTCGCATCCCGAGCTCGCGGAGCGCCCCCGCGAGATCCGACGTCGGCACGACGCGCCCCTGGGCGCGCGGGGGCGCCCAGATCTGGTCGCAGAGACCCGCGAACTCCTCCTCATCGTCACCGAGCGACGGCGAGCCCTCCGGCCGGACGCCCACGACGGTCGCCCCGTCGTCCAGCAGTGCCGAGACTCGCCGAAGCGTCGACACGGTCATCCGCCGGCTCGACCCGCCGAGGTAGAGCACCCGGAATCGCGCGCCCACGGACCGCAACGCCCCGTGCTCGACGCCGAGCACCGACAGCCCGTCCACTCCGACGTAGTCGAAGTCGAACCCCGTCGGCACACTGTCGTCGAAGCGGTCTCCGAAGAGCCCTGTCACCGGCGCCTCCTCGCCGACGAAGACGGCGATGTCGACGGCGGGTTCGCCCGCCGAGAGCACGGCCGAGCATCGCGCCAGGTAGTCGATCCAGGGCCGCGCCATGCCCCCCCACGTCTCATTGACCGTGAAGGCTTGGCCGAGGAACGGGGCGAGCGCGACGCCGGGCGGCGGTGCGGCGAGCGGCTGGTGGGGCGAGGTGTGGATGCAGAACCGGGTCACGCCGAGCGCGAGCTGGAGGTCGGCGACGTGTTTGAGGCTGCGCGGGGACGACGCCCACGGGCGGTCGAAGCTCGTGAACGCCTCGGCGCCCGTCCAGTCCTTGCCGTGCACGTGGGCGACCGAGGAGGCGCCCTTGAGGTCGGCGACGTAGGTCGGGAGCGGCCCCGACTCGGGATCGAACGTCCACATGGCGCCCATCGGGACGTCGGCGTGCAAGCGCATCGCGAGGTCGTCGCCGAGCTGCGGCCGCGCGTCCTCGAGCGCCTCGGCGTAGTAGCGCAGGCCGCGGCGGTGCGCCTCCGCCGCGAGGGTGCCGTAGTACTGCGACGCGAAGAGCTCGGCGAGCGTGCGCCGGTAGTCGTAGAGGAAGCGGTCGGTCCGCGCGCTGTCGCCGACGACGAAGCCCGCCAGAGCGGGCAGCCACTGCGTCGGATCGTAGCCGCGCAGCTCGCGGAACCGCTCGAGGATCCCGTCGGTCCAGTTCTGCGAGCCGGACTCGATGCTGTCGCTCAGCAGCGCATCGAACCGGCCGGGATCGAACCGCGCCAGGTGCGTCTCGAGGTACGCCGCCACCCGCGTGCCGTCGAGCTTGTCGACCTCCAGGCCCGTCGCGTCGGGCGAGGCCGGCCCGTTCGTCTGGCCCGTGAGGGATGCCCCGAGCCGCAGCACGCGCCAGCGTCCGGGCGGCGGGTCCCATCGGAGGGTGTCGCCCTCGAGGAGCTCGGTGAGATCGAGCACCTCGTCGATCCCAAGGCCCGCACCCGGGTCGGTGTCGACGGCGTAGTAGTCGGGGACGACGCCGAACCCCGCCTTGACCTCGGCGTGATGCACCCGCCCGGCCGTGCGGAGGGCGAACTCCGACACGAGAAATGCGTCGCTGCGACGCAGCACGGGCGGCAGGCGCACACCGTCGGCGACGGGAGGCAGAGCCTCGGCGGCGCTCGCGCCCGAGAGCACGAGCCGGAATCGCCGGGCCGTCACGGGCGGGAAGGATGCCGTCCGCGCCGGCACCGTCGTCGCCGGCAGCGTCACGATGTCGCGATAGGCGACTCCGTCGTCGCCGGCCTGCAGGACGGCCTCGGGCGGCGGTGCGGCGCCGAACCCGCGCGGGCCCGGCAGTCCCACGACGATCGAGCGCACCGTGATGGGCTCGTCGAACTCCTGCTCGATCCACGCCGATGAGGAGGCGTCGGGATCGCGCGGGAGCGCCACGGCCGTGTCGAAGGAGCCGTCGAACAGAATCGAGGCCTCGGCGAGGTCCGCCGACCCGGTCACCCGCGCCGGCAGCAGCGCATCCTGGTCAGCCGAAGCCGGGAAGGCCACGACCCGCCAGTCGACGGCCCACGGCTCGCGAGGCGGTGCTCCCCAACGCGGGGCGTCCTGGAAGAGTCCGGCGACGGACGGCAGGGGCGGCAGCAGGTGGTCACCCGGGCCCTCGAGGATCGCTTGCGACCACACGACCTTCTTCATGGCGTCCGCAGGCTCGACCCAGGGCCCGCCGGCCGCGCTCCATCCTGACGAGGTGGCGACGGCGAGCTCGAGGCCGAGCTCCTCGGCCGTCCGCGAGGCGGTGTCCAGGCCCTCGCGCCACGCATCCGATCCCGGCCGCACGGGCTCGGGCACGACGAGCGGCACGCCCATCCCGCCGTCGAAGAGCTGCACCCCGCGCACGCCGACGCCGTGCAGCCATGTGAGGTCGCGCACGATGCCGGCGGCGTCGACGTTGCCGTCCATCCAGTGCCACCAGGCGCGCGGGCGCGCGTCGTCGGGCGGATCGACGAAGACCCGCCACAGCTCGTCGGGCGCGGGAGACGATGTCTCGGTCACCCTGCTCATCCTCCCCTCGCTCATCTCAGACAGAAGGTGCGGTCCACTTATATCCGATATCGCTAGAACTAATGTGTGCTTCCGACACAAGTGTGTGATAGTGGCTCCAGGCGCCCCCGAAGCCGAGGCGCGTGACGACGAGGTCAGAGAGCAGATGACAGTGACGATCGAGCGAGACGCAACTCGCACCCTCACGGTGCCCCCTGAAGCACGCCGCACTCCGCGCCCGCGCGGACGCAAGCCGCTGATCAGCTACGGCCACTGGTGGTGGGCGCTGCCGGCGATCATCCTCGTGATCGCGGTCCACTACGCCGCGACGCTCACGGGCGGGTTCTTCGCCTTCACGAACTGGACGGGCCTGGGCGACTGGGAGTTCATCGGCCTGGACAACTTCGTCCGCATCTTCCAGGACCCCACGCTCCTGGGATCGGTGTGGAACACGCTCTTCCTCGCGTTCGGGACGGTGATCGTGACGAACGTCATCGGCCTGGGCTTCGCGCTCGCGATCAACCGCACGCTCAAATCGCGCTACATCCTGCGCACTCTGCTGTTCCTGCCCGTCGTGCTCAGCCCGCTCGCGACCGCCTACATCTGGAAGTTCATCTTCCAGTTCAACGGCCCGCTCAACGGCTTCTTCGCCCTCATCGGGCTGCCCGACCTGCAGAAGGTGTGGCTCGCCGACCCGACGTGGTCGATCTGGGCCATCCTCGTGACCGTCGTCTGGCAGCAGACCGGCTTCGTCATGGTCATCTACCTCGCCGGCCTCGCCTCCGTTCCGATCGAGATCGAGGAGGCGGCCGCGCTGGACGGCGCGAACATCTGGCAGCGCTTCCTCAACGTGACGGTGCCCGCGATCCGCCCGTCGATCGCGATCGCGACGACGCTCGGCATCATCCAGGGTCTGCGGATCTTCGACCAGATCTTCGCGCTCACCGGCGGCGGCCCGGCCGGCGCCACCGAGACCCTCGCGACGCAGGTCTACAAGCAGGCGTTCTCGCTCGGCCAGTTCGGGTTCGGCTCGGCGCTCGCCCTCGTGCTGACCCTCATCATCCTCGTCTTCGCCATCCTCCAGCAGTACGCCACCCGCGACCGCGACGCCGTCGGAAGGGCCTGACATGTTCCGCTACACCCCGCTCACCGCCGTCCGCGAGGCGCTCATCTGGGTCGTCACGCTGATCTGGCTGCTGCCCTTCTACTTCCTCATCGCGACCGCGTTCAAGGGCGATCAGGAGGCGCTGACGACGAGCGCCGTGGCGCCGCCGAGCTCGCTGGACTTCGGCGCGTTCATCGAGGTGCTCACGACCGGCGGACGCAACAACATCCCGCTCAGCATCTTCAACAGCATCCTGATCACCGCCGGCGCGATCGCGGGACTCGTCCTCTTCGGGTCGGTCGCAGCCTACGTCATCACGCGGCGGACGCGCGCCTGGACGAACCTGACGTTCTACCTCGTCCTGATCGCGATCATCCTGCCCGCGCAGCTGGGCACCGTCCCGCTGTACATCGGGGCGCGCACCGTGGGCCTCACGGGCAACGCGATCGGCATGATCCTGCTCTGGATCGGCATCCTGCTGCCGCTGTCGGTGTTCCTCTACGCGAGCTTCTTCCGCGGGCTCACGACGGAGTACGAGGAGGCCGCCGTCATCGACGGAGCCTCGCCGACGCAGGCGTTCTTCCGCGTCGTGCTGCCGCTCATGGCTCCCGCGACCGGCACCGTCGCGATCCTCGCGGGCCTCATCGTGTGGAATGACTTCTTCAACTCGCTGATCTTCCTCGGCGGATCCACGACGCAGACGCTCCCCGTCGCGATGTACACGTACGTCGGCGGCCTCGTGTCGGCGTGGAACAAGATCTTCGCCGTCGTCATCATCTCGATGGTCCCGATCCTGCTGTTCTACATGTTCGCGCAGAAGAAGTTCATCCAGGGCTTCTCCGGCGGCCTCAAGGGCTGAAGGAGCGGATCCCCATGAGCGCCGACAACCGCGCGGCGTTCGAGACGTTCGTCGACCTCTTCTACACGCAGAAGCGTGTGGCGGATGCCTTCGCGCACCTCGTCTCGCACGACTACCGCCAGCACAACCCGACGATCGCCGACGGCCCGGCCGCCGCGATCGAGATGCTCACTCCCAAGTTCGACGGCTCGCCCGACGCGACGTTCGAGATCCAGCGGATCCTCGTGGACGGCGACCTCGCGATGGTGCACGTCAAGGCCTCCCGTCCCGGCGCACCGGACGCCGCGGTCGCGGACATCTACCGATTCGAGGACGGCCGGATCGTCGAGCACTGGGACGTGCTGCAGCAGGTCCCCGTGCATGCCGTCCACGACCACCCGATGTTCTGACCCGCGCAGGCGCGGTCAGGGACCGAAAGGCACACATGTATCAGCTCGCACCCAACATCGAACTGCTCTTCACCGAGGCGGGCGACTACCACGATCGCGTCCGCGCCGCCGCTGCGGCGGGCTTCGACGCCGTCGAGATGTGGGGGCCGACCGGCGCGGACGCACCGTCGACGCCGAAGGACCTGCCGGCACTCAAGGCCGCGCTCGAAGAGACCGGCACGCAGCTGACGGCGCAGCTCGCCGAGCCCCGCACGCAGTTCATGATCCCGCCGTGGGACCACTCGGAGTTCTACCGCAAGCTCGACGAGGGCGTGGCGATCGCGCAGGACCTCGGCTGCCCCCGCATCGTCGTCGGCAGCGGCACGGGCTTCGGCGGCTGGAAGCGCCAGGTGCAGCTCGACAAGCTCGTCGAGATCTACCGGAAGGCGATCGCGCAGATCGACGGCTCCGGCATCACGCTCGTGCTCGAGCCCGTCAACGTCCGCGTCGACCACCCCGGCTCGCTCCTGGACCGCACGGCCGAAGCCGTCTACGTCGCCCGCGGCGTCGACTCGCCGTACTTCGGGGTGCTCTACGACATCTACCACTCCGCCGTCGAGGGCGAGGACATGGCTGCCGAGCTTGCGAACGCCGGCTCGATCGTGAAGTACGTGCAGCTCGCCGACGCCCCGGGCCGCGGCGAGCCGGGCACCGGGACCCTCGACTGGGCCGCGACGCTCGGCGTGCTGCGCGCCTCCGGCTACGACGGGCCGATCGGGCTCGAGTACTACCCGACCGTCGAGTCGGCAGCATCCGTCGCCCTCATCCGCGAAGCGGCAGCGGCGGCATGAGCCGCTACCCCGAGGGCGTCGACGTGGCGATCGTCGGCAGCGGCCCCACGGGCGCCGCGTATGCCCGCATCCTGAGCGAGGAGGCTCCGGATGCTGTCATCGCGCTGTTCGAGGTCGGTCCCACGGTCTCCAACCCGCCGGGCGCCCACGTCAAGAACATCGAGGACCCTGCCCTGAGGGCGCAGGCGCAGGAGCGGTCGGAGGGCCCGGGGGCGGGCTCGGCGACCGTGAACTCGCCGGGCGCGGTGAAGTCGGGGGAGCGCCGCGCCCGGCCAGGAACCTACCTCCTCGCCGACGGCTACCAGCTCGCCGGCGAGGACGGGCTGCCCGTCGCGGCGTTCTCCAGCAACGTGGGCGGCATGGCCGCGCACTGGACGGGCGCGTGCCCGCGGCCGGGCGGAAGCGAGCGCATCTCGTTCCTGCCCGATCTCGACGAGCTGCTCGACGAGGGCGACCGACTCCTGGGCGTCACGACGAATGCCTTCGATCAGGCGCCGTTCACGGCGCTCGTGCGCGAGCGCCTCGCGGCAGCAGTCGACGACGGCCGCGATGGGGCCGCACGCGTGCAGCGCATGCCGCTGGCCGTGCACCGCCGCGAGGACGGCCGACTCGTCTGGTCGGGCTCCGACGTCGTGTTCGGCGACGTCGTGCGCGAGAACCCCAACTTCACGCTCTTCGACGAGTCGCTCGTCGTACGGGTGCTCATCGAGGACGACAGGGCGGTCGGCGTCGCCGTGCGCGACCTGCGCACGGGTGCCGAGCACGAGGTGCGCGCGCGCGTCGTCGTCGTCGCCGCCGACGCCCTGCGGACCCCCCAGGTGCTCTGGGCGTCCGGCATCCGCCCGGCGGCCCTCGGGCGGTTCCTCAACGACCAGGCTCAGGTCGTCTACGCGGCGCGACTGCGGGACGTCGAGCCGCCGCCCGAGGACCAGGTGGCGGCATCCGGAGCGCTCAGCGAGCAGAGCGGCGTCAGCTGGGTGCCCTTCACCGACGACCTGCCCTTCCACGGCCAGATCATGCAGCTGGACGCCTCGCCCGTGCCGCTCGCCGAGGACGACCCCGTCATCCCCGGATCGATCGTGGGACTCGGCCTCTTCTGCGCCAAGGACCTCCAGTGGGAGGACCGCGTCGAGTTCGTCGACGACGAGCGGGACTCGTACGGGATGCCGGCCATGCGGCTGCACTACACGCTCACGCCGGTCGATCACGCCGTGCTCGACCGAGCCCGCGCCGAGATCGTCGAACTCGCGCACGCCGTGGGCGAGCCCATCGGCGACCGGCCGTTCACGATGCCCCTCGGCGCCTCGCTGCACTACCAGGGCACGACGCGGATGGGCCAGGCGGACGACGGACGCTCCGTGTGCGACCCCGACAGCCAGGTGTGGAACGTGCCGGGGCTCTTCGTCGCCGGCAACGGCGTCATCCCGACCGCGACGGCCTGCAACCCGACCCTGACCTCGGTGGCGCTCGCGGTTCGCGGCGCCCGCCGGATCGCCCGAGACCTGGCTGCGTATCCGGCCCCGGTGGCCGAGCGAGCCTGACGTGTGCGCCGCGCCCGAGCGTTTCGTCTCGCTTCGCTCGCTCAACGACCGGAACCTCCGGTCGTTGAGCGAGGGAGCGAAGCGACCGAGACGAAACGCCGGAACCTGCGAACGACATCTTGCTTATGTCGAAAACAGACATTAGAGTGTAGGAACAAGGACAAAGTAGTCAGGAGAACACAGTGATCCCCGATCGCATCATCGAGCAGGGAACGCTCACGACCGACGGCGCCCGCGCTTCGGTCGAAGTGCGGCTGCCCTGGTACCGGGCGCTCCCGGCGTCCTGCATCGGCGGCGCCACCCTCACGATCGACGGCGAGCAAGCCCCCGCCGAGTCGGTCCGCTGGGAGATGAACGGCCGCAGCTTCACCTTCGCCGAGCTCGTCCCGAACACAGAGGAGTGGTGGTTCCCGACCGACTCGGCTGTCCTCTCAGGCGACCTCGCCCTCGAGGACAACGTCGAGCACAAGGTCGAGGTCGGCCTCGTCCTGTACATCCCCTATATCGTCATCGGCGCCGAGGAGGTGCTCCACATCGAGGAGCACGACGCCAAGACGATGACCGCACGAAAGGCGGTGGCGGCATGACCGCCCTTCGACAGGCTCAGGGACCGGGCTCGCCCATCCAGGGCGTCACGCTCTACAGCTTCACGCGCGCCTTCCACGGCCGCGAGTACGACCTCGAGGGCCTCATCCGCAAGGTCGCCGCCGAGGGCTACGGCCCGGGGCTGGAGATCATCGGATTCTCGAGCTTCCGCGGGTTCCCGCAGGTCGACGACGCGTTCGCGGGCTGGTTCCGCGACCTCGTGGCAGAGACCGGGCTGGTCACGACCTCGCTCGCGGTCAACGCCGACATCGGCATCCACCGCGACCGCCTCCTCACGCAGGACGAGCTGCTCGAGTACATGCGCCGGCAGATCGCGGCGGCCGCGAAGCTCGGCTTCCCGATCGCCCGCGTGCAGATCTCGATCACGCCCGACTCGATGGAGGCGCTCGCGCCGATCGCCGAGGAGTACGGCGTGACGCTCGCGCTCGAAGTGCACGCCGACCAGTACGCGTCGCACCCGCGCATCCTCGCGCTGCGCGACCGCTACGAGAAGGTCGGGTCGCCCTTCCTCGGGTTCACGATGGACTGGGGCGCCACCGTCACGGGCTTCGCGCCGTCGCTGCTCGAGGCGTACCGCCGCCGCGGCGCTTCCGAGGAGCTCCTCGGCAAGGTCGTGGACCTGTGGAACGAGCTCTACGAGCAGGGTCCGCCGGCCGATCAGGCCGACCACGGCCAGCGCTTCGGCCGCTTCATCGGGCTCGCGGCGCAGAACGGCCGCCCCGACCTCGGCATCGACTTCGCGATCAACGGCACGGGCCTGTTCGGCCCCGCGCGCGTGGACGACTGGCTCGAGATCTTCCCGTGGATCAAGCACGTGCACGGCAAGTTCTTCGGCATCGACGAGAACCACGAGGAGCCCTCGGTCCCCGTGCGCGACCTCATCCGACTGCTCGTCGAGAACGGCTACAACGGCGCGATCTCCAGCGAGTACGAGGGCTGGCACTGGAACCACTGGCAGAGCCCGTTCGACATCATCCGCGACGAGCAGGCCGTGCAGCGCTCCGCCGCCGCCGAAGCCGGCTCGCGCATGACCACCGACCTGACCGAGGCGCGGGCCCAGCTCGCCGCCTGGCTTCCTACCAAGCAAGGAGCATCCGCATGACCGACGGCATCGCCGGCACCGGCATCAAGCTCGGCACGACTCTGTACTCCCTGACGAGCGAGTTCGCCGCGGGCCTCTACACGCCCGAGACCCTCATCGCCGCCGTGGCCGAGGAGGGCATCGGGCCGGGCGTCGAATTCAACATCGCGCAGCTGCTGCGCACGTACCCCGACGTCGACAAGAAGTTCGTGAAGCTCTGGTTCGACTCCCTCGAGAAGTACGGCCTCGAGGCGAGCGCAGTCGGCACGAACCTCGACATGGGGCGCCGCAAGGACCGCGACATGACGCCCGACGAGGAGCACGACTTCCTCGCCCGCCAGCTGAAGACCGCGCACACGCTCGGCTTCAAGAAGGTCGTCATCCGCTCGCACGGCAAGGAGCTGCTGCGCAGCCTCCTTCCGCTCGCCGAGAAGTACGACCAGTACCTCGGGTACGAGATCCACGCGCCCTCGGGACCCAACAACCCGCACGTCGTGCAGATCCGTGAGATGTACGACGAGCTGCAGAGCGACCGTCTTGGCTTCACTGCCGACTTCTCGTCGACGATGCACAGCCTGTCTCCGCTGCTGCTGACCCAGCTCGAACTGATGGGCATGGATCCGAAGCACTTCGCCGTGATGGACGAGATCTGGCACGAGCCGATGCCGATGAACGAGCGCAACCAGAAGTTCGAGGACTACCTGATCGGCGAGGGCGTCGACCCGGTCGGCTTCGGGCCCCACACGCGCCTCGCGTTCAACATGCACGGGCTCGTGCCGCCGGAGGAGTGGCTCGACATCATGCCGCAGATCTTCCACGTGCACGCGAAGTTCTACGACATCGACGCGAACGGCGATGAGCCGGCGATGGACATCCCGCGCATCGTGAAGCAGTTCGTCGTGGGCGGCTACCAGGGGTACCTGTCGAGCGAGTGGGAGGGGCACGCCTTCGTCGACCTCGGCGTGGTCGACCCGATCGACGTCGTGAAGAAGCAGCACGCGCTCATGCGCAAGGCGATCGAGGAAACCGTCGCAGCCAAGGAGACCGCGCATGTCTGACACTCTCTCCCGCTCGGCGACCGATCTTGCGGCAATCCAGGCGGAGCTCGCTGCCCTGCGCGAAGAGGTCGCCGCGGCGCGCGCCCTCGCGCAGCGCGCCGAGGACCGCGGACAGGTCGAGAATCTGTTCAACCGCTACATGTACCTGCACAACGCCTTCGAGGACGAGCAGATCATTCCGCTGTGGGTCAAGGAGGGCACGGAGGGCATCCGTGCGCGCTACACCAACGCCGGTCAGTACACGACGTGGGAGAGCGTGACCCGCTACCACCGCGACCGCCCGCATCCCGAGGGCAAGCTCATCCTGCACGCCACGACGACGCCCGTGATCGAGGTCGCCGCCGACGGCAAGACCGCCAAGGGCGTGTGGCTCATGGCCGGCACCGAGTCGGGCCTCACCGACCCGAAGGTCGCCGAGGCGTTCCCCGACATGTATTCGCCGGAGGAGGTGCTCGGCAAGAAGGTCTGGGCGCACTGGGTGTGGTGCAAGTACGCCATCGACTTCCTCAAGCAGGACGGCGAGTGGAAGTTCTGGAAGTTCCGCTGCTACGAGCTCGCCCGCGCGCCCTTCGAGGAGAACTGGGTCAGCTTCGGCCTGAAGAACCAAGGTGCGTTCGACCTCGACCTCATGTACTTCGGCGACGACGGCAAGCCCGTCTTCATGCCGCCGGCCGACGAGCCGGTCCCCTCCACCAACCACCCGTACAGCCCGCAGACGGTGCAGAAGCTCGAGCCCGCCCCGCCGGTGCCGCACGAGACCTTCACCGACACCTACGCCTGAGGAACAGCCATGGCCACGCACAATTCGCTCTTCGCCGACCAGGACGTCCGTCGCACCGACACGGGGCTCGCCGTCTCGGTGCAGCTGCCCTGGTATCGGAGCCTTTGGCTCTCGGCCGTCGACGGGGTCGCCGCATCCGTCAATGGCGTCGAGGTCCCGACCGAGAACCTCCGCTTCGCCCTCAACGGCCGCGCGTACCGCATCGAGGAACTGCCCGAGCAGTGGGACACCCTCTGGTTCGTCGCGGACCGCCCTGACGTGCTGATCGACCTCGGCCGCGCGCCGGAGGAAGGCGAGAAGCTCACCGTCGAGGTCGTGCTCACGATGCGCCTGCTCTACATGCAGATCATGCCGGGCGCCGATGGCGGCCCCGGTCGCTACGTCACCAACCGCGTTCCGGTGCAGCGCGAGGTCGTGCTCGCATGACGCTTCGCGTCGCCATGATCGGCTATGGCTTCATGGGTGCCGCCCACTCCGTCGGCTGGCGCCAGGCGCCGCGCGTGTTCGACCTGCCCGAGGCCGTCGAGATGGCCGTCGTCGTAGGGCGCAACGCCGAGGCGGTGGCGGATGCTGCCACCCGGTGGGGCTGGCAGGAGTCGGCCACCGACTGGCGCGAGGTGATCGCGCGGGACGACATCGACATCGTCGACATCGTCACGCCCGGCGACTGGCACGCCGAGATCGCGATCGCGGCGCTGGAGGCCGGCAAGCACGTGCTCTGCGAGAAGCCTCTCGCGAACACCGTGGCGGAGGCGGAGGCGATGGCGGATGCCGCGTCCCGCGCCGCGGCGAAGGGGGTTCGCTCGATGGTCGGCTTCACGTATCGGCGCGTCCCGGCGGTCACGTTCCTGCGCGATCTGATCGCTCAGGGGGCGGTCGGCAGGATCGCGCAGGTGCGCGCGGCGTACCGGCAGGACTGGCTGGTGGACCCCGAGATGCCGCTGGCGTGGCGGCTGCAGAAGGAGCACGCCGGTTCGGGGGCGCTCGGCGACATCGGCGCGCACATCATCGACATGACCCAGTTCGTCACGGGCCTGGAGGTGACCGCGGTGTCGGGGGTGGTGGACACGATCGTGAAGCAGCGCCCGCTGCAGGGCTCGGGCTCGGGCCTGTCAGGCACCGCGGCGGAGGGGTTCGGTGAGGTCACGGTGGACGACATCGCGATCTTCACCGGCCGACTCTCCACGGGCGCGCTCGTGTCGTTCGAGGCCTCCCGCTTCGCGACGGGTCGCAAGAACGACCTGTCGATCGAGGTCTCCGGCGACAAGGGCGCGCTGCGCTTCGACCTCGAGGACCTGAACACGCTGTGGTTCTACGACCGCACCGCCCCGGCTGAGACGCAGGGGTTCACCCGGATCCTGGTGACCGAGGCATCCCACCCGTACGTGGCCGCGTGGTGGCCCGCGGGGCACATGCTCGGCTACGAGCACGGGTTCAGCCACCAGGTCGTCGACCTGGTTTCGGCGATCGCCGAGGGCACCGACCCGCACCCGTCGTTCGAGGAGGGCCTCTCCGTGCAGCGCGTGCTCGCCGCCGTCGAGGACAGCTCCGCACGAGATGCCACGTGGGTGCGGGTCGGAGCGCCGGTGGCCGCCGACGCCACGGCTCGATGACCGGTTGTCCTTTGGGGCTCGCCGGATAGGTTTGTAGAAACAACAAAGCAAAGGAGCTGCGATGCCTCGTCCGATCACGCTGTTCACGGGCCAGTGGGCCGACCTGCCGTTCGAGGAGGTCGCGCGGCTCGCCGGCGAGTGGGGCTTCGATGGCCTCGAGATCGCCTGCTGGGGCGACCATATCGATGTGTCGCGCTGGGATGATGCGGACTACGTGCAGTCCCGCAAGGACATTCTGGAGCGCAACGGCCTGAAGGTCTGGGCGATCTCGAACCATCTGACCGGTCAGGCGGTGTGCGATGACCCGATCGACGTGCGGCACAAGGACATCCTCCCCGCACGCGTGTGGGGCGATGGCGAGCCGGAGGGCGTCCGTCAGCGGGCCGCGGAGGACATGAAGAACACCGCGCGGTTCGCCGCGAAGCTCGGGGTGAAGACGGTGAACGGCTTCACCGGGTCGTCGATCTGGAAGGCCGTCGCGATGTTCCCGCCCGCGTCGGACGAGTGGATCGCCGCCGGCTACCAGGACTTCGCCGACCGGTGGAACCCGATCCTGGACGTGTTCGAGGAGGTCGGCGTGCGGTTCGGGCTCGAGGTGCATCCGAGCGAGATCGCCTACGACTACTGGACCGCGAAGGCGACGCTCGACGCGATCGGCCACCGTAAGAGCTTCGGGCTGAACTTCGACCCGTCGCACTTCATGTGGCAGCAGCTGGACCCGGTCGCGTTCGTGCTGGACTTCGCCGATGACATCTTCCACGTGCACGTGAAGGAGTCGATCACCAACCTCGACGGCCGCAACGGCGTGCTCGGCTCACACCTGCCCTGGGCCAACCCGCGCCGCGGGTGGACGTTCGTGTCCACCGGGCACGGCGCGGTGCCGTGGGAGCCGCTGTTCCGCGCGCTGAACGCGATCGGCTACGACGGGCCGACCTCGATCGAATGGGAGGACGCCGGCATGGACCGCCTCCAGGGCGCTCCCGAGGCCATCGCGTTCGTCCGCAAGCTCAACGCCATCACCCCACCCGCCGCCGCCTTCGACGCGGCGTTCTCCAGCAAGACCGACTGACCCTCGGCATCCGATGACCGGCCCGCGGTGGCCGGTGATCGGCGCGCCTCGACACCGACGACAAGGAGTCCGTAATGACCGACCTGCTGCACGTCCTCATCCTCTCGGGTCACATGACGCGCGAGCACGACAACGAGTTCCGCAGCTTCCGGCTGCACAATCAGTGGATCACGACGCTCCTGGAGGACACGGGGCGCTTCAAGGTCCGAGTCGTCGAGGACCCGCGCGGACTGGGCGCCGACATCATCGACAAGTACGACGTGCTGATCGTCGTCTTCGAGGGCAGGGACGGCTTCTTCGACAAGGCCGTCGGGTTCGGAGCCGAGACGGATGCCGCGATCCTGCGCTTCGTGCACGACGAGGGCAAGGGCATCGTCTGGTTCCACGGGTCGGCCGCGCAGGAGGACCGCTGGGGCTACCCCGAGGAGTACAACGTCATGCGCGGGGCGAAGCTCAGCGCGTACGAGACCGGCCTGCGCCCCCGGCCGTGGGGCGAGGCGCAGCTCGACACGGTCGAGCCGCGGCATCCCATCACCGAGGGGATCAGCGCCCGCTGGACCGTGACCGGCGACGACATCCTCACCGGGGTCGACCTCTACGAGGGCGCGCAGGTGCTGCTCACGACCTTCGACGACCTCGAGGCCTATGAGAAGGCGCCCATCTGGCCGATGTCGCACTACCCGGTCGAGATTCCCGAGGGCGGCATCGCCGAGTTGAACGGCATGAACACCGACCAGCCCATCGCGTGGATCAACGAGTACGGCAGCGGCCGCTCGTTCACGATCACGATCGGGCACGATATCGACACGTTCCGGCGCATCGAGTTCATCCGCATGTTCCCGCGCGGCGTCGAGTGGGCCGCGACCGGTTCGGTGTCGCTCGAGGGCCCGGACCGGCGGGGCGAGCGCCGTTTCCTGCCCTGGCCGTACTACAACCACGAGGGGTAGGACATGTCCTCGGAGCTGAGGATCGGGATCCTGGGTGCAGGCGGCGTCGCGGAGCGGGCGATGGTCGAGCCCTCCCATGACGTGGAGGGTGTCAGGGTCGATGCGATCGGCGCGCGCGACCCCGAGCGCGCTGAGGCCTTCGCCGAACGGCTCGGCCTGCCGAAGCACGGCGACTACGAGACGATCCTCGCGGACCCGGACATCGACCTCGTGTACCTCGCGCTCCCCCCGATCACGCACGCCGAGTGGGCAGTGCGCGCGCTCCAGGCGGGTAAGCACGTCCTGTGCGAGAAGCCGCTCTCGGTGAACGCCACGACGGCGGCGGCGATCGCGGAGGCCGCTGCCGAGACGGGTCGGCGCGCGTTCGTCGGCTTCCACTACCGGCTCCACGGCTTCACCCGGCGCCTGCTCGAGGTCATCGCGTCGGGCGTGCTCGGCGAGATCCAGCGCGTGGACGTCGACTTCAGCATCCCCCACTTCGTCGTCAAGCCCGGCAACATCCGGCTCGATGGAAACCTGGGCGGCGGAGCCGTCATGGACGTCGGGTGCTACGCGGTCGACCTCATCCGCGCCGCCTGGGGTGAGCCGGTGGTCGAGTCGGCGACGGCGCTGCTCTACGACGCGGACCCGCGGATCGATCTGCAGACCGACGCCGTTCTGCGGCTGCCGACCGGCGCACCTGCCTCCCTGCGCGCGTCCTTCGTGGGCCACGACCAGGGTGCGATGTCGCTGCACATCACGGGCTCGGCGGCCGACCTGGTCGCCACGAGCGTCATCGTGCCGCAGTGGGGAGCGACGCTGCGCGTCACCGCCGGCGACGACGTGCTCATCGAGGAGAAGGCCGTCGACGGCGAGAACAGCTACGCGCGGCAGCTGGAGCATCTGGTCGCGGTGCTGGGCGACGGCTCCGCCAGCATCCTCGACGCCGGGCGCGGCGTCGGCACGATGCGTGTCGTGGACGACATCTACCGCGCCGCCGGCCTGCTTCCGCGCTGAGCGACCCCTGGGGCGTCTGCGAGCTGCGACCGCGCCGAAGTCCGGCTGAGTGGGGCTCCTGAGATGCCCCGGCGGCGTATCGGGCCCCGGCGCGCTGAGGCAGCCGGAGTCGCGGACACCTCCCGCGGGTCAGCCGGCGAGAGAGTGGAAGGCCTCGGGCGAGAGCGCGTGCTCGATGGCCAGCATCCCCGCCCCCACGACGGCGGCGTTCTCGGCGGCGGCGGACGGCACGATCGCGAGGTGCTCGGTCGCCAGCGGCATGGACCGCGTGTAAACGACCTCGCGGACCCCCGCGATGAGGTGCTCGCCGACCCGGGCCATCGAGCCGCCGAGCGCGATGACGGACGGGTTCATGAGGCTCACACACGCCGTGAGCACCTCGCCGATGTCGCGGCCTGCTTGACGCACGGCCTGGATGGCGTCGATGTTCCCGCGCTTGACGAGCGCGATGACGTCGTTGCCGTCCTGCGCGTCCACGCCCTTCTCCCGGAGAGCGCGCGCGATCGCCGGTCCTGACGCGAGGGCCTCGAGGCATCCGCGGTTGCCGCAGTGGCACGGCACGTCCGAGCCGCGCGCCACTTGGACGTGCCCGATGTCGCCCGCGACGCCCTGGGCCCCGCGTTGCAGCTCCCCGCCCGAGATGACACCGGCGCCGATGCCGGTCGCGACCTTCACGAACATGAGGTGCGAGGTCGTGGGCCAGGCCGCCGCGCGTTCGCCGAGCGCCATGATGTTGACGTCGTTGTCCACGAGCACGGGCACTTCGAGGTGCTGCTGCACCCATCCCGGCACGTCGAAGCGATCCCAGCCGGGCATGATCGGGGGGTTCACGGGCTGACCCGTCGAGTGCTCGACGGGGCCGGGCACCCCCATCCCGATCGCGACGAGGGAGCGGATGTCGCGCCCTGACTCCTCGAGGAGCGCTGCGGCCGTGTCGACCATCCACGTCAGCACGGGCACGGGGCCTTCCGCGACGGGGATCGGCTCGCTCCGCTTGGTGAGGATCGCCCCCGTGAGGTCCACGACGGCGACGGTCGTGTGGGACGCGCCGATGTCGACGGCGAGCACGACGCGCGCGCTCGGGTTCAGGGCGAACTGCGAAGGCGGACGGCCACCGGTGGACGCGGCATCCGCCACCGGCATGATGAGGCCCATTCGCATGAGCTCCTCGACGCGCGCCGCGATCGTCGACCTCGCCAGTCCCGTGGACTTCGCGAGCTGCGCCCGCGTGCGCGGCGTCCCGTCGCGCAGCAGCTGGAAGAGCTCCATCGCACCGTTTCCGACGGGACCCGAATCCGACGAGACAGTGACCACGGTTCAGTCGATCACTCGCGCCGCGCGGGGCTGAAACCGGCCGGCATCCCCGGACGGATGCCGTATCCCATCGCAGAACCCTCGTTCATGTCGCACGACCCGTCGGCCGGGCGAAGCGCTGCTGCAGGAGGACCGCGATGACGATGATGATGCCCTTGACGACCGCCTGGACCGACGAGCTGAGGTTGTTCTGCACGAACACGTTGGTCAGCGTCGCGAAGATCAGGACGCCGAAGACGGTGCCCGTGATCGTGCCGCGACCGCCGACGAGCAGCGTGCCGCCGACGACGACGGCGGCGATGGCATCCAGCTCGTAGAGCGTTCCGTGGGTCGAGGTGCCCGCGGTCGTACGGCCGAGGATCATGACGGCGCCGATACCCGCGCAGAGGCCGGAGATCGCGTAGAGCCACATCGTGTGTCGCTTGACGTTGATGCCCGCCAGGCGCGCCGCCTCTCGGTTGCCGCCGATCGCGACGGTGCGGCGGCCGAAGGTCGTGCGATTGAGCAGCACCCAGCCGAGGGCCGCGACGATCGCGAAGATCCAGATCAGGATGTCGACGCCGATGATGTCGGCGTTCAGGGCCTGGATGAATCCGCGGTCCCCGATCTGGAGCGTGCGGCGGTTGGCCAGGATCTCGGCCAGGCCGCGTGCCGCGACGAGCATCGCGAGCGTCGCCATGAACGCGACGACCTTGCCGTATGCGATCACGACGCCGTTGATGAGACCCGCGCCCAGGCCGACGAGCAGGGCGATGAGGACCATGACGATCCAGTGCGACTGGTCGGCGAGGTCCTGCGCGACCGCGATCGTCGCCGCGACGGACGCGAGCCCCATGACCGAACCCACCGACAGGTCGATGCCGCCTGCGATGATCACGAGGGTCATGCCGATGCTGATGACGCCGATGATCGACGCCTGCCGGAGGATCGTCAGGATGTTGCTGACGCTCGTGAAGGTGTCAGGAGCCGTGACGGCGCCGACGATGACGAGGAGCAGGAGGGCGACGACCAGGCCCAGGTTGCGGCCGACGGAACCCGACATGAAACGCTGGAAGCCGGACTTTCGGCGGTCGTCGGGGCTGCCCGACGGAGGCGGTGCCTCGGACGCGGTGGGGACTACGGCGGCCCCGGATGTCTGCTCGCTCACGCGGCTGTTCCTTTCATGACGAGATCGAGCACGCCGTGCTCGTCGATCTGGGAGGCGGGAAGGGTCTGCAGCACCCGGCCGTCGGCGACGACAAGGACGGTGTCGGCGAGGCCGAGTACCTCCTCGATCTCGCTCGAGACGATGACGACGGCGTTCCCCGCGGCGGCGAGGCGCCGGATGAGGGCGTAGATCTCGGCGCGGGCGCCGACGTCCACGCCGCGCGTCGGCTCGTCCAGCAGCAGCACGCGCGTTCCGTGCACGAGCCACCGCGCGAGGAGGATCTTCTGCTGGTTGCCGCCCGAGAGCGTCATCGCGGGTCGGTCGGGGTCCGCGGGGCGCAGTTCGAGCGCGTCGATCTGCTCGCGGGTGATCTGCCGCTCGGCGCGCTCGTCGAGGAAGCCCGCCTTGGCGAACCGCGAGACCGACGAGAGGGTGACGTTGACGAAGATCGGCTCGTCGAGGACGAGGCCCTGACTCTTGCGCTCCTCGGGAGAGAGCCCGACGCCGGCGTCCACGGCGGCGACGACCGAGCCGCGCGGCAATCGCTTCCCGCCCACCCGTACCGAACCGGCCGTCGCCTTCCGGGCGCCGTAGACCGTCTCCAGGATCTCGGATCGTCCCGACCCCACGAGGCCCGCGAGGCCGACGATCTCTCCGGCCCGCACCGAGAACGAGACGGCATCGAAGACCCCCGTGAGGCCCAGGTCCTCGACTTCGAGCACGAGCGGCGCGTCGTTCGCGATCGGAACGGCGGGCGGGAAGACGTTGGCCACTTCGCGGCCCGTCATGAGACGGATGAGCTCGGGCGTCGAGGTGCCTGCGACCGGAATCCCGCTGGCCATCGACCGACCGTCCTTCAGGACGGTGATCCGATCGCCGATCTGGCGGATCTCCTCGAGCCGGTGGGTGATGTAGACGACCGCGATGCCCGCGGTGGTCAGCTCTCGCACGACACCGAAGAGGTTCTTGACCTCCTCCGTGTCGAGCACGGCGGAGGGCTCGTCCATGATGATGAGCTTGATGTCGTGCGACAGTGCGCGCGCCATGCTCACGATCTGCTTGTTCGCCGCGCTCAGCGAGCCGACTTCCGTGTTCGGTGAGAGGTTCGGGTGCCCCAGGCGTCGCAGCAGGTCGCGCGTCTGCTTCGCGGCCTCCGACCGCTTCGTGAAGCCCCCGCGAGCCAGTTCGTGACCGAGGAAGATGTTCTCGGCGATCGTGAGGCCGTCCACGACGTCCAGCTCCTGATACATCGTGGCGATGCCCAAGGCGATCGCGGATTCGGGACTCGGGATGTCGACCTCCTCGCCGAGCCACCTGATGACGCCCTCGTCGGGCCGGTGGACCCCCGCCAGCGTCTTGATGAGCGTCGACTTTCCGGCGCCGTTCTGGCCGAGGATGCAGTGCACCTCGCCGGGCATGACGTCGAGATCCACGCCGCGCAGCGCCCGCACGCCGGCGAACGACTTCGTCACTCCCTCGACCGCGAGTAATGCCGATCCATGGTCACCTTTGATCACGGCATGAACATAACATGCACCCCGCGGGCGCACCCAGAGCCGTTGCGGATCACTTCGCCGAGAGGACACAGCTGCGAGGCTCGTCGGGAAGGGGGCGGGATGCCACATTTCGACGGGAGCGATACTTCTGACGAGTCGACCACAAAAGATGACCGTCGGCTGCGCTGTTCTGTTACGTTGGGTCCCGTCAGCGTGGATCCCCTCGAGTGCGGGCAGCAACCCTCTCGCGGCAGCCACCTGTCGGAGCTGCATCACATTCAAGGAGGAACACCATGCGCTCACGCCTCACAGCGCGCACGCGACTCGTGCTCACGGGCACCGCTGTCGTCGCCGCGATCGGGCTTCTCGTCGGCTGCACCGGCACGGGGGCTGACGAGGAGAACGTCGTCGATCAGGGCACGACCGACGAGGAGAACGCCGAGACCGGCGACACCGTCGTGATCGGCTTCTCGGGCCCCGCCGCCGACCACGGCTGGCTCGGCGCCATCAACTCGGGAGCTCAGGCTGCAGCCGACAGCTTCGACGACGTCGAGCTGCAGGTGGCCGAGGGCACGAACGACCCGATCGCGCAGATCGCCGCCGTCGAGACGTTCGTCAACGACGACGTCGACGCCATCGTGCTCCTGCCGACCGATGGAGCGGCGCTCACGGAAGCGGCGATCGCGGCGATGGAGGCCGGCATCCCGGTCATCAACGTCGACCGGGAGTTCTCGAGCCCGTTCGCCGCGCGCTCGACGATCCTCGGCGACAACTACGGCATGGGCGTGAGCGCCGGCACCTACATCTGCGAGCAGCTGGGCGACAACCCCGACGCCATCGTCGCCGAGATCGCCGGCATCGACTCGCTGCCCCTGACCCAGGACCGCTCCGAGGGCTTCGCCGACGCACTCGACGACTGCGGCCTCGAAGTCTCGGCGCGCGTCGCGGCGGACTTCACCGTCGCGGGCGGTGAGGCTGCGGCGTCGCAGCTGCTCGCCGCCAACCCGCAGATCGACGCCATCTGGAACCACGACGACGACCAGGGCATCGGCGTGCTGGCAGCCATCGATGCCGCCGGGCGCGACGAGTTCTTCATGATGGGCGGCGCCGGCAGCAAGAGCGCCATGGAGGCCATCGAGGCGGACGACACCGTGCTCAAGGCGACGGTCATCTACCCGTCGACGCAGGCGGCCGATGGCGTCGCGCTCGCCCGCCTCATCGCGCAGAGCAAGACGATGAGCGACCTCGTCACGCCGAGCATCCCGAACCGGATCGTGTTGGACGCGCCGGTCGTCACGAAGGACAACGTCGACCAGTACATCGACCTGGCCTTCGAGTAAGCAGAAGCGCGTCGCGGGCGCCCGTCGATCCGGCGGGTGCCCGCGCCGACCCTGAGAGAGGACTCCGCGTGACCAGAGCACTCCGCGTCGCGATGATCGGCTACGGCTTCATGGGGGCCGCCCACTCCGTCGGGTGGCGCCAGGCGCCGCGCGCGTACGACCTTCCCGGCGGCGTCGAGATGGCGGTCGTGGTCGGTCGCCATGCCGATGCCGTGGCCGAGGCCGCCGCCAAATGGGGATGGCTGGAGTCGGCCACCGACTGGCGGGCGGTGATCGCACGCGACGACATCGACATCGTCGACATCGTCACCCCCGGAGATTCGCACGCTGAGATCGCGATCGCGGCGCTCGAGGCCGGCAAGCACGTCATCTGCGAGAAGCCGCTCGCGAACACCGTCGCCGAGGCCGAGGCGATGACGGATGCCGCATCTCGCGCCGCCGCGAACGGAGTGCGGTCGATGGTCGGATTCACGTATCGACGCGTGCCCGCTGTCACGTTCCTTCGCGATCTCATCGCGCAGGGCGTCATCGGCCGCGTCCAGCAGGTGCGCGCCGCCTACCGGCAGGACTGGCTCGTCGACCCCGACATGCCGCTCGCGTGGCGACTGCAGAAGGAGCACGCGGGTTCGGGTGCGCTCGGGGACATCGGCGCGCACATCATCGACATGACCCAGTTCGTGACCGGCCTGCACGTCGAGTCCGTCTCGGGGACGCTCGACACGATCGTGAAGCAGCGCCCCCTGCTCGGCTCCGGATCGGGCCTGTCGGGCACTGCCGCTGAGGGTTTCGGCGAAGTGACCGTCGACGACGTCGCGATCTTCACCGGCCGCCTGGCCGGCGGCGCCCTGGCGTCATTCGAGGCGACGCGTTTCGCGACGGGCCGGAAGAACGGCCTGACGCTGGAGGTGTCGGGGGACAAGGGTGCTCTCGCGTTCGACCTCGAGGACCTCAACGCCCTGCAGTTCTACGACCGCACGGCACCCGGTGACCGTCAGGGCTTCACGAAGATCCTCGTGACGGAGCCCAGCCATCCGTACGTGGCTGCGTGGTGGCCGGCCGGTCATATGCTCGGCTACGAGCACGGCTTCGTGCACCAGGCCAAGGACTTCGTCGAGGCGGTCACCGGCGGGACCGATCCTCACCCCACGTTCGCCGAGGGGCTGTCCGTGCAGCGCGTGCTGGCCGCCGTCGAGCGCAGCTCGGCCGAAGGGAGCGCCTGGATCCCGACCGGCGCCTGACACTCCCGGTCCGGCCGCACCCGGAGTGCCATGACAGCGGCCATCCCGACGTCGAGGTGCCGGATGTCGTGGTGTGTCGACCCGTTCTGCTTCGCCGGGCGCGGCCGGGCGGTTAGGGAACCGCGATGCCGGACAGCGCGCGGCGGGAGATTTCGAGGTGCGCGCGCGTCGTGGCGACGGGGTCGGCGTCGAGCCACTCGTGCCCGCCCCACTCGCTCGTGAGCGTGCCGGCGAAGCCCGTGCGCTGCAGCGCCGCGCCGACGTCGGCGATGGGGCGAGAGACCCGTCCGTCGGTGTCGTCGAGGTCCCAGAACTTCAAGTGCACGCCCGCCGTGAGCGGGAGCAGCGGCTCGAGGTCGGCGATGCCGGAGCGGCCGAAGCGCACCAGCAGGTTCATGAAGAGGGTGTGCACGGGCGGGGGCACGCGCCCCTCCCGCAGCGCCGAGATCACCGCGGCGTGCGTCTCGGGCGCGCGCCACTCGTGCTCGAGGCGGTCCAGGAGCGCGGCGTCCACACCGCCGCGTCGGAGCTCGATGAGGTAGCTCGGCGGGAGCGACGGCATGAGCATGCTGATGTCGACGAGCACCCGGATGCGCGGATCGTCGAGGGCTTCGAGCAGTTCGAGGTTCGCCGCGACGTGCGGCAGGTCGAGCGTCTGCTGGCCCTGGATCTCCTCGTAGAGCACGACGTCGAGCTCGTCGAGGACGGGCTGGACGAGGCGAAGCAGCTCGCGCCCCGCCTGCCCGAACGGCACGCGGACCCCGCGTGCCCCGAGCCGGGCGGCTGCTCGGAGCTGCGGCACGAGGAAGGCGAGGCGCTCCTGCT
This sequence comes from Microbacterium sp. NPDC019599, assembly GCF_040632175.1. Taxonomy (NCBI): domain Bacteria; kingdom Bacillati; phylum Actinomycetota; class Actinomycetes; order Micrococcales; family Microbacteriaceae; genus Microbacterium; species Microbacterium sp. NPDC019599. The sequence continues at coordinate 128,740 of NZ_JBEYBL010000003.1, forward strand.
CCGAGCGGCGGCGCGCCGGCAGCTCCCAGTCGTCGAGGCTCGCGCCGACGATCGTGACGGCGCCACCCACGGCGTCGAGGCGATCGCGCAGCGCGCCGACCTCCGCGTCGGACGGCTCGGGGAACGAGCGCCACACCTGCCCCGCCTCGATCTCGATCGTCTCGGCGATGCCGTCCTCGACGACGCCGACGGCGATGTCGGCGGCGTCGCGCTCGGCGCGGATGACCTCGGGCGTCCAGTTGAAGGCGCTCGCGGACAGCATCCAGGCTGAATCCCCCGCCCGGGGCGTTTCGTTCCGCTCGGCTCGCTCGACCACCGAGAAGGACGAACCGGGAAGGGGGTCGGATGCTGCGGCGCCGAGTCGCAGTGACCGCTCGGCGCGGAAGGGCAGGGCGAGCGGCCCGGCGGGCCCTGCCTGCAGATACGGAACGACGAGGGTGAACGAGACCGCGACGTCGTGGAGGCCGGGGGACAGCATCCCGTCCCCGCGCACCTCGAGGCGGTCCTGGATGAACCACCAGCCGGAATCTCCCTCAGGGTGGCCGGGCACCGCGACCGGCTCGCCGTCGATCGAGACCGACAGTTCCGTAACGCTCGCGAGCGGCATCGACCGGATCCACGGGAGACTCAGTCGCACGGCGAACCCCGACTCGGTCGCGATCAGCGCGTCGTCCAGCAGCACGGGCAGGGGCATAGCGGGGTACTCCTCCGTCTCGGCCGACGAGTCGCGGCTTGAGACAGGAAGCTACACGCTTTTGTCGCTTTTAGGAAGAAGTCTCCGGATGCCGCGCACTGCGTGACGTGTCAGGCCACGTCTTCGAGCACGCCACGGATCGCGCCAATCGTGGGGCGGCCGTCGCCGAACCAGCGCGGGAAGGTCGCGTCGAACAGCTGTTCGCGCACCATCTCGACGCCGCCGCGCAGCGGCTCGCGGACGTCGTTGACGGATTGCGCGATCGTCAGGTCGCGCGTCGCGAGCGGGAGCGACAGCTCGTACACCCGCTGCCGGACCTCGGCCAGGAGCAGCTCGCCGGCTCCCGCGACGGCGCCTCCGATGACGATGATCGACGGGTTGAACATGTTGACGAGGGCGGCGATCGACTCGCCGACGACCCGAGCGGAGCGCTGGACGAGGCGGATCGCGAGCGCGTCGCCGTCCTCCGCCGCGACCGAGACGCGCTCGGGCGTCAGCTCCTCGCCCTGGGCGACGGCTGTCGCGAGAGCGCCCGTCGCGCCGGCCTCGATCTCGGCGAGGGCATCGCGGATGAGCGCCCATCCGCCGGCGACCGCCTCGAGGCACCCGATCTTGCCGCACCGGCACAGCTCGTCGGACTCCCGGACGCGGACGTGGCCGATGTCGCCGGCCGCGCCGTTCGCGCCGCGGTGGATGCGCCCGTTGGAGAGCAGTCCAGCCCCGATGCCGGAGCCGATCTTGCAGTAGATGAGGTCGAGGTGGTCGTCGCGCCGACGGGCGCGCTCGCCGAGGGTCAGGAGGTTGACGTCGTTGTCGACCCACACGGGGGCGTCGTAGCGCTGCTCGAAGCGGCGGCGGACGTCGAAGCCGTTCCAGCCGGGCATGATCGGCGGCGCGACAGGCCGGCCGCTCTCGAAGTCGACGGGGCCGGGCACGCCGACGGCGATCCCCCACACGGGGACGTCGGGCGTGCGGGCGAGCACCTCGTCGATCATGCTGAGCGCCTTGTCGAGGGTCTCGGCGGGCCCGCGGGAGATGTCCCACGGCGAGTGCGACTGGTCGATGACGTCGCCGTCCAGGAGCGCGAGGCCGACGTGGATGTGCAGGGCGCCGAGGGCGCACACGACGATCCGCCCCGCCTCGCCGCGGAAGCGCAGCGTCCGCGGTGCACGACCGCCGGACGACGGGCCGAACTCGCCGTCGGCCAGGTACCCGATCTCGATCGCGTGGTCGACGCGCTGCGTCACGACACCGCGGCCGAGGCCCGTGACGCGCCCGATCTCGGGGCGGGTCGCGGCATCCCCCGTGCGCACCATGTTGACGATGCGCAGGAGGCTCGTCATCTCGTCGGTCTGTGCGCCGAAGCGCAGTGTGGACTCCCTGGCCATGGTCGATTCTTGCATAACGTCGCCATTGCGAGACCGAAATGGCGTCACCTATGGTCAAAGCGATTCTGACTTAGGTACTCTTTCCACGGAAGTGGGGAGGCGCAATGACCTACGGCGTCGGCATCATCGGGGCGGGACCAGGAGTCGCGGCCCTGCACGTGCCGACCCTCGCGCGGCTCGCGGACGCCTTCCGGATCGTTCACATCACGGATGCCGGGAGCGGCCGGGCGGCCGGGCTCGCGGCCCAGCTCGGCGTGCGGTCGTCGACGGGCTCCGACGAGCTCATCGCCGATCCCGACGTCGAGGTCGTCGCCATCTGCAGCCCTCCCGCCGAGCACGCGGCCCAGATCCTCGCGGCGGTCGCCGGCGGGGCGCGGTCGATCTTCTGCGAGAAGCCCGTCGGCACGACGGTGGCCGAGGCCGAAGAAGCCGTCGAGGCGTGCCGGAGCGCCGGCATCGCGCTCATCGTCGGCACGAACCACTACTTCGACCCCGCGTGGGGTCGCGCCAAGCACCATCTCACGGCGTCGGGCGGGCCGGTCCTGTCGATCTCGGTCACGATGTCGCTGCCCCCGAACACGCGGTACCACGACGTCGTGACCGAGCTGCACGCGCCGGCCGGGCGGCGGCCGCGGCCGGACCTCAGCCGTCGGGAGGTCGCGGCCGGGGTCGTCCGGCAGCTGCTGACGGGTCTCGCGATCCACGACCTCCCTCTCGTGCGCGACCTCGCGCCGTCGTTCGAGCACGTCGTGTTCGCGCGGCCCGTCGCGCCGCTGGGCTACGCCGTCGGGTTCGTCGCGAGCGGCATCCCGGTCCAGCTCACGACCGTCATGCTCCCGGACGGTGCCGATGCGCTGTGGCGCGTGACCGTCTCGACGGCGCGCGACCGGCTCGACGTGACGTTCCCGCCGGCGTTCGTGCACGCGGGGGCGGCCCGGATCCGCGTCCGTTCGGCGGACGGGCGCGACACCACCTATGCGCACGACCCGCGCGACGGGTACGTCGCGGAGTGGCGCGCCCTGGCCGAGCTGCTGGACAGCGGAATGCCCGTCGAGTACGACGAGCTCCTCGACGACGTGCGCTACGGGCTGCTCCTCGCGGAATCCGCCGCCGGCCTCGTGGAGGCGATGCGATGACGACTCCCGTGCGCACCGACCTCGACGCCTACCGCGTCGCGATCGCCGAGCTGCCGCTCCGCGCGGCGGCGAGCCGGGACACCGGCGGCGCCGTCGTTGCTCTGAGCGGCGACGGCGAGTGGTGGGGGCAGGCGGCCGACGCGATCGCGCGCGGTGCGGCGGCCGTCGTCGTGGCCCACCCGGCCGCCGCCCCGGCCTCGGAGATCGACGCGCTCGCCTCCCGCGCCGACGGCGTCCCCATCGTGCTCGACCGGCCGCTCCTGCGCACCGACGTCGCGGCCTCCGTCACGGCGACGCTGCCCGCGCTGCACGCTCCCGCCGTCCTCGCGATCGAATGCCACGCTCCCGACGGCGCCCTCCCGCCAGCGCTCCGCGACGCGATCGGCTGGGCGCGGATCCTGGGCCGTGCGCCCCTCACGTGCCGCACCGCCGAATCGTGGAGCGGCCGGTCGCTGGCCCTCCTCGAGACCGCGGGGCACGAGCCGGTCTCGATCATCGCGGCGACGCAGCCCGGCGCCCCGCCGCTCGGGCGGCTGCGGATCACCGCCCTCGCCGAGACGCTCGTCGAGATCGACGACGACGCGGACCTGTCGGTGACGATGACGGATGCCGCGGGCCGGCGCACCTGGGCGCCACGGTTCGAGGGCCCCGAGCGCCTCGCCCTGCGCCGCGCGATCGAGGCGGCCGACGCGCGACGGCGCACGCCGGACCTCGGCGATCTGCGGCACGACGCCGCAGTCGCCGCACTCGTGGCGACAGCATCCCGTTCATAAACGTCGGTGATCCGGGGGATAGCCGATATGGGATTCCCTGATATGTGCGTCTGAAGCGAAAGTGGATCACGGGATCACCCCGATGACTCACCGAAAGGGATCGAAGATGATCAAGCTTCTGTCGCATCTGTCGTATGTGGCGATCACGTCTCCGGATGTCGAGGCGTCCGTCGACTTCTACGTCAAGCAGGTCGGCCTCACGGTCGTCGACCGCGTCGACGGCGCCGTGTACCTCCGCTGCTGGGGCGACTACTACGCGTACAGCGTCGTCGTCGTGCCCGGCGACGAGCCCGGGCTCGAGACCGCCGCGTGGCGGACGTCGAGCCCCGAGGCGCTCGAGGAGGCCGCGAAGCGCGTCGAGGCCGCCGGCATCCAGGGCGAGTGGGTCGACGTGCACAAGATCGGCCGCGCGTACCGCTTCACCGGCCCGTGGGGCCACACCCTGACCCTGCACTGGGACGTCACCCGCCACCACGACACCGAGGGCGAGGCCGCGTCGATCTACCCCGACCGCCCGTCGCGCCGCAGCAAGGTCGCGGGCGCGCCCCGTCAGCTCGACCACGTCACGATCGCCACGAGCGACGTCGACGCCTTCGTCAAGTGGTACGTCGACGTCCTCGGCTTCCGCTTCATGGCCCGCACGCAGCTCGACGAGGCGCCCATCTCGGTCTTCTCGGTCCTCACGACCAACGAGAAGTCGCACGACCTCGGCGTCGTGCTCGACGGCTCGACCCGCGCCGGCCGCGTCAACCACTACGCCTTCTGGGTCGACACCCGCGAGGAGCTGCTCATCGCGGCCGACATCCTCGGCGAGAACGGCTACCCGATCGAGTACGGCCCGTCGATCCACGGCATCGGCGAGCAGAACTTCCTCTACTATCGCGAGCCCTCGAGCCTGCGCATCGAGCTCAACACCGGCGGCTACCGCAACTACGTGCCCGACTGGGAAGCCAACACCTGGAAGCCGTCGCAGGGGTCTAACAACTTCTACCGCAACAGCGCCATGCCGATGTCGATGACGGAGTCCTTCCCGCCCGCGGACGGACCGTCCGCGACGGAGGAAGGCGTTCCGGACGAGATCAAGGACGCCCTGCTCAACCCCTACGCGAAGCACGGCCAGGGCTGATAGACCCGAGGGCGGGAGCGCTGAACGCACGCTCCCGCCCTCGCCCCACGTTCCGAACCCGGATCTGGAGGACACATGACGACGACGTCCGACGGGCTGACCGCCCCTTTCGCCCTCGCGCGATTCCGCGACGGCGAGGACGTGCGCCTCGGCCTCGTGGCAGGCGACCGCATCCGCGCGCTCTCGACCGATGAGCTGGGTGCCGCGAGCCTCAACGCCTTCCTGGCGCACCCCGACTGGGAGCGCCTGCGCCGCCTCGCCACAGCCGCCTCGGCCCCCGAGCTCGCCGAGGGGTGGATGCCGCTCGCCGACGTCGTGCTGACGGCTCCGGTCGAGCCTCGCCAGGTCCTGCAGGCGGGTGCGAACTACCGCGAGCACGTCATCGAGCTCGTCGTCGCGGGCCTCACGCAGGACCAGAGCCGCTCGCCCGAGGAGGCGCGGGAGTTCGCCGCGCGGATGATGGACGACCGCGCCGCGAACGGCGAGCCGTACTTCTTCCTGGGGCTTCCGACCGTCGTCGTGGGCGACGACGTGCCGCTCGTGCTGCCGGAGTACAGCGACGTGCACGACTGGGAGCTCGAGCTCGCCGTCGTCATCGGCAAGGAGGCGTTCCGCGTCTCGCGCGACGAGGCGCTCGACCACGTCGCGGGCTACACGATCGTCAACGACGTGACGACGCGCGACCTCGTGTTCCGCAAGGACATGAAGGAGATCGGCACCGACTGGTTCCGCTCCAAGAACGCCCCGGGCTTCCTGCCGACCGGGCCGTTCCTCGTGCCGGCGCCGTTCGTGGACGGCTCCGACGTCACGGTGCGGCTCGATCTCAACGGCGAGACGATGCAGAACGGGTCGACGAGCGACCTGCTCTTCGGCATCCCCGCCCTCATCTCCGCCGCGTCGCAGACGACGGCACTCCTGCCCGGAGACCTGCTCCTGACCGGGAGCCCTCCCGGCAACGGCCAGCACTGGAAGAGATTCCTGCGCGACGGCGACGTCATGACGGGGTCGATCACGGGCCTCGGCACGCAGGTCGTCCGGTGCCTCGCGGAAGGACCCGCCGTATGATCGCCGTCCAGATCGTCGAGCACGGGCGCGTGACCACCGTCACGATCCGTCCCGGCCAGCCCGCCATCACGAGGCCTGTGCGCCTGCCCGTTTCGTCTCGCTCCGCTCGCTCAACGACCGGATACGCGCAGCGAGCGAGACGAAACGCCACCCTGGAGGCACGGGCATGACCGGGCCTTCCGCCCAGCCCGCCGATCTCGACCGCCAGAACCCCGAGGCCGAGATCGCGGCGCGCGCCGAGGCATACCGCAACTGGGGCCGCTGGGGCGACGACGACCGCCTGGGCACACTCAACTTCATCGACGAGGCCAAGCGCCTCGAGGCGGCGGGGCTCGTGCGGACGGGCCGCGTCGTCTCGCTTTCGCAGTCGTTCGACATGAACGGCCCGCAGAAGGGCTGGCGGCGCCGGACGAACCCCGTGCATCTCATGATGGACACCGGATCGGATGCCGAGCGCGGCGCGCAGGGCTTCCCCCACGGCATCGGCGGGGCCGACGACCACATCTCGATGCCGCTGCAGTGCTCGACGCAGTGGGACGGCCTCGGCCACATCTTCGACCACGGTAACGCGTGGAACGGCCGCCGCGCGGGCGACGTCGTCACGAGCGACGGCGACCTCGTGACCGGCATCGAGCATGCGGCATCCGTCATCGTGAGCCGCGGGGTCCTGCTCGACGTGGCGCGGCATCTCCGTCCCGAGACGGGTGAGCTGGAGGACGGCTACGCGATCACGGCCGCCGACCTCGACGCGACGATCGCCGCGCAGGCGACGGAGGTCGGCCGCGGCGACATCGTCCTGGTCCGCACGGGCCAGCTCGCGCGCGCCCGCCGCGACGGCTGGGGCGACTACGCGGGCGGTCCTGCTCCGGGCCTGAGCCTCACGACGGCAGGCTGGCTGCACGCGAGCGAGATCGCGGCGATCGCGACCGACACGTGGGGCTTCGAGGTGCGCCCGAACGAGTTCGACGTGCCGGCGTTCCAGCCGCTGCACCAGGTCGTGATCCCCAACCTGGGCCTCACGATCGGCGAGCTGTGGGACCTCGAAGAGCTCGGCGGGGTGTGCGCGGCATCCGGCTCCTACGACTTCCTGCTGTCGGCCGCACCCCTGCCCATCACGGGTGCCGTCGGGTCGCCCATCAATCCCGTCGCCATCCTCTAGCCACCCCCCGAAGAGAAGAACAGAGAGGTTCTGACATGACTGCAGTCAGCAAGGTCGCGATCGCCGGCGCCGGCGTCGCCGGTCTCGCCGCCGCCATCCAGCTCGCCAAGGCCGGCGTCGAGGTCGACGTGTTCGAGGCCAAGCCCGAGCTGAGCGCCCTCGGATCGGGCATCACACTCCAGGGCAACGCCCTCAGGGTCTTCGATGCGCTCGGCGCGTGGGACGACATCCGCGCGGCGGGCTATCCATTCGTGGGCCTCAACCTGCGCGCTCCGGGCCCCGGTGCACCCGTCGTCGCGGCGCTGCCCGACGCGAAGCCGGGCGGGCCGGACTACCCGTCGACGATGGGGATGCCGCGCCCCGCGCTCGCCCGGATCCTCCTCGAGCACGCCGAGCGTGCGGGTGCGAACGTCCGGTTCGGCGCGAAGGTCACGTGGCTCGTGCAGGACGACGACGAGGTGGAGGTCTTCGTCGACGGCCGGCCCGCGGGTGTCTACGACCTCGTGATCGGCGCCGACGGCCTGAACTCCCAGGTACGCGAGCTCATCGGCATCGACACGAAGCCCGAGCCGACGGGCATGGGCATCTGGCGCTCCTTCGTGTCGCGCCCCGCCGAGGTCGAGAGCACCGAGCTCTACTACGGCGGCCCCGTCTACATCGCCGGCTACACGCCCACCGGCGACGACACGATGTACGCGTTCCTCGTCGAGAAGGCGCAGGACCGCTTCGGCGTCGGCGACGAAGAGGCCACCCGCATCATGCTCGAGGAGTCGCGCGCCTACGACGGTCCGTGGAACTCCATCCGCGCCGACCTCGAGGCGGGCGCACACGCGAACTACACGTGGTTCACGAAGCATCTCGTCGAGGAGCCGTGGAACCGCGGGCGCGTCGTCCTCATCGGGGACGCCGCGCACAGCTGCCCCCCGACGATCGCGCAGGGTGCGGCCCAGGGCCTGGAGGACGCACTGGTCCTGACCGAGCTCCTCACCCAGCACGACTCGCTCGACGACGACCTGTGGACGAGCTTCCACGAACGCCGCCTGCCGCGCGCCAAGGCCGTCGTCGATGCGTCGGTGCAGCTCGGCCAGTGGCAGATCGACGGCGACCGCGACGCCGATGTCGGAGGTCTCCAGTTCCGCATCGCACAGCTCATGGCGCAGCCGGTATGACGACCGACGTCCACGCACACCTGCTCCTGCCGGGACTCCACGCCGAGGTCGAGCGGCGCGTCCCCGAGCTCGTCGCCGAGGCCGCCGACCTCGAACGCCGTCGCAACGGCGTCGAGAGCCTCCAAGCCTCGGGGGCGATGATCGGCGCGCGCATCCCCAAGCTCACCGACCTCGGAGCTCGCCTTGCCGCGATGGACGCACAGGGCGTCGACCGGCAGTGGGTCAGCGTCTCGCCGAACCACTTCTACCCGTGGGCGCCGGAAGGACTCGCCGTGTGGGTCGCGATGGAGACGAACCGGCTCGTCGCGGCGCACGTCGCCGGGGCGCCCGATCGCCTCACGGGTCTCGGCGTCGTGCCGCTGCAGCATCCCGAGCGCATCGTGGAGTGCCTCGACGACGCGATCCTCGGCCGCGGCCTCGCGGGCGTGGAGATCTCGTCGTTCGCAGGCGACGTCGAGCTGTCCGACGAGCGTCTCGAGCCGTTCTGGGCGCGCGCGGCGCAGCTCGGCGCGATCGTGTTCGTGCACCCGTTCGGGTGCAGCCTCGACGAGCGGCTCGACCGGTTCTACCTCTCGAACACCGTCGGACAGCCCGCCGAGAACGCCGTCGCGCTGTCGCACCTGATCTTCGCGGGGGTGCTGGACCGGCATCCCGATCTGAAGATCGTCGCAGCGCACGGCGGTGGCTACCTCCCCTTCGCGGTCGGCCGATCGGACCGCGCGTGGCACGTGCGCCCCGAGGCGCACCGCTGCGAGCACGCGCCGTCGACGTACCTGCGCAGGCTCTGGTTCGACACCGTCGTGCACGACCCCGTGGCGCTGCGGCACCTCGTCGAGGTCGCCGGTGCGGCGCGGGTCGTGCTGGGCAGCGACTTCCCCTTCGACATGGGGCTCGACGACCCCGTCGCGTTCGTCCGCGGCGCGGAGCTGCCGGCCGAGCTCGTCGACCGGATCCTGTCCGCCAACGCCGAGGCGCTCCTCGAGTCGCGGGTGCGCGCATGAGGATCGCGCGGTGGGTCGTGCCCGGCACCGCCGAGGTTCTCGAGGGGTTCGTCGTCGAGGATCGCGTCATCCCGTTCCCCGACGAGCTCACGGTCGCCGACATCCTCGCGGGGGGACTGGATGCTGCCCACGCGGCGTTCGCGCGCGTCCGAGGCGAGGCGGGCACACCTCTGACCGACGTCCGGCTCGTCGCGCCCCTCGTCCCGGCGTCGGTGCGGGACTTCGTCGCGTTCGAGGAGCACGTCGAGGGCGTGAGCGCGTCGGTGGACGGCAAGAGCGAGGTCGTGCCGGAGTGGTACCAGGCGCCGACGTTCTACTTCACCAACCCGCACACGATCCTGGGTCCCGGCGAGCCCGTGAGCCCGCCCGTGACGCAGCGGCTCGACTTCGAGCTCGAGATCGCCGTCGTGGTCGGAGGAGCGGGCGGAGCGAACCTGACCGCGCAGGACGCGGCATCCCGCATCTTCGGCTACACGATCATGAACGACTGGTCCGCGCGCGACCTGCAGTCCCGCGAGATGAAGGTGCGCCTGGGCCCGGCCAAGGGCAAGGACTTCGGCACGAGCCTCGGCCCGTGGATCGTCACGGCCGACGAGCTCGCCCCGTTCGTCGACGGCGACGGCTTCCTCGCGATCCGTGCCGAGGTGCAGGTCAACGGCGAGCTCGTCGGCGAGGACCTGGTCTCGAACATGGGGTGGCCCTTCCCCGAGCTCGTCGCGTACGCCTCGCGCAACTCGCGCGTCCTGCCCGGCGACGTCCTGGGCAGCGGCACGGTCGGCAACGGCGGATGCCTCGGCGAGCTGTGGGGACGCGGGTCGAGCATCCCCGCCCTGGCGGAAGGCGATGAGGTCCGCATGGCGGTCGAGGGCATCGGCGAGCTCGTCGCGACGGTCGGCCCCGCCGTGCTCGCCCCCGAGCTGCCCCCGGCGCGGCCGCGCAGCCGCGCGCGGACGCGCTGAGCACTCGCCCGCGCGCTCGACGAGCGGAGGGGATTCGAGGGACGGAGGCTGTTCCGGCCGGATCGGCCCTCCGCACGTCGGTTCTCCTCCCCTCCTCGGGGCGAGTGGGAGACCGCCGCGCGCACGCGCTGACTTCCCGCGGGCGGGCCGGTGCGAGAGGCTTGGTCCGACTCGAGGAGGAGCATGGCCTACACGCGGGACTCGATCCCCGACCTGAGTGGCCGCATCGCCGTCGTGACGGGTGCCAACGGCGGGCTCGGCTTGGAGACCGCACAGGCGCTCGCCGCCAAGGGCGCGGTCGTCGTGATGGCCGCGCGGGACCAGGAGAAGGCGGCAGCGGCGGCCGCGCGCATCCGCGAGGCGACGCCGGAAGCCTCGCTCGAGATCGTCGAGCTCGACCTCGGCTCCCAGGCGTCGACGAAGCAGGCGGCGACCAACATCGCGGCGCGGCATCCGTCCGTGGACATCCTCGTGAACAACGCGGGGGTCATGGCATCGCCCGAGGGGCGCACCGTCGACGGCTTCGAGACGCAGCTCGGCATTGACCACCTCGGCCACTGGACCTTCACCGCGCTCCTGCTCCCGTCGCTGCTCGCCGCTCCCGCGGCGCGCGTCGTGACGGTGACGTCGACGGCGCACCACTTCGGGCGCGCGATCGACCCCGGCAAGCCGTACCCGCCCGGCCGGTACCAGGCGTGGCTCGCGTACGGCACCGCGAAGCTCGCCAACTACCACTTCGGCCTCGGCCTGCACGACAGGTTCGCCCGCGCCCACGTCCGGGCCGCAAGCCTCATCGCCCACCCGGGCCTCTCGCACAGCGATCTGCAGCTGCGGACCGTGCGCGAGGGCGGCGGCGGCCCGCTCGCGCCGTTCTTCGCCCGCGCCGCCGCGCGGACAGGCATGGAGCCCGCCGACGGCGCGATGCCGCAGATCAGGGCCGCGACTGATCCGGCCGCGGTGAGCGGCGAGTTCTACGGACCGCGGTTCATCAACAACGGCCGTCCCGTGCGGCTGGGAGTCCTCCGGCCGGGGCGCAAGCGGGCCATCGCGAACCTCTGGAAGTTCTCGGAGCACGCGACCGGCGTCGCGATCGACATCTGACCGGGATGAATCACTTTGGTTGAAAACTGACTGAAGATCACCTAGAATTGACAGTGACGCCGGGATCCCACGGGATCCGTTCCCGCCGCGAAGTCGCGGTCGGGGCACACCGAGTCGCGTCGACGGCCCGATCGATCGGGCGCAACGCGTATGCCCCTGACACCTCTGAGACTTCGCCTCCTCGTCATCTCGCTCCTCACCGTCTCCCTCCTCGGTGCGCTCGACCACACGATCGTCGCGACGTCGCTCGCGACCGTCGCCGGTGACCTCGGCGCCCTCGGGCAGATGAGCTGGATCGTCGTCGGCTACACGCTCGCGAGCACCGTGCTCCTGCCCGTGCTCGGCAAGCTCGGCGACATGGTCGGCCCGCGCTGGGTCTTCCTGACCTCGCTCGCCGTCTTCCTCCTCGCCTCGCTCGTCTGCGGCTTCGCGCAGGACATGGCGCAGCTCATCGTCGCGCGGATCGTCCAGGGCATGAGTTCGGCGGGCCTGCAGCTCATGTCGCAGACGATCGTCGCGCAGGTCACAACCCCCCGGGAGCGCCCGCGCTACCTCGCGATCATCGGCGCCGCGTTCCCCATCGCGATCCTTATCGGCCCCGTCCTCGGCGGCGTCATCACGGACTACTGGGGCTGGTCCTGGGTCTTCTGGATCAACATCCCCTTCGGCCTGGCGGCGCTCGGGCTCGCGCTCGTCGCGATCCCGCACATCGAGCCGGGCGGCCGCCGCCGCTTCGACTACGCCGGATCCATCGCCTTCACGGCGGCGCTCGTGGCACTCGTGCTCGCCGTCACGTGGGTCGGGTCGATCGGGATGGGCGCAGCATCCGTCGTCGCCTTCGCGCTGTCGGCGATCGCGTTCGCCGCCTTCTTCCTCATCGAGCTGCGCACCGACGAGCCGATCGTGCCGCTGCGGCTCTTCCGCAGCCGCACCGTGTCGGCCGGCATCGCGCTGTCGGCGATCATCGGCGTGGGCCTGTTCTCGGTGACGGCGTACCTGCCGACGTACTTCCAGATGGCCTACCGCACGAGCGCGACGGTCTCGGGTCTCGTCCCCATCGCGACGGTGTTCGGGATGCTGGTGGCCAACCTCGCGACCGGGTGGCTCGTGAGCCGGACGGGCCGCTACCGCGTGTATCCGATCATCGGCACGGCGCTCGCGGCGGCGGGCCTGTCCGCCATGTCGCTCCTGCCCGTCGGCGCGCCGCTGTGGGTGCCGATGATCCTCATGGCCGTCGTCGGCGTCGGCACCGGAGCGTTCATGAGCCTCGTGATCGCCGTCGTGCAGAGCGCCGCGCCGCGCCGCGAGACCGGCGCGATCACGGCGACGATCAACCTCGTGCGCCAGGTCGGCTCGACGGTCGCGACGGCCGTCATCGGCGGAGTGATCGCGGTCGGCGTCGCGGCGGGACTGCCCGGGGGCCTCGACGCGTCGACGCTCACCCCCCAGTCGGTCCACGCCGCGTCGCCCGCGCTCCAGGCGCAGGTCGCCGACCTGTACGGCGGCGTCCTGGCACCCGTCTTCGCGGCGCTCGCGATCGTCTACGCGCTCGGCATCGTCGCGGCGGTCCTGCTTCCCGTCGGGCGGCTCTCGGACGAGCACGATTCCCAGCCCGCGCCCACAGCATCCACCGAACCTCTCACCGCGTGACACCCGAGGAGCACTCCATGTCGCACACCCCCACCATCGCCGTCGTCGGCAGCGGGCCGATCGGCTCCGCGTACGCGCGCCTGCTCGTCGAGGGCGTCCCCGACGCCCGGGTCGTCATGTTCGAGGCGGGCCCGCAGCTGACCGCCGTGCCGGGCGAGAGCGTCCGCAACATCGCCGACCCCGCCGAGAAGGAGCGCGCCCGCGAGCGGTCGCAGGGACCCCAGGCCGGGGACTTCCGCGAGTCGCTCGGCATCCCCGCCGGCGTCGTCGTCGAGGGCATGTTCACGGCGCGCCAGGGCACGCACCTCATCGACTTCGGCGGACCCGGCTCGGGCCACGCGCCGACCTTCCCGGCCGCCGCCGCCGCGACGAACGTCGGCGGGCAGGGCGCGCACTGGACGTGCGCGACGCCTGCACCGGCGTTCAGCGAGCGGATCGGGTTCATCGCCGACGCGGAGTGGGACGAGCTCATCGCCGTCGCCGGCGACCTGCTGCACGTGCAGAGTGCAGCCTTCGCCGACTCGGCCGTCGGCGGAGGCATCCGGTCCCTCCTCGAGGAGGAGTTCGCCGGCGAGCTGCCCGAGGGCTACGGCCCCGGCACCCTCCCCGTCGCGGGCGACCCGCAGCCCGACGGCTCGATGCGCTGGGCCGGCGCCGACGTCGTGCTCGGGCCGCTCATCGATCCGTCGTCGCCGCTGTCGGAGCGGTTCGAGCTGCGCGACCTGTCTCTCGTCCGCCGGCTCGAGCTCGAGGGCGACCGCGTGACGGGCATCACGGTCGAGGACCTCCGCACGCGCGAGACGTACGCCTTCTCCGCGGATGCCGTCGTCGTCGCCGCGGACGCCTTCCGCACTCCGCAGCTGCTGTGGGCCTCGGGCATCCGCCCCGAGGCTCTCGGGCACTACCTGACGGAGCACCCCGTCGTCATCTCGACCGTTGCGGTCGACGCCGACAAGATCGGCCGCTTCGCGACGGAGGCCGATCTCGATGCAGAGATCGCGCGGCGTGCGCACAACCCTGCGGATCCGGTCGCGGCGGTGAACCGCATCCCGTTCTCGGAGCCCGACCACCCCTTCGCGCTGCAGGTCATGTACGCCGAGAACCCGCCGTTCCAGCTCGACCCTTCGCACCCTCAGGCGGGCAACAAGTGGGGCTACGTCAACATGGGCTACGGCATGCGCAAGCGGCCGCGCTTCGAGGACGTCGTCACCTTCGACGACGACGAGCTGGACTACCGCGGCTTCCCGAACATGACGATCGAATACGCGCTGACGGATGCCGAGACCGCCGAGATCGAGGCGGCCACCGAGCGACTCCGCCGCGCGGGCGGGGCCATCGGCGAGTTCGTCGCCGAGCCGCGGCTGCTGCCCAACGGCTCGAGCCTGCACTACATGGGGACCTACCGCGTCGGCCAGGCGGACGACGGCACGTCGGTCGCCGACCCGTGGTCGCGCGTGTGGGGCGTCGAGGGTCTCGTCGTCGGCGGCAACGGCACGATCCCGACCGCGAACGCCATGAACCCGACCCTCATGAGCGTCGCGATCGCCGTGCGCGGCGCCCGCAGGCTCGCCGAGGAGCTGTCGGGTGCGCTGGTCGCGGAGGCCGGGCGGTGACGCGGCGCGGGCACGGGCGGTCGTGAACCTGGCGCTCCGTCGAGCCGGCTCCGCGTGCGCAACTCAGGCTGGTTGTGACCAGGCGGGCCGAGGAAGCGCTGCCTGGGGCCTCGCGCGCCGATTCTGCCGGAGTTGCGAACGGGCTCAGCGGCCGGCGATGCGGTCGGACATGAGCTTCGCGCCCGCCGAGGACGTCGCGCCGCCGTCGACGGGGATCTCGGCCCCCGTCAGGTACGAGGAGGCGTCCGAGAGGAGGAACGCCACGATCCGGGCCACCTCCTCCGCGGCGCCGAGTCGCTCGAGCGGCGTCAGGGCGAGCTGAGCCTCGCGCATCGCCTCGGGCGCCTCGGCCGTCATCGGCGTCTCGATGAAGCCGGGATGCACGAGGTTGACGCGGATGCCGCGGCGCCCGAGTTCGGTCGCGGCCACGTGCGAAAGTCCGCGCAGGCCCCACTTCGACGTCGTGTATGCGACGGGATAGTGGGCGTTGAGCCCGGCCGACGACCCGATGTTGACGATAGACGAGCCGTCCGCCATGAGCGGCGCGAGGGCCTGCATCCCGAGCATGGGCCCCGTGAGGTTCACGGCGATGACCCGGTCCCAGTCCTCGCGCGACGTCTCGCCGAGCCGCGTGCGGTGCGTGATGCCGGCGTTGTTGACGAGCCCGCGCAGCGGCTCCCCGGCGCGCTCCTCGGCGAGCCAGGTGGCCAGTGCCGCCCAGGCGGACTCGTCCGTCACGTCGAGCCGCCGGTACTCGATGCCGGCGAGCTGGGCGGGAGCGGCATCCGACACATCCGTCGCGACGACCCGCGCGCCGGCGTCCGCGAGCAGCCGCGCCTCGGCCGCACCCTGGCCGCCGCCCGCGCCCGTCACGACCACGGTGCGTCCCTCGAGTCCGGGGTAGGCGGCGCTGCTCATGGCTCGACGGTAGCCTCGGCATCCGTCCCCCGGAACGGTGGATCGGTGATGCCGCGCATCAGCGATCGGCAGGCGCGACGGCGCCGCACGGCGGCGAGGATGGACGCATGAGCGACTCACCCCTCGCCCCCGCCCGCCTGTTCTCGTGCGCCGGGCAGGTCGCGATCGTGACCGGGGGCGGCTCCGGCATCGGCCTGGCATGCGCCGAGGCGCTCGCCGCGGCGGGTGCCCGCGTCGTCATCGCGGGCCTCGCGGCGTCGCAGCCCGAGCGTGCCGCCGCGGCTCTCGCGGACCGGGGCCTCGAGGTGGTCGGCATCCCGTGCGATGTGACGGATGCCGGCGACCTCGCCGGGCTCGTCGACTCGACCGTCGCACGCCGGGGCCGCCTCGACACGGTGCTCGCGAACGCCGGAGCGGCGCTCGACGATCCGAACCGGCCGGGCGCGATCGAGGCCCTCGACCGCATGTTCGACCTCCACGTGCGCTCGGTCGCGGCCCTCGCCGAGCTCTCGCTCCCCGTCATGGCGGAGGGTGACGGGGGAGCGTTCCTCGTCATGTCGAGCCTCTCCGGACTCCGCGGCAACCGCGTGCTGAGCGGCTACGGCGTCACGAAGGCCGCGAACGCGCAGCTCGCCCGCAACCTCGCGGTGCAGTGGGGCCCGCGGGGGATCCGGGCCAACGCGATCTCACCCGGAGTCATCGCGACCGACTTCGCGCGCCCCATCACGGATGATCCGGATGCTGCTCCCGCACGCCTCGCGAAGACTCCGCTGGGCCGCTTCGGCACTGCCGCCGAGGTCGCCGGCGCCGTCGTCTGGCTCGCCTCGCCCGCGGGGGCCTTCGTGAGCGGCCAGAACATCGTGATCGACGGCGGGACGCTCATCTCGGACTGAGCAGGGCGCCGCGCGCGGGGAGGCGGGAGGTCTGCTCCCGCCGGAACGCCGTCAGAAGTCGGCGACGTCCAGCAGCGGCTCCTTGACGGCGTCCGGGTCACCGGTCCAGTCCAGCGTGCCGGCAGCGACGAGCGCCGCACGGACCACGGCAGGCGTCGCATCGGGGTGGGCGGACAGGAAGAGCGCGGCCGCGCCCGCGACGTGGGGACTGGCCATCGAGGTTCCCGAAATGGAGCGGTACCCGCCCCCGCGCCACGTCGACAGGACGCACATCCCCGGCGCCGTCAGGTCGACGTCGGCTCCGTAGTTCGAGAAGTTCGCGAAGGTGTCGTCGAAGCCGGTCTGGCAGCTGGGGGTGCCGACGCCTCCCGGCTCGCCGTCGAAGTCGGTGATCGCCGAGACGGTGATGACCTCGTCGAAGGTCGCCGGCACGAAGCCCCCGGCGTCTGCGGCGGAGTTTCCGGCCGCGACGACGTAGGTGACTCCCGCTGCGGTGGAGCGGCAGATGGCCTCCCGCAGACCGTGGTCGGTGCACGACCCGGCGCCGCCCGCCCCGCCGAGACTCATGTTCGCGACCTCGATCGTCGCGGCTCGGGCGGTCACCCAGTCGATGCCGCAGATGATCGACGACCACGACCCGCCCCCGTTCGCGTCGAGGACGCGAACCGCCCACAGCCGGGCGCCGGGGGCGACTCCCACGACGCCCACGCTGTTGTCCTTGGCGGCGGCCGTCCCCGACACGTGCGTGCCGTGGCCGTTGAGGTCGGCGTAGGAGTTGTTGCCCTTGATGCAGTTGACGCCGCCGACGACGTTGAGGTCGCGGTGCTTGGCGTCGATGCCCGTGTCGAGGATGGCGATGTCCGCGTCGACGGTGCCGCGGCCGTCTCCCGCGGCGGCGGAGCTCTCGTCGGCGCCGACCCGGTCGATGCCCGGCGGCAGCGACTGAGCGCTCATCTGAACGTCGAGGTCGGGGATGACGGCGGCCACTTCCGGCTGCGCCGCGATGGCGGCCGCGGCCGACGAAGACATCGAGGCCGCATACCCGTGGAGGGCGTGCCGGTAGACGTGCGTGACCGAGGCGCCGCGCGACCGCTGGTGCTTCGCGGCGACCGTCCCGGGGTCGGCGCCGGGCTTCAGCGTCACGATGTACTTCTCCGCCGGGCTCGGTGCGGCCGCAGCGGTCGCCATCGGAGCCAGCCCGACGGACAGGGCCGCGGCTGTCGCGAACGAGATGACGGCCAGTCGGATGCGTCTCACGGGTTCTTCCCCTTTCGCAGCCGACCGGCGTCGGATGCCCCAGCCGTAGCGTGGACCCGCGATCCACGCCACACTACGAGGAGCGATCCGCGATGTGCCCGCTGGGGGCGGACGGTCGGATCGGTCCGATCAACAAAGGAGTAGGTCGATGAAACTCTCACAGCGCCTCGCAGCGGGCCTTGCCGCAGCGCTCGCCCTCACGGCGGTCGCGGGTTCGCCCGCCATCGCGGCGGTGCCGACGAACGATCTGTTCAGCGGCGCCGAAGTCGTCGGGGCCGTCCCCTTCACCACATCTCTCGACACGACAGAGGCGACGACCGACGCCGACGATGCCGAGCTGAACGCCACGTGCGGCGCCCCCGCCATGGATGCCAGCGTGTGGTACTCCTTCACCGCTGCCGCCGACGAGGCGTACATCGCAGACGCCTCAGCCTCGGACTACAGCACGGGCGTGTTCGTCGCCACCGGCTCCCCGGGAAGCTTCGAGGTGCTCGCCTGCGGCCCCGGCGGCGCCGCGTGGCAGGCGACCGCCGGTGCGACGTACTCCATCGTCGTCATCGACGACCAGTCCGATGGGGGCGGCAACGGCGGACAGATGGCACTCATGATCGACGTCGCACCTCCGCCCCCGGCGCTCGAGGTCACGGTCGACCCGGCAGCCCGCTTCGACTCCAAGACCGGATCGGCCATCCTCTCCGGCACGATGATGTGCGGGGAAGACGCCGCCTCGGCTTTCCTCGAGGCTCAGCTGACACAGCGCGTCGGGCGCGTCCTCATCCGCGGGTTCGGCGGCACCGAGGTCACGTGCGACGGCACGACCCGCCCATGGACCATCGAGGTGCTCGGTGACAACGGCCTGTTCAAGGGCGGCAAGTCCGCCACGGTGACCTTCGCGGCGGCGTGCGGGCTGGCGTTCTGCTCGGAGTACTTCGACGAGTCCACGATCCAGCTCAAGGGCAAGGGCAAGGGCTGACAGGAGCGGACCCGGTGCGCCGCATCGGCACGAGGCCACCGGGCTCCGCGCCCGGCATCGGCCGGAGGCCACGGTGCCCGGCGCGCGGCATCGGCACGAGGCCACCGGGTCCCGCGCCCGGCATCGGCTCCGTGTCGATGCCGGCGCAGCGCTAGCGCACGCCCTTCATGAGCGCGAGCACGGGCTTGACGCAGAACAGCAGCGCGACGCCGAGGGCGATCGCGATGAAGCCGAGGATCGTGAAGTACGGCACCTCGTTCGTCGGGTCGTAGAACTGTGCGAGCCAGCCGGCGATCGAGGTTCCCAGGGCCACCGAGAGGAAGTACAGCGAGACCATCTGCGTGTGGAAGCGCTGGGGTGCGAGCTTCGTCGTCACCGACAGACCCGGAGGCGAGATGAACATCTCGGCGATCGTGAAGACGAGCAGGATGAGGACGATCGCCATGAGCGGCGTCGAGTTCGGGGCTCCGTTGGCCCAGGGCAGGAACAGCAGGAAGGCGACGCCCATGATGATCGCACCGAGGGCGAACTTGACCGGCGCCGAGGGCTGACGGGGACCGAGCTTCGACCAGATCGCGGCGAAGATGCCCGAGAAGACGATGACGAAGACGGGGTTGATCGAGTTGATCCACGAGACGGGCATCTCCCAGCCGCCCAGCATCCGGTTCAGGCGCTGGTCGGAGTAGATCGTCAGGACGGTGAACTGCTGCTGGTACAGCGACCAGAAGCCGACGTTGACGATGAACAGCGGCAGGAAGCCGATGACGCGCGACCGGTCGTCGGACGTGATCTGACGCGACGAGACGATGACGAGGAAGTACGCGATCGCCGCGCCGAGGGTCGCGATGATGACGACGCCCGCGAGGTTCTGGGCGTTGATGACGCCCAGCAGCACGAGGACGACGATGACGGCGACGCCGGCCAGTCCGATCCCGATCATGGCGGCGTAGCGGTTGCGCGGGAGCGGGTTGGCGACGACCCCCGCAGACTCCGGGAGGTTCTTGCGGCCGATCGAGTACTGGATGAGGCCGATCGCCATGCCGACCGCGGCGGCGCCGAACCCGATGTGGAAGCCGTAGTTCTGCTGCAGGAACCCCGTGATGAGCGGACCGAGGAACGCGCCCAGGTTGATGCCGAGATAGAAGATCGAGAAGCCCGCGTCGCGCCTCGTGTCGCCGGCGCGGTAGAGGGTGCCCACGAGCGCCGTCGCGTTCGCCTTGAGGCCGCCGGATCCGATCGCGACGAGGATGAGGCCGACGCCGAGGCCCGCGAGGTTCGGCAGGACGGCCAGCGCGATGTGGCCCGCCATGATGACGATGGCGCTGTAGAAGAGGACCCGCTCCGACCCGAACAGCCGGTCGGCGAGCCACGCGCCGAGGATCGTGCAGAGGTAGACCGTGCCGCCGTACGCGCCGACGATTCCCGTCGCCGTCGCCTGGTCGATGCCCAGCCCGCCCTGCTCGACGGAGTAGTACATGTAGATGAGCAGGATGCCCTGCATGCCGTAGAAGCTGAACCGCTCCCACATCTCGACGCCGAAGATGTTGGCCAGCGCGCGCGGCTGCCCGAAGAACCCGGTGTCCTTGCTGCCGCCGCCGGTCGTGGCGGCGGCATCCGTCCCGCTCTGCGCGGCCGCGACGGCACCCGTCGAAGTGCCGCCCGCAGCCGCCCCAGCCGCCGTCGCGCCGTCGGGCGCGCCTACCGGCACCTGCTCCGGAACACCGTCCGGTCCGACCCCTGTCCCATCTGTTGCGCCGCTCATGGGGTCAGGGTAGTGCGGCGGGATGCTGTGCCGACAGGTGCCCGCTACTCCGGCAGTGACGGATGCCGCTCCTGGGCGGCGTGATGCCGCGGGATGAACGCCGCCGTCACGAGCGCCACGACCGCCGCGATCCCGCCGAGCACGAACGACAGCTGGAACGCCGTCGGCGTGGGTGCCGGCATCCCGTCGACGTCGACGACGTATGTCGCGAGCACGGCGCCGATGACGGCCGCGGCGGTGCTCGTGCCGAGCGAGCGGCAGAGCGCGTTGAGCCCGTTCGACGCGCCCGTCTCGGACTGCGGCACCGACCGCATGATGAGCATCGGCATCGCGGCGTAGCCGAAGCCGATGCCCGCGCCGATGAGGAAGTTCGCGACGACGAGCTGCCACACCTCCGCCGAGAACAGCAGCGTGTAGGCGTAGGCGACGATGAGCGAGACGGCGCCGAGGATGAGGAGCAGCTTGGGTCCCACGGTCCGCGCGAGGCGCCCGGAGAAGGGCGAGAGCACCATCATGACGACGCCCGCCGGCATGACGACGAGGCTCGCGGCGAGGAGCGACAGGCCGAATCCGCCGGCGATGGCGGGCAGCTCGAGCATCTGCGGATAGGCGACGTTCGACGCGAAGAGCGAGAAGCCCATCGCGACCGACGCGATGTTCGTGAGCAGCACGGGCCGGCGCGCGGCGACGCGCAGGTCGAGCAGCGGAGCGTCGATGCGCAGCTCGTACCAGCCCCATGCCAGCAGCACGACGAGGCCGCCGAGCCCCGACACGAGGACGGGTGCCGACGTCCAGCCCCATTCGTTGCCTCGCGAGACGGCGAGGAGGATGCCGAGAAGGCCCACGGTGAGCCCCGCGGCGCCGACGTAGTCGAACCGTCCGGCGGTGCGCAGGACGCTCACGGGCACGATCCACAGGACGAGCGCGAAGACGATGACGCCAAGTGCGGCCGCGACCCAGAAGAGGACGTGCCAGTCGGCGCGCTCCGTGATGAGCGCGCTGATCGGCAGCCCCAATGCCCCGCCCACGCCGAGCGTCGCGCTGATGAGCGCGATAGCGGTGTCGACGCGGTTCTCGTGCAGCACGTCGCGGAGGATCGAGATGCCGAGCGGGATCACGCCGACCATGGCGCCCTGCAGCGTCCGGCCCACGATCACCCCGACGATGCCCGGCGAGACCGCCGCGATGACGGAGCCCGCGACCATCACGGCGAGGAGCACGAGCACGATCCGGCGCTTGCCGTACATGTCGCCGAGCCGTCCCGAGATCGGGGTGATGACGGCCGCGGCCAGGAGCGTCGAGGTGACGACCCAGGCGGTGTCTTCGCGGCTCGCGTCGAGCAGTTCGGGCAGCTTCGACTGGATCGGCACGACGAGTGTGAACATGAACGACGAGGCGAGGCCTGCGACGGCCAGCACAGCGACGATCGCCCCCTGCGGCGGCATCCGGGTGAGTCTTCTGCGCGCGTCCTCATCCTTCGATGCCATCGATCCAGGCTATCCGCGCCCCGGGAGGCCTCGGGTCGCCGGGCGTAGGGTGGGCGCATGACCGACCCGCTCGTCGCGACTCCGCCCGGCATCGAGATCCGCACGATCGAGACGGTGGACGGGGCCTTCGAGGCGGCGGCCGTGCTGCGGGACGTGTGGGGCGGCGACCGCGGCGGCATGCCGGCCAACCTCATGGCGGCGCTCGCGTACTCGGGCAACTACGTCGTGGGCCTCTACGACGGCGACCGCATCATCGGCGCGTCGGTCGCGTTCTTCGCTCCGCCCGCGACGCGGTCGATGCACTCGCACATCACGGGGGTCCTCGCCGAGTACCAGAGTCAGGGCCTTGGTCGGCTGCTCAAGCAGCATCAGCGCGAGTGGGCCTTCTCGCAGGGCGTCGGCCACATCACGTGGACGTACGACCCGCTCGTGGCCCGCAACGCCCACTTCAACCTGCGCGTCCTCGGCGCGCGCTTCACCGACTACTTCGTCAACCGCTACGGGGCGATGGACGACGGCATCAACCGCGGTGACCAGACCGACCGCATCCTGGTGACGTGGTCGCTGGCGTCCCCACCGGTCCCGACACCCGACGACGCCGACGTCGTCGCCTCCGTCGCCGTCCCGCACGACATCGAGGCGCTCCGCCACGACTCTCCGGACGAGGCCGCGGCCTGGCGCCTGCGCGTCCGCGACGCGGTCCTCGGCCACCTCGACGCGGGCCTCACTGTCGGCGGGTTCGAGGACGAGCGCGGCTACCTCTTCATCCGCCCCTGACCGGGCCCTTCCTCCTTCGCCGATCCTGCCCCGTGCCGATCGGTCGCCGTTCCGGCAACCCCATTGACCCCGCACTCCGGCGGTCGGAGGATGTGACACGGGCCGTTCGAGCGGACGGCCACGGTCGGCGATGGGGATTTCGGCGACCGCTTCGAGCGCCCGCGAAGAGGCGGGCGACCTACTTGGGAGGTAGTCAATGCGCTCATCATCACGCGCGCTCGTCGCCGGCTTCGCCGTCGCGGGACTCGTTGTGGCCACACCGGTCATGGCCTCGGCCGCGGGCAAGGGCCCTCATCCGGATCCCGAAGTCCGGTCGGACCAGGTCCTCGCCCCGTTCAACCTCGCGCTTCCGGGCTCGGACGTGTACGTCGCCGAGGGCTTCATGGGCCTGGTCGGAACGCTTCAGGGCGACGGCTCGCTCTCGCCGATCGCCGTGGGCCAGCCGGGCGCCTCGGGCGTCGATCTCTCGCAGGATGGCAGCATCCTGGCGTTCACGACGACGCTGTCGGACGACGAGACAGGCGTGAACCTCGAGGCCGGGCTCAACCTGTGGGGCCCCGGCGACGAGAAGATCTACGCCGACACGATGGCGTACGAGGAGGAGCACAATCCGGATGCTGTGAACCACTACGGCATCGACAATCCGAGCGAGTGCGTCGCTGAGGCGTTCGAAGCGGCGGGCTTCCCCTACGACTACATGGGCCAGGTCGATTCCCACGCCTACTCGGTGGCCGCGTGGGGCGATGGCTGGGTCGTTGCGGATGCCGGCGCCAACGCGCTCTGGAGCATCGACGCGGAGGGCGACGTGAGCACCCTCGCGGTCCTGCCGCCCCAGCCGCTCCTGATCACGGCGGACATGGCCGCGGCCCTCGGCTTCCCGTCCTGCGTCGCGGGTGTGACCTACGCGTTCGAGCCGGTGCCGACTGATGTCGAAGTCGCCGCCGACGGCTCGGTGTACGTCACGACTCTGCCGGGCGGACCGGAGAGCGCCGTCCTGGGCGCGCGCGGCGCGCTGTGGAAGCTCACTCCCGCGACGGGCGCCCTGCAGAAGGTCGCGGACGGGTTCCTCGGCGCCACGAACCTCGCGCTCGGCTGGAAGGGCGAGATCTACGTCGCGGAGTACTTCGCGGGCAAGATCTCGGTCGTCAAGAAGAACGGCAAGAAGTCCGACTACCTGCCGCTGCAGAACGTCATCGCGGTCGAGACGGCGTCCGATGGGACGCTGTGGGCGGGCACGACCATCACGCTCGACCCGAGCCAGCCTCCTGCTCCGGGGACGATCGTCAAGGTCAACAACGGGCACCCGGGCAAGCACATCGGGCTGAACTGACGCGGACCTTCGCGCTCCGGCGTGGTGCGGTGTCAGACCCGCACTGCGCCGGAGCCTTTCTGCCGTCGAGGTTCCGACGACTGCCGAAGTGCGATGAGGGCCGGGGCTCCAGCATCCTTCGCCCCTAGGCTGACGCGCATGCCCGACTACCGCGCCCACTTCGACTTCCAGCTGACGTTCGCGAACGGCGGCGAGCTCGCCGGCACCGGCTTCCGCCTCGACCTGCCGGGTCCGGATGCCGATGCCGACGCCGTCGCGAAGCTCCTCGTGCAGCACTTGGGGCTGGCTCTCGTCGACGAGGTCGAGCTGCGCGGGCTGCGCATCGTTGAGGAGCCGCATCGCGGCAGCCGGGGTGTCGTACCGGCGGGAGGGCAGGATGCTGTGACCACGCGCGTCGTCGACCTCAGCCACCCCATCCGGGCCGGGCTCGTCACCTACCCGGGTCTGCCGGCGCCGACCATCACGCCGCACTTGACGCGGGAGGACTCGCGCGCCCGCTATGCGCCGGGCACCGAGTTCGCGATGGACATCATCCACATGATCGGCAACACCGGCACGTACCTCGACTCGCCCTTCCACCGCTACGGCGACGGGTCGGACCTCGCGGGCCTCGACCTCGCGTCGCTCGTCGGGCTGCGCGCCGAGGTCTTCCACCTCGAGGACGCGTGGACGCCCGAGCGCCGCGGCATCCGTGCCGAGACGCTGCTCGACCGCGACGTGCGCGGCGCCGCCGTGCTGCTGCACACCGGCTGGGACCGCTGGTTCGGGCAGCCCGAGTACGGCACGGGAGCCCCCTTCCTGACGGAGGAGGGCACGCGTCACCTCATCGAGGCGGGCGCCGCGCTCGTGGGCATCGACTCGCTCAACATCGACGACACCGAGTCCGGAGGGACGCGCCCCGCCCACAGCCTGCTCCTCGGCGCCGGCGTGCACGTCGTCGAGCACCTCACGAACCTCGGGGCGCTGCCGCCGCACGGCGCGCGCTTCACTGCGGCGCCGCCCGCCGTCGAGGGGTTCGGGACGTTCCCTGTCCGGGCCTTCGCCGAGGTCCCCGCCTAGCGGCTGTGCCGTTGCGGAGGAGTTGTGCCGTTCGGGAGGGGTTCTCGGGCAGCTTCCTCCTCCCGAAGGGGACTTCTCCTCGGACGGGCGAGCGGTTCAGCCGTCCCGCCAGTCGTCGTTCTCGAGGTGGGAGCCGGCCATCGGGCCCATCTGCAGCATCCCGCCGTCCACTGCCCAGCTCGCACCCGTCACGAAGCTCGCCTGGGAGGAGGCGAGGAAGGCGACGACGTGCGCGATCTCCTCGGGCTTCCCGGGGCGGCCGAGCGGGACTCCGGGGCGACGCGTCGTGTCGGCGTCCTCCGGCGCCATGTCGTTCAGCGGCGTCGCGATCTCGCCGGGCGCGACGGCGTTGACCGTGATCGCGTAGCGGCCGAGCTCCTGGGCCATCGTCTTCACCAGGCCGCCCAGGCCGTGCTTCGCGGCGACGTAGGCGCCCGACCCGACCCTCGGCTGATGCTCGTGGACGCTCGTGACGGCGATGATCCGCCCACCGGCGCCGGCCTGCACCATGTGCCGGGCCGCCGCCTGCATGCCGACGAACGCGCCGTCGAGGTTGAGTGCGACGATCGAGCGCCAGCCCTCGATCGTCGACTCGACGAGGGGCCCGCTCGAGCCGCCTCCCGCGTTGTTGACGAAGACGTCCAGGCCGCCGAGCCGCGCCGCGAGGTCGTCGATGACGCCCGCGACCTCGTCGAGGCGCGTCGCGTCGAACCGGACGACGTGGGCCTCGCGGCCGCGCTCGCGCACTCCGTCGGCCGTGCGCTGAGCACCGGCGTCGTCGGTGTGCCACGTGATCCCGACGTCCATCCCGGCCTCCGCGAGCGCGAGTGCCGTCGCCTGTCCGATGCCCGAGTCCGACGCCGTCACGATCGCGCGGCGCGGCTGGAAGTCCTGCGTCTTGGCCATGGCACCGAGGGTAGGCGGGCGCCGGTCGCGCGTCTGCAGGGGTTTACAGCATCCGGCCGACGGGGTACCCGCCGCCCGCCGCCTGCGCATGTCCGATGCCCGGCGTAGCGTGTCGCCATGAGCGACTTCGCCTCGAGTCTCGTCGCCACGACCCCTGAGCCGTCCCTCGCGGGCGAGCTCGACCTCTTCGGCCGTCTCGTCGGCCGCTGGCGGGTGGAGAACCGCTACCGCGCGACCCCTTATGCGGAGTGGAGCGCGAGCGCGCGCACGTGGATCTTCTCGTGGATCGCGGGCGGCCGCGCCGTCCAGGACGTCATCCTCGGCAGCGATCGCGGCGACGAGCCCGTCGTCGCCGGTACGACGGTCCGCGCCTACGACGCGCGCGTCGGCGCGTGGCGCATCAACTGGTTCGGCACGCTCCACTCCAACTACGGCGCGCTCATCGCCCGGGCTCACGGCGACGACGGCATCCGTCAGGACGGCGTCGAGTTCACGCCGGGCGGCGACATCCCGATCCGCTGGAACTTCAGCGCCATCACCTCCGACGCCTTCGCGTGGGACGGCTGGTCGTCGTTGGACGGGGGCCGGACGTGGTGGCTCGAGCAGCACATGGACGCGCGCCGCCTGGACTGAGCACCCCGAGGCCCCCCGCGCT
Source organism: Microbacterium sp. NPDC019599 (assembly GCF_040632175.1). Lineage (NCBI taxonomy): Bacteria > Bacillati > Actinomycetota > Actinomycetes > Micrococcales > Microbacteriaceae > Microbacterium > Microbacterium sp. NPDC019599. The sequence goes on from NZ_JBEYBL010000003.1 coordinate 155,591, forward strand.
ACCGTGGCGGGATGATCCCCGCCGACTGGACCCCGCATCGCCGCGACGACGGCGAGCTGTTGGGCTGGATCCGCCCGGAGGGCGACGACTGGCTCGCGGTCGATCTCCTGGGACGCGAGGCATCCGGACCCGTCGACTGGCTCGAGGCCGAAGCGGCGCTCGAGTCGGTCGGACTTTCGTGGCTGGCCGAGATCTGGATGCTGGACCGCGATGCGGGCGAGGCGCTGCGCGTCAAGCTCGTCGAGGTGACCCCGGGCGGGGTCGACGAGGCAGGCCGGGTCGTCGTGCAGACGGACGACTTCGGTGCGATCGACGCGCCCGTCGAGCGCTTCGAGCTGTCCTGGCCCGCGCCGTCGCGGCTGCGGCCCAGGCTCCCGGGCGAGGTCGGCGTCACGCCGTTCGGCTGACGTCGTTCCGGGTCGCGGGGATGACGCAGACGTCCCGGACGCGGTTGACTCGACGCATGACACTGCAGGAGAAGGCCGACCGACTGCTCGCGCTTCACGAAGACCCCGCTCTGCTCACCGTCGTGAACGTGTGGGATCCCGTCTCGGCCAAGGTCGTCTCGGCCGAACCCGGCACGCAGGCTCTCGCGACCGCGAGCCACTCGATCGCGGCGAGCTTCGGCTACGAGGACGGCGAGCGGATCCCGCTCGACCTGCACCTCGAGGCGATCGAGCGGATCGTGCAGGCGACGGACCTCCCCGTCTCGGCCGATCTCGAGGCCGGCTACGGCGACGTCGGCGAGACGATCCGCCGCGCGATCGGCGTGGGCGTCGTGGGCGCCAACATCGAGGATCAGCTCAAACCCCTCGACGAGGCGGTGCGCGGGGTCGAGGCGGCGCTCGCGGCAGGCGAGGCCGAGGGCATTCCGTTCGTGCTCAACGCGCGCACGGATGCCTTCATCCGCGGCGCGGACCGCACGCCGGAGGAGAACCTCGAGGATGCCGTCACCCGCGGTCAGGCGTACCTCGCGGCGGGCGCTCCCGTCGTGTTCGTGCCGGGCCGGCTCGACGAGCACCAGGTGCGGACGCTCGTCGAGGCGTTCGGGGCCCGCAAGCTCTCGCTCATCGCCGTGCCGGGGTCGCTCCCGCTCGCGAAGCTCGAGGAGCTGGGCGTCGCGCGGGTCTCGTTCGGGCCGTGGTCGCAGCGCGTCGCCCTCACGGCGCTGCAGGACCTCGTCCGCGACGTGCACGCCGGCGGCGGCCTGCCCGAGGGCACCCGCACCCTCAACTGATGCGCCGGTCAGGGCTAGCCTGACCCCATGCCCATCGCCCATCCCGCGGCATCCGTCCGGCTCGAGGGGTTCGAGCTGCGTGTGCTGCACCTGCCGCTCGTGTCGCCCTTCACGACGTCGTTCGGAACCGAGACGGTGCGCGAGGTCATCGTCGTGCGGGCGCTCACGGCCGACGGCGACGGCTGGGGCGAGATCGTGACGCAGGACGCCCCGCTGTACTCCAGCGAGTACACCCAGGGCGCATGGGATGTCGCGATCCGCTGGCTCATCCCGGCGCTCCTCGAGCGCGGCACGGCGGCGCCGGAGGACGTCGCCGGAGTCCTCGCGCCGTTCGTCGGCCACCGCATGGCCAAGGCCGGCCTCGAGCTCGCAATCCTCGACGCGGCGCTCCGCGCGGCGGGGCGTCCGCTCGGCCAGTACCTCGGCGCCGTGCGCGACCGTGTGCCGAGCGGGGTGAGCGTCGGGATCCAGCACGACCCGGCCGCTCTCGTCGAGGTCGTCCGCAGCTATCTCGACGAGGGCTACGTCCGCATCAAGATCAAGATCAAGCCGGGGCGCGACATCGGCGACACGGCGGCCGTGCGCGACGAGTTCGGAGCGATCCCGCTCCAGGTCGACGCGAACTCGGCCTACACGCTCTCCGACATCGACACCCTCGCCGAGCTCGACCGCTTCGACCTCCTCCTCATCGAGCAGCCGCTGCAGGAGGACGACATCGTCGACCACGCGACCCTCGCGCGGCACCTGCGCACGCCGGTGTGCCTCGACGAGTCGATCGTTTCGCTCAAGGCTGCGACCGACGCGCTCGCGCTGGGCGCGGCATCCGTCGTCAACATCAAGGCGGGGCGCGTCGGCGGGTACCTCGAGGCCGTGCGCGTCCACGACCTGTGCCGGGATGCCGGCATCCCGGTGTGGTGCGGAGGCATGCTCGAGACCGGGATCGGCCGTGCGGCCAACGCGGCGCTCGCGGCACTGCCCGGCTTCACACTGCCGGGGGACGTCTCCGCGTCGAGCCGGTTCTACCACCGCGACATCGTGACGGAGCCCGCGGTGCTCGACGACGGCCATGTCCGGGTGCCCACGGGGCCGGGCCTCGGGGTCACGATCGATCCCGTCGCGCTCGAGGCCTTCACTGTCGCGCGAGAGATCGTGCGGCGGTAGCGTCCGAGGATGCCGAAGCGACAGCTGCTGCGGGCGAGCGCGCTCCTCGCCCTCGTCGCGGTGCTCGCCGGCTGCGATGCCCGCCGGGGCGACGACCCGGGACCGGGGCCGATTCCGGGCGATGTCACGGTTGAGCTCGTCCAGCTGCGGTCCGACGTCGCCTCGCGCCAGGCGCAGCTCCGCGTGCACAACGGCACGGACGAGGCGATCCGGATCGGCGACGTCGTCATCATCGACGACGGATTCCCGGCCGGCTCGATGCGCGTGAACGAGGGTCGCACCTCGACGATCGAGCCGGAGCGGACCGTTGACATCCGCATCCAGCTCGCCCCCGCGAAGTGCGATGCGGCCCAGGGCGACACGCGCGTGTGGCTCGGGCTCGACGATGTCGAGGGCGGCGCCGCGGGGTCGCTTCCGGATCCGCTCGACGTCCTCGGACCCCTCCACGAGCGCGAGTGCCGCGCCGAGCGGGTGGCGGATGCTGTCGCCCTCTCCTTCTCATCGTTCACGCCGTCGCCTCCCGGCGAGCCCGCCGACCTCACCCTCACCCTCGCGCCGACCGGCGGTGCGGCCGCAGGGATCGACAGCATCCACTCGACGAATCTCCTGACGTGGGCGGGGGAGGACACGATCCATCCGCTCGACATCGCCGTCGCGGAGGGCGACACGACGCCCGTCCAGCTGACGCTGCCGCTCGTGCCGCTGCGCTGCGACCCGCACGCCGTCCAGGAGGACAAGCGCGGCACGGTCTTCACGCTCGATGTCGAGGTCGACGGCGAGCCGGGCACGATCGAGCTGCCCGCGAGCGAGGAGATGCGCGGCGACATCCTCACGTGGGTGGGCCAGTGGTGCGGGTTCGGCTCCTGAGCGCCGACCGTAGGCTGGCCCGATGAGCATCCCCACGCCCCCTCCACGTCCGGCTGGCGCGGTCCGCGGAGCCTCCGGGCGCGGGGGCCCGTTCGCTCCCCTCGACCCGGCCGCCGTGCGGGGCATCTCGCGTCTCGCCCAGTCCGAGGTCTATCGCGCCGGCATCAGCGGCGCCCGGCCCCGCGTGCCCGTAGACCCGGTCGCGCTCGAGGCCGCGGCGCAGAAGGCTCTCAGCCCCGAGGCCTTCGCATACATTTCGGGCGGTGCGGGCGCCGAGCGCACCGTGGCCGCGAACCGCGCCGCCTTCGAGCGCTGGCAGGTGTGGCCGCGGCCGCTGCGCGACGTGTCGGCCCGCGACCTGTCGATCGACTTCCTCGGCGCGCGGCGGCCGACTCCGCTTCTGCTCGCACCGCTGGGCGTCATGGAGATGGCCCACCCCGAGGCCGACCTCGCGGTCGCCCGGGCGGCGGCATCCCTCGGCATCCCGTACACCCTCTCGAACCAGGCGTCGTTCTCCATGGAGGCGGTTCGGGATGCCGCGCCCACCGGCTCCCGCCTGTTCCAGCTGTACTGGTCGGCGTCGGATGACCTCAACGCGTCGCTGCTGCGGCGGGCCGAGGCATCCGGCTGCGAAGCCATCGTCGTGACACTGGACACCCACCTGCTCGGCTGGCGCAGGCGCGACCTCGACCTCGCGTACCTGCCGTTCACGCGCGGGCTCGGGATCGCGCAGTACACGAACGATCCCGTCTTCGTCGAGCTCGTCCGCGAGCGGGTCGCGCGGTCCGCCGATGCGCCGGCCGCGCGCGTGCGGGTCACCCGCAAGACGATCGCCGCGGGGCTGTCGATCGCGCGCAAGGGGGGAGTCCTGACGGGCGAAGGGCTCCGCGCGAGCCTGCGCTCGCCGCTGCCGCGCGCCGCGATCGAGACGTTCCTCGACGTCTTCTCGACCCCGGCCCTCACGTGGGACGACCTCGCCAAGGCCCGCGAATGGACGAACCTGCCCATCATCCTGAAGGGAATCGTGCACCCCGACGACGCGTCGCGCGCGATCGACGCGGGCGTCGACGGCGTCTGGGTCTCCAACCACGGCGGCCGCCAGATCGACCAGTCGGTGCCGACGCTCGACGCCCTTCCCGGCGTGGTCGAGCGCGTCGGCGGACGGGTGCCGGTCGTCTTCGACTCGGGAGTGCGCGGGGGAGCGGATGCCGTCATCGCGCTGGCCCTCGGTGCGACCGCCGTCGCGATCGGCCGTCCGTACTCCTACGGACTCGCCGTCGCCGGTGAGGCCGGCGTGCGGGAGGTCCTCCGGAACGTTCTGGCCGAGCTCGACATCACCCTGGGGCTCGCGGGATGCACGTCGATCCCCGACCTCGACCGGGAGACGCTCCGCAGCGCGTGAAACCCCCCGGCAGGATCGGGGGGATGGCCACCGTGTGGATCGGCGCCCGGTTCTCTAGTGTGATGGCGTGACGTACCCCAACCCCCAGCCCTACGGCGGCCCGGCCGCGCCCATGAGCCCCTCGGACGAGAAGCTCTGGGCCGTTCTCATCAACGTGGGCGGCATCTTCTTCAGCTTCTTCCCCGCCCTCATCGGCTACCTCGTGCTCAAGGACCGCGGGCCCTTCATCCGCGCGCACGCCGCGACGGCGCTCAACTTCCAGCTCACGCTGCTCATCGCCTATCTCGTGGGCGGCATCCTCACGATCGTCCTGATCGGCATCCCGATCCTCATCGCCGCCGGCATCCTGGCCCTCGTCTTCCCGATCATCGCGGCGGTCAAGGCGGGCGGCGGACAGTGGTGGACCTACCCGCTGACGATCCCGTTCGTGCGCTGATCTCCGGCGACGGAGGAGGCGACCTGAGCGGCACGATGCAGGAGTGCATCGTGCCGCCTATGCTTGCCCCATGATGGCCGGCCCGCGGCGCACACTCGCCGGTTCAGACCTCCCCTCGCACCCTCGCTCGCGTGCGCACTCCGCGCTGCGCTCCACGGCCGGCGCGCTCGCGCTCGCGACCGCCCTCGTGCTGGCGGCGTGCACGGGCGGGGACGCCGAGACGGTCAACGGCGACGGCGACTTCGTCGACGACGGCTGCACGAACGTCGTCGTGGCGACGTCGTCCGAGAAGGTCAACATGCTCGATGCGCTGGCGGAGGCGTTCAAGGACTCGCCCCAGCACGAGGCCCTCGACACGTGCGCGACGGTGCGCCCCATCAACGTGTCCTCGGGCAACGCGACGCGCTTCCTCACCTCCGGTGAGGACTGGCCCGACGAGAACCCCCGCCGATGGCCGACGCTGTGGTCGCCGGCCTCGACCGTCTGGACAGACCGCGTGGCGGCGGCCGCCTCGCCCGCCCTCGTGGGCGAGCCCGAGTCGTTCACGCACACGCCGGTCGTGTTCGGCGTGCCGGAGACCATGGCGCGCGCTCTCGGCTGGCCGTCCGCCGAGATCGGCATCTCGGACTTCGCCGCCCTCTGCTCCGACCCCGACGGGTGGGCGAGCGTCGGCAAGCCGCTGTGGGGCTCGTTCAAGATCTCGAAGACCAACCCCAACACCTCGACGACGGGGCTTTCGACGATCCTCATGCAGTCGTACGAGGCATCCGGCAAGACCGCCGACCTCACGGCGGACGACGTCGCGGCTGCGGCGGACTTCTCGCGCGTGTTCGAGGAGTGCGTCATCCACTACGGCGACACGACCGGCAACGTGCTGACGCGCCTGTACGACCAGACGCAGAACGGCACGGGCGGTTCGGGCTACGTCTCGGCCATCGCGATCGAAGAGACCTCGCTCCTCAACTACAACCAGGGCAACCCCGACTCGCACACAGTGCAGCCGGGTGAGTCGCTCACGCCGCCGAAGGAGAAGCTCGTCGCGGTGTACCCCAAGGGCGGCTCGATGTGGTCAGACAATCCCATCACGGTGCTCGGCGCCGACTGGGTGACCGACGAGCAGCGCGAAGCGGGCCTCGCATTCGCGTCCTTCGTGCAGACGGCGGAGGCGCAGAGAATCCTCCCCACGTACGGCTTCCGGCCGCTCGACGAGTCCGTGCCGCTCGGCACGCTCTTCACGGAGGAGTACGGCGTCGACCCGGCACGGCCGGCGATCACGCTGCCCAAGCCCGAGGTCGACGTCGTCTCGGCCGCGATCGACCAGTGGACGCAGATCCGCAAGCCGTCGTCGGTCCTCGAGCTCATCGACATCTCGGGGTCGATGGACGACCCGATCGGCGACGGCCGCTCGAAGCTCGACGGCGCCATCGAAGGCGCGCAGACGACGCTCGGACACTTCCGCCGCACCGACGAGGTCGGCGTGTGGGCGTTCACGACGGGCCTCGAGTCCTCCGCAGGTCAGAACATCGCGGTGCTGCGGGACGTAACGCCGCTGGCCTCCGACCTCGAGGCGCTCCAGTCGTCGATCGAGGACCTGCGCTTCTCGAACCGTCAGGGGACGCCACTGTACGACGCGATCGCCGCCGCCTACGACGAGATGAAGCTCCGCGCGGAGCCCGGTCGCATCAACGCCATCGTCGTGCTCTCGGACGGTCAGGACACCGACTCGACGATCTCGCTCGACTCGCTCGTCGCGAAGATCGGAAAGGCGTCGCGCGAGGGCGTCGACACGGCTCCCGTGCGCATCTTCCCGATCGCATACGGTGAAGGCGCCGACACCTCAGCCCTGCAGCGGATCGCCGAGGCGACCGGCGGCCAGTGGTTCGACGCATCGGACGCGGCCAAGATCGACCTCGTCTTCGCGTCGGTCATCAACAACTTCTAGGCGGCGGAGGACGATGCACGTTCCAGCGTTCCTCGCTGTCTCGGACGGCGGGTTCGTCGACGAGGCGGTCCAGGGCCTGTCGACTTCGACCGTGTACGTCGCTCCCGATTCGGGTGCTCCGGCGGGTCTCGCGGAGCAGCTCGAAACTGAGATCGGGGATGCCTCGATCGGCGTCGCAGTCCTCTCCCAGAACGCGAATCTGGAGGCCGAGACTCTCGACATCGTCGACGAACTCCTGACGACCACGGGGTACGACACCATCATCGTGGCGGTCGGCAACGACGTCGCGGCCGGGTCGAACGTGCTCGAGGACGACGAGGTCCTGGGGATCGCGAATGAGGCGCAGACATCCGAAGAGTCCGTCGAAGACGCACTGACTGTGACGGTTCAGGAGATCGTGGCGCTCGAGCCGGCCACGACCCCCGCCGAGCAGGGAGACGGGGTCGACGGCGGCCTCGTCGTGGGTTTCGTGCTCACGACCGCGCTGCTTGTCGGCGCCGTCATCGCCGTCGTCGCCGTCGTCCGCCGTCGGCGGCGCAGCGCTCCCGAGCAAGGCGCACTCCCGGACGGGGTCGCGGCGCAGATCGCGGTGCTCCGCCGGCTCGTCGGCGAGTACGCGGCCGTCGGCGCCTCCGGGAACGGGATCGCGACCCAGACGAGCCTGCAGATCGCGGTCCTCGCCGACAATGTCCAGGAGCTGTTCGCTCGGCTGGACCGGCGCAACGTCGAGGACCAGGTGAGCATCGCCGCCGTCGAGTACGACGACAAGCTCCGCAAGCTCACCGCCGCTCTCAACAGCGACTACCTGCTCGACATCCTGACCCACCCGCACCTGTGGGACGACCCGGACGACCGCGTGCGAGAAGTGCAGCAGGCGCTCGAGGGCGTCTCGACCGAGCTCGTCGACAACATCAAGCAGGTCAACGCCCGCCGCGGCCTGCTCTTCCAGGTGTCGCTCGACGGCCTCATCGGCCGTCGCAAGGAGCTGCAGGACTGGGACCGCGCCTTCGGCGAGGCCTCCGACGGCGGCCCCTCCGCGCCGGCGTAGCGCAGCATCCGTGTTCATCTCCGTGGAACGCGCGCCTGCAGGCCCGGAAACCCCGCGTTCGACGGAGGCGAACGCCGCCACGTGAGTTCAATCGCGGGGGAGCTCAGGGCTGCAGCAGATAGAACCGGAACGCCGCGAACCCCTCGATCGGCAGGACCGAGGCGCGGCTGAACCCCGCCTCCTTCGCATAGCGCTCGAGCGTCGCGAACCGCATGACGGTGCCCGTCGCGATCGAGCCCGGCGTCGACATCGAGTCGGGCAGGCACATCAGCAGGCTGTAGCCGTACATCGCGCGCTCGACCTCGTCGCCGGGTGCGCCGAACGTGTCGGCGACCGCCTCGTCCATCACGACGACGATCCCGTCGGGCCGGAGCGCGCGGCGCAGCGCCGTCAGCACCCCGATCGGGTCGGGCATGTCGTGCAGCGCCTCGAAGATGAAGCCTGCGTCGTACCGCTCCTCGCCCTGCTCGGCGAGCTGCTCGCCGCGCAGCTCGGAGAAGGTCACGTTCTCCAGTCCGGCCGCATGCTCGCGCGCGGCCTCGATCGCCGGCGCGTCGAGATCGAACCCCTCGACGATCGCGTCGGGGTACGCGCGCGCGAGGGCGATGGTCGACCACCCATGGCCGCACGCGATGTCGGCGATGCCGGCGTCCTCTCGAGACAGCACGTCGTGGACGGCGGGGACGGCCGCCAGTGCGGCTCCGAGCGACTGCTCGAACCAGGGCCGGTTGACGTCGCCCTGTCCTTCGCGCGCGTCGGCGCCGAACCGCGCCCAGGGCACCCCGCCGCCGGACCGGTACGCGGCGAGGAGGGACGGCATCTGGACCGCGGCCGACACGAACAGTCGCGCGAAGGGCGCGGAGTACGCCAGCGAGGCGGGGTCCATGAGGACTTCGGCCTGCGCGGCCGGCAGACGGAAAGTGGCGGCATCCCCCGCTCCCTCGACCTCGAGGAAGCCCGCGACCGCCTGCTGTTCGAGCCACTCCCGCGCGTAGCGCTCGTGCACGCCGGCGCGCGCCGCGAGCTCGGCCGGAGTCGCGGGCGCCTCGAGGAGCGCCTGATACAGGCCCAGTCGATCGCCCAGATAGATCGACAGGAGCTCCATCCCGGCCAGGAGCTGCCCGAACACGCGGCCGGCGAGCTCCTCGACCTCCTGCCCGCTCTCGCTCATCGTCGTCTCGTCGGTCTCGCCCATGGCGGAGCCTCCCCGTTGATGCCCGCTCGATGCGGCACATGCTAGGCCCGGCTCGCCTCCCGCGCCAGAGACCCTCGCCACAGACGCACCTCGACAGCCCGCTCAGGGCCGCCCCAGCAGGCCGGACTAGGATTGACGGATGCCGCGGCATCCGTCGGCATCCCGCGATTCCGCGACTCCCCCGCACGATCCCGACCATTGGAGCCACCGTGGCCGAGCAGTCCCGCCTCGACAAAGTCATCGCCCTCGCCCGACACCGCGGGTTCGTCTTCCAGGCGGGCGAGATCTACGGCGGATCCCGCTCGGCGTGGGACTACGGACCCCTCGGCACGGAGCTCAAGGAGAACATCCGCCGCCAGTGGTGGCAGACGTTCGTGCGCGGCCGCGGCGACATGGTCGGCCTCGACTCGTCGGTGATCCTCCCCAAGCGAGTGTGGGAGGCATCCGGTCACGTCGCGACGTTCACCGACCCGCTCGTCGAGTGCCTGCAGTGCCACAAGCGCTTCCGCGCCGACAACCTGCTCGAGGACTTCGAGGCCCGCAAGGGCCGCCCCGCAGAGAACGGCCTGGCCGACGTCCCGTGCCCCAACTGCGGCACGAAGGGCCAGTACACCGAGCCCAAGGCGTTCTCGGGCCTTGTGAAGACCTACCTCGGCGTCGTCGACGACGAGTCGGGCCTGCACTTCCTGCGCCCCGAGACGGCGCAGGGCATCTTCGTGAACTTCTCGAACGTCCTCACCGCGAGCCGCAAGAAGCCGCCGTTCGGCATCGGCCAGATCGGCAAGGCGTTCCGCAACGAGATCACGCCCGGAAACTTCATCTTCCGCACGCGCGAGTTCGAGCAGATGGAGATCGAGTACTTCGTGCCGCCGGCCGAGGCGCAGGAGTGGTTCGAGCACTGGGTCGAGGAGTGCTGGGACTGGTTCGTCGACCTCGGCATCGACCCCGACAACATGCGCCGGTTCGACGTGCCCGAGGACGAGCGGGCGCACTACTCCGACGGCACGATCGACGTCGAGTACCGCTTCGGCTTCCCGGGCAAGGAGTGGGGCGAGCTCATGGGCGTCGCCAACCGCACCGACTACGACCTCGGCAGCCACACCGAGGTGTCGGGCCAGTCGCTCGCGTACTTCGACCAGGCCAGCGGCGAGAAGTACATCCCATACGTCATCGAGCCCTCGTTCGGCCTCACGCGCTCGATGATGGCGTTCCTCGTCGACGCGTACCACGAGGAGGAGGCGCCGAACGCGAAGGGCGGCACCGACACCCGCACGGTCCTCAAGCTCGACCCGCGCCTCGCACCGGTGAAGGTCGCCGTCCTGCCGCTGTCGCGCAACGAGAACCTGTCGCCCATCGCGCGCAAGCTCGCCGAGGACCTCCGCGGGCACTGGAACGTCGACTTCGACGACGCCGGCGCCATCGGCCGCCGCTACCGCCGTCAGGACGAGATCGGCACGCCCTTCTGCGTCACGATCGACTTCGACTCGCTCGACGACCAGGCGGTCACGGTCCGCGACCGCGACACGATGGGCCAGGAGCGCGTGCCGCTCGCGGCGCTCGAGTCGTACCTCGCCGAGCGCCTGCGCGGAGCCTGACCCTCGGCATCCCCCTTCCGTTCGTCTCCGTCGAACGCGGGTCTTGGAACCCCGCGCAACGCGTTTCACGGAGACGAACGGATGCTGCGCCCGACCTGCGGGACTCCCCGGCGTCCTATACCCCGCCGCCGACCTGATCCTCGAACGAGGTGCCGCCGCGCAGGTGCTGGAAGGTGATGCTCGTGGCCACGAGCGAAACCTCCTCGTACGCGATCCACGTCGCGACGGCGGGATCCCAGACGTCGGGGCTCACGCTGTCGATCCTCGAGACCACCCCGCTGCCGATTCCGACCGTGAACCAGTGCCGGATCGTGCCGTCGGCGGGGTCGGTGTCGAAGAGCAGGATCTCTCCGGCCACGACCTCGTTCTGGGCGAGCGCGCGATAGAGCTGCGGCGTGCCGGCGTCGAGCCGTTTCATGAGCCGGATGGGCTCGTACTGACGCCTGCCCGTGGCCATTCCGCCCTCCGTGAGGCGGGCGGTCGCGGCGCCGAAGCTGAGCCGCCGCACCTCGATGTACCCGGACGACACATCCACGCCCCCGAACTCCGTGGCGCTGACGTCACCGGTGAGCTCGGTCCCGTTCAGCGTGAGGCGTGCGTACGAGTTGAGTGCCATCTCCAGCCCCTTCCACTCGGCGCGCCGGCGCGCCCCCGCGGACGGCTCTCAGGGTACGCGCGTGCCGCGGCCCCGGCCATGCCCGCGCCGACGTCCCACCCTTCGGTTCGTCTCCGTCGAACGCCGGTCTCGGCATCCCCGCGCCCTACGTTCGACGGAGACGAACGGATCCCGCGACACGCGTTCCACGAAGGGGAACGGATGCTGTCACCCCGGCCGGGCGTCAGATCGCCGTGCCGCGGTTCCAGCCCGGCTGGACGAGGAGCAGCTCGTCGCGCAGACGCAGCCGGCACGACCCCGCGAACACCAGCGCGGCGGCGGGATCGGCGAGGAACCGCTCGTACTGCTCGTCCGTGAGCTCGTAGTACTCCTCGTAGTCGACGGGTCCCGTGCTCACCGGGATCGACAGGTATCTGCTCCCCGACTCCTCCTCGGTCCCCAGTGCATACCGGTCTTCACGCGAAAAGAACGCGTCGTTGAACTCCATGCCTGCCCTCCCCAGCGCGCAGCATCCGGGGCTGTCGAGCCCCACACGTGAAGTCTCGCGCATCCGGCCGTCGCGTGACAGCGGGGTGACAGCATCCGGGTGCCCGTGACAGCGAGGTGACAGCGCGCCCGCGCGACCCTGGGGGAAGCCGTTCAGAGAAAGGCACCCCCATGACTTCATCCAACACCGCACTCGCCGTGCGGGCCGAGGGCCTCGTCAAGGTCTTCGGCGACAACCGCGCCGTCGACGGCGTCGACCTGCAGGTGCAGGCCGGCACGGTCTACGGCGTCCTCGGACCCAACGGCGCCGGCAAGACCACGACGATCCGCATGCTCGCGACGCTCCTGCGTCCCGACGGCGGACGGGCCGAGATCTTCGGCCACGACGTGGAGCGCGAGGCGCAGGTCGTGCGCCAGCTCGTCGGCGTGACGGGCCAGTACGCATCTGTGGACGAGACCCTCTCGGCGACCGAGAACCTCGTGCTCTTCGGCCGTCTTCTGGGCCTCTCGCGGGCCGACGCGCGCCGGAAGGCGATCGACCTCCTCGAGGAGTTCGGACTGACGGATGCCGCCAAGCGGCCGCTCAAGAACTTCTCCGGCGGGATGCGCCGGCGCCTCGACCTCGCAGCATCCCTCATCGCCCGGCCGCCGCTGATCTTCCTCGACGAGCCGACGACGGGTCTGGACCCTCGCACGCGGGCGCAGATGTGGGACACGATCCGCAGCCTCGTCTCGGACGGCTCGACCGTGCTCCTGACGACGCAGTACCTCGACGAGGCCGATCAGCTCGCGGACCGCATCGCGGTCATCGACACCGGCAGGGTCGTCGCGGAGGGCACGTCCGACGAGCTCAAGTCGTCCGTCGGCACCTCGAGCCTGCAGCTGCGCCCCGCTGACCCCGCCGACCTCGAGGCCGTGCGGATCGCCGTCGAGCGCGTCCTGCGCGTGCCCGCCACCGTGAGCCCCGAGGCCGCGCGCCTGACGGCGCCCATGCAGAACCCCGACCTCGTGACCGACCTCCTGGTCGAGCTGCGCGCATCGGACATCCGCCTGGCCGAGCTGAGCGTCCAGAAGCCGACGCTCGACGAGGTCTTCCTCACCCTCACGGGCCACGGCGTCGAGAGCGCCGACACCCGTGCAGAGGCCGAGCTCGAAGGGAGCCTGGCATGACCGCCGCCGTCCTCACCCCCACCACCCCGCTCAAGAACCACGTGAGCCTCGGGCAGTCCGTCCGCAACTCGCTCACGATGGCCGGCCGCGGCCTCATCAAGATCCGCCGTACGCCCGAGCAGCTCATCGATGTGACGGTGCAGCCGATCATCTTCACGGTCATGTTCGCCTACATCTTCGGCGGCGCGATCGCCGGGAGCGTCGAGAGCTACCTGCCCTTCCTCCTCCCCGGCATCCTCGTCCAGACCGTCATCACGACCTCTGTCGTCACGGGGGTGCAGCTGCGCGAAGACATGGAGAAGGGCGTCTTCGACCGGTTCCGGTCGCTGCCCATCGCACGCGTCGCACCGTTGGCCGGAGCGCTCCTGGCCGACACCCTCCGCTACGCCATCGCGACGACCCTGACCTTCGCGACGGGCTACCTCATGGGCTACCGGCCCGCGGCGGGTCTCGGGGGCGTGCTCCTGGCAGCGCTCCTGGTCATCGGCGCATCGTGGGCGCTCAGCTGGATCTTCGCGTTCTTCGGCGTCATCGCCCGGACCGCGGCATCCGTCCAGGGGATCTCGTTCCTCATCCTCTTCCCGCTGACGTTCCTGTCAAACGCGTACGTCCCGATCGACACGCTGCCGCCCGCACTCGCGTGGTTCGCGTCGATCAATCCGGTCTCGCACCTCGTGTCGGCGGCCCGCGCCCTCACGATGGGGACGGATGCCGGAGCCGACGTCATCGCGACGATCATCGGCGCCGCGGTCGTCGTGGCGGTCTTCGCGCCCCTCACGGTCCGCGCCTACATGCGGCGGGCCTGACCGCCCCCCGGTCGCCGCGCTCCCCCGCTCAACGACCGGAACCCCGTCAGGGCAGCAGCGCGACCAGTTCGTCCAGCTCGTCCGGCTCGTCCGGCGCCGCGTCCGGGGGTCCGTCTCCCGGCGCGGCGCTCGCGCGTTCTGCGACCCAGCGGTGGAACGGCTCGGCCTCGTCGACGCCGCCGCGGAGCCGGTCGGAGAGGTCGAGGGCGCGGCGGGCCGCGGCATTCCGACCTGTGACGGCGAGCCAGCCCGCGAGGCTCAGCACGACGTCCGCGAGGATCGGCTGGTCTCCGCTGCGACGCGCGGTGGGCAGCGCTGACGCGACCGCGGCGGCCGCCTCGTCCGCGCGGCCGGCGAGGGCGAGCGCCTGCGCGCGCTTGGACGTCGACCATGCCACGAGCTGGTCGGGGAACGCCGCGGCGAAGCCCTCGGCGACCCCGTCGAGGTGCCGCAGCGCCGCCTCGCCGTCGCCCACCGCGAGCTCGAGCATGACGGCGTTCATGCGCGCCTGTGCGAGGGCGCGGTCCGAGCCGTCGGTCCTCGCGAGCTCGTCCGTCTCGGCGACGCGCTCACGCGCTTCGTCCAGACGCCCGAGGCGCACGAGGATCCCGATGCTCTGCGACCGCTGCTGCAGCAGGTCGGTCACCGACGTGAGCCCCGTGAGGCCCTCCGTCGACGAGTCGGCGACCTGCAGCGCCTCCTCGAGGCGGCCCTGCAGCAGCAGCCACTCGGAGCGCATCTGGCTCGCGAACGCGATGCCCCACGGGTCGCCGACCTCGCGGAACATCCGCAGCGCCCGCTCGCTCTCGACCCCGAGCGTCTCGACGTCGCCGCCGTTCTGCGCGAGCGCCGAGCGCATCATCGAGACGAGCGCCGTCGTCCACGCGGGGGCGTCGGGCCCCGCGTCGGGCACGTGGAACGCGCGCGACCAGTTCAGCTGCCCCTCGAAGCTCGAGAGCGCCTGGCTCGCGCCCGCCAGGAGGGGAGGGAGCGCTGCGGCGAGATCGGACGGATGCTGTGCCGCGGCGTCGCGCACGCGCGCGTGCTGCCGCGTGAGCTCGGCGGCGAGGTCGACGAGCCTTTCCCCGTCCGCGTCGCCCACGAAGCTCATGGCGGCCTCCATCGTGCTGAGAAGGGACGCGAGCCCGTTGAGGACGACAGCCGCCTCGGTGTCCAGCACCGCGTCGGGCGATGCGAACGCCTCGACGCCCGTCTGCAGCTGGTCGAACCGCTCGCGCATGATCCACGCCCAGAGGCAGGCCCGCACGAGCTCGACCCCGGTCTTTTCCAGCTCGGGCTGGTCGATGCACGCGCGCAGCGCGGCCGAGACGTTCTCCTCGTTCGCGTCGAACCAGGCCAGACCCTTCCGCACGCGCGGCCCGCGCAGCAGCGCATCCTGGGCCCGCGCGAGCTGAGCCGTCGCACCGGCCTGCCGGCTGCGGAAGGCCGGCTCGCGGCCGTCCGCGCGAAGAACGTCGATGCCGTACTCGCGCACCGTCTCGAGCATCCGGAACCCGCCGTCGCCGCGGTGCAGCAGCGAGCGGTCGACGAGGCGGTCGAAGGCCGCGGCATCCGTCCCGAACCGGCTCGCCACGACGGTCGCGTCGGAGGTCCGGATGCCGTCGGGGAACACGGATGCCGTCAGCAGCGCCTCGCGCTCGGGCTCGGTGAGGGTCTCCCAGCTCCAGTCGATGAGGGCGCGCAGCGTCTGGTGGCGCACGTCGGCGGTGCGCGGGCCGACGCCGAGGAGCGTGAACCGGTCGTCGAGTCCCTCGTCGATCTCGGCGAGCGTCAGGGTGCGGGCGCGGGCGGCGGCGAGCTCCAGGGCGAGGGGGAGCCCGTCGAGCCTGCGGACGATGCGGTCGACGGCCTCGGCATCGTCGGGGGCCGGCGCTTCGCCGCGCGCGGCCCGGACGCGGCGTGAGAACAGCTCGACGGCGTCGTCCGCCGGCAGCGGTCCGAGGTCGACGAACGCCTCGCCCGATACGCCGAGCGGCTCGCGGCTCGTCGCCAGGATGCGCGCGGCGGGTGTCGCCTGCAGGAGTTCGAGTGCGACCCCCGCCGCCTCGGCCGAGACGTGCTCGCAGTTGTCGAGGACGATGAGCACGGGCCGGCCCGCGAGCGCCTCGAGCGCGCGCTGCCGCGGCGACGCGGGCGCGGCCGTCGCCGTCGCGTCGGCGAGACGGATGCTGCGGCCCGCCGCCGCGACAGCCGCCCACACCTCGCCCGCCGCCGCCGGGGCTAGCTCGACGACGACCGTCGCGTCGCCCCACGCGCGCGCCGTCTCGAGGGCGAGGGTCGTCTTGCCCGCTCCTCCGGGGCCGATCAGGGTCACGAGGCGCTCCGAGCTCAGCTGGGCGCCGATCGTCGCGAGCTCCCGATGCCGTCCGACGAGCGGGGTCAGGGGTGCGGGGACCGCGATCGTCGCGGCGCGCGCAAGCGGCGGCGTCGCGCGCACGAGCCGCTCCGCGTGGGCCCGGTCCTCGAGCAGGTCCCGCAGGACCCAGTCGAACTCGGGGCCGGGGGTCCACGGGTCGCCCGTCCACAAGCCCGTCGCGCGCCGCGCGAGCATCGCGGCCTCCGCCGGGTCGTCGCTCGCTCGCGCCGCCTCGACGAGGTCCTGGAAGCGTGTGACGTCGACGTCGTCGCGGGACAGCGCGAGCCGGTAGCCGCCGGGCTCGGAGGCGACAGCATCCGCCCCCACCGCCCGGCGCAGCCGCGATACGAGCGACTGCAGGGCCGCGCGGGGATCCTCGGGCGAATCATCGGGCCACAGGTCCTGCGCGAGCGGCCGGTAGGCGACGGTCGTGCCGGCGTCGACGGCGAGCCGGAAGAGCAGGGCCTGCTGCCCGCGACCGGGCACGGAGATCGCCTCACCTGCGGAGCCCTCCAGGGCCAGCCCGCCGAAGAACCTCAGCCGCACGGATCCACGATAGGGGTCCGGGCCGCCCGCCACCGCAGGCACAGGTCAACCACCTGTCTGCAGGATGATCGGCGGCGGATCATCCTGCCGACGCGTGGTTGACCTGTCGATCGGGTGAGGCGTTTGTCAGTCGATCACCGTGATCCTGGCGTAGTCGTCGCCTCCGCCGCGGGCGAAGGCCTCCGATGCCGCGATGACCCGTTTGAGGACCTCGTGGTCGACGGCCTCGACGTCCTTGATGTAGAGGCAGCTGGCCCCCGTCGTGTGCGGCCCGAGCTGCGCAAGCTCGGCCGCGTGCGCGTCGGCCCGGTCGAGGTAGATCGTCGTCGAGTCCTTCCGCGGCGAGAAGGCGACGATGGGCATGTCGCCCTCTGTTCCCGTCGCGTATCTGTAATGGCACGACCCGAACCCGATGATCGTGCCCCACAGTTCCGGCTCGCGCCCGGTCAGCTCGGACATCAGCGCGAGCATCGTCTCGGCATCCTGCCTCCGCTTGGCAGGGGTCACCCCGGCGATGAACGACGCGACGCTTCCGCCTGTCTTCTTCATCAGACGCCTCCTCCTCCACCGGACCTCGCGGCGGATTTCATCGCCCGCTTGTGCTCGCGCACCTTCGCGAGACTCTCGGGCGAGACGATGTCGGCGACGCTGCGGTGGGTGCCCTCGTCGCCGTAGGGGAAGGATGCCGCGCGCCAGCCCTCGCCCGTGAAGCCGTACTGCTTGCCGAGGAGCGCGAGGAAGATCTTGGCCTTCTGCTCGCCGAAGCCCGGCAGCCTCTTGAGGCGGCGGAGCACTTCGGGGCCGTCCGGGTCATCGCGCGTCCACAGCGCCGAGGCGTCGCCGCCCCAGTCCTCCTCGAGTGCGGCGCACAGGCTCTGCACCCGCCCCGCCATCGAGCCGGGGTAGCGGTGGACCGACGGCGTCTGGCGGAACGCCTCGACGAGGGCGTCCGGGTCGTAGCCGGCGAGGGTCGCGGCATCCACCGATCCGACGCGCTGCCGGATCTTGAGCGGACCCGTGAACGCGACCTCCATCGCGACCTGCTGGTCCAGCAGCATGCCGATGAGGAGTGCGAGGGGGTCTTCCGTCAGCAGCCGGTCGGCGTCGGCATCGCCCGTGATGTGGAGCGTCATGCGGCCAGTCTCGCACCCGCCCGCCGGGCGGGCCAGCGCTCCCAGGTTCGGCCGAGAGGGCGGATGGAAGGATGGACCGCATGGCGGAAGCAGGTTCAGGCGGCGCGCTCGGCGACCTCGCGGCAGCTGCCCACGAGCGGCACATCGTGGTCGTCGGCGGCGGCATCGCCGGCATCGTGACGGCCCTCGAGTGCGCGCGGGTCGGGCTTCGGGTGACGCTCCTCGAGGCGTCCGACCGGCTCGGCGGAGCCGTCCGCGAGATCGACGTCGCAGGCTTCACGTTGGAGGCCGCCGTCGAGGGCTGGTCCACGCGCGGCGGGTCGGTGCGCGCGCTCGCGGTCGATCTGGGCCTCGAGTCGGCCCTGACGCCCGCCGCCGACACGACCACGTGGATCGCCGGCCTGCCCTCGGGTGCCGCGCCGCTGCCGTCGACGACGATCGCCGGCATCCCCCAGAACCCCTGGGACGAGAGCGTCCGCCGCATCATCGGATGGAGCGGTGCCTGGCGCGCGTTCCTCGACCGCGTGCGCCCGCCCCTCACGATCGGCAAGGAGCGCAGCCTCGGCCGGCTCGTGCGCACCCGCATGGGCGACGTCGTCCTCGACCGCCTCGTGGCGCCCGTGAGCGTGGGCCTCTACGGCACCCACCCCGACGACGTCGACGTCGAGGCGGTCGCCCCCGGCTTGAGCACAGCCCTCACTCGGACAGGCTCGCTGAGCGGCGCCGTCGCCGAGCTGATCGTCGACCGGACGTCCGGTCCCGCGCTCGAGACCGTGGAGGGCGGGATGCTGCGCCTCGTCGACGCCGCGGCGTCCCGGCTCGAAGAGCTCGGCGCCGACGTCCGGCTCGGCGCCGAGGTGTCCTCGCTCGAGCGCCTCGACGACGGCCGGTGGCGCGTGGAAGCCGCCTCGGACCCGGATCGCTCCGAGCCGGTCGATCCCGCCGACCATGTCGTCCTCGCGACGCCGGAGGCCGAGGCCCGCCGGCTGCTCGCTCACGTCGCCCCGGACCTGCCCGCGCCCGCCGGCGCCGGCGAGCCGGTGGAGGTCGTGACGCTCGTCGTGCGCGCCCTCGCGCTGGACGGCCGTCCCCGGGGGAGCGCCGTCTACCCCGTCGCGGGGACGGCGCGCGCCGTCGCTCTCATCCACTCGACCGCCCGATGGCCCTCCCTCGAGTCGCGCGTGGGTCCCGGCATCCATATCCTGCGCGTCGTCTTCGGCGCAGCGGGCGCCCCCGCCGCGACGGCCGGGCTCGGCGACGCGGAGGCGGCCAGGCTCGCCCGGGACGAGGCATCCGCCCTTCTCGGTGCGCCCGTCGGCGAGGTCGTCGGTGCCGCGCGCGAGAGGTTCGAGGCGCCGCGACCCGCGTCGGCGCTCGGCCGCGCCGACGCGACGGACACCCTGCGCAGCGCGATCGCCGCGGCCGGCGGACTGTCTGCCGTCGGCGGCTGGCTTGCCGGCTCCGGCCTCGCGCAGATCGTCCCGGATGCCGTCCGCACCGCGGACGCCGTGCGGCACGACGTCCTGTGGGGGCCTTCCGAGGGCTGATCGCACCCATGAGGTGACCGGACTGTCAAGGCCGGATGCCGGAATCGGCATGCAGGGCTAACCTGGGAGCACGCACCACCCGTCGAGCGTGAGGAGACGCCCCGTGAAAGGCAAAGTTGGACTCGTCATCGGGCTGGCCGCCGGCTACGTGCTCGGCTCGCGTGCCGGTCGCGAACGGTACGAGCAGATCAAGGCGCAGGCGCTGAAGGTGTGGAACCTCGATCCCGTCCAGGAACAGGTCGGCAAGGCGAAGGAGTTCGCGAAGTCCAGCGCGATGGCGCTGCCGTCGACGCTGTGGGACAGCGCCGTCAAGGTCACCAAGGCCGCTTCCTCCAAGGGGACGCCGGGCCAGCGGCTCGACTCCGCGATCAAGGTCGGCAAGGATTCGGCCGACGACGTGCGATCGGCTGCGGAGGCTTCCGCGAAGGCCGTGAAGGACGCCGCCGACGAGGCATTCGACGAGGGCTCCGACGCAGGCCGCGGCGGGGCCTGACATGACGAGTCCGCGCGGTTTCCGCGACCGCGCCGACGAGAGTCTGCTCACACTCGTCGGTGAGGTCCCCGAACTCATCCGCAACCTCGTCACGGCGGAGATCGAAGCCGCGAAGGCGTGGGTGCGTCGCACCTCGAAGGACGCAGGGATCGGCTCCGGCTGGATCCTCGGGGCGCTGTTCTTCCTCTTCTGGGCGATCCCGGTGCTGATGGCGTTCATCATCATCGGGCTTTCGGCGTGGATGCCGCTGTGGGCCGCCGCCCTCACGGTGCTCGTGCTGCTGCTCGTCATCGCGGCGGTGATGGGCCTGCTGGGCTACCTGCGCTGGCGCAAGGTCGTCAAGAGCGAGAACCCCGTGCAGTCGATCGTGAAGGATGTGGAGGCCGTCCGCGATGAGCTCTGAAGTCCAGCTGCCCCGCACCGCCGTCCCCCTCGGGATCACCGACCCCGTCGAGCGCGCGCGCATCGAGCTGAAGGCGACCCTTGCCGCGATCGAGGACAAGGCGAACGTCCCGCGTCGCATGTCGCGGGCGAGCGAGCGCGCCAAGCTGCACGCGCGAGCCTTCACGAAGGAGAATCCGGTCGCCGCCGGCGCCCTCGTGCTCGCGGGGGCGGCCGCGGTCGGAACGCTCGTCTGGTCGATCATCCGCGCCTACACGCGCTGATGCCGTGATCACGGGCGCCGTCGCACGGCCCGGCGGACACGGCCGCGGGGCCGGGGTATGCTCAGAGCCAGGCAGTGCAATGGTGCGGATGCTGCCGACGGCGAGAACCGCGGATTCCGGATCGGTTCCACCTCGCGTGTCGGCTGCTCGAGACATGGGGCGGCTGACCGAGTAGTACGCACGAGAGTCGACCCCATGAACGCAGCACATCCCACGCCCGCGAAGCCACTCGCAGGATGGCGCGTCCTCGTGCCGCGTGGGGGACCGTGGGGAGACGGCGTGGCCGCATCCCTGCGCCGCCGCGGGGCGACTCCCGTCATCGCGCCGCTCATCAACTTCGCGCCGACCAACGACCAGGCGACGCTCGAGCAGTCGCTCGCGGATCTGCAGGCCGGCGTCTTCGACTGGCTCACGCTCACGAGTGCCACGACGGTCGACGTGCTCTACGCCTACCGCGCCACGATCCCTGCGCGCACGAGGATCGCGGCCGTCGGCGAGACGACGGCCGCGGCGCTCAACGCCGTCGGGTACCGAGTCGATCTCGTCCCCGAGCGGGACAACTCCGCCGCGGGCCTGGCAGAGCAGCTCATCGCGCTCGAGTCCGAGCCGCGCGACTTCCTGACGCTCCGCAGCGAGATCGCGAAGCCGGTCCTGACGCGGATGCTGACCGAAGCCGGGCACCGCGTGCGCAGCGTCGTCGCCTACCGCACGGTGGGGGTTCCGGTCACCGAGCGGATCGCGGAGGATGTGCGCAGCGGCCGCATCAACGCGATCCTCGTGACCAGCGGCTCGGTCGCCGAGCAGGTGCAGTCGCAGTTCCCCGATGTGCCGGCGTCGACGCTCATCGCGGCGATCGGCCCGCGCACGGCGAAGGACGCGCGTCGCGTAGGCCTCTCGGTCGACGTCATCGCGGACCGCCAGTCCGTCGACGCGCTCATCGACGCCGTCGAGGGCTTCCCGCTCCCGCACGCCGCGGACGAGTTCGCGACCTGACCCTCCCGACAAGGGATCGTTGCCGTCCTGTGAGCAAACCGACCAGGTGCGCTCACTGCGGCGCTGGCAGACTAGTCGCATGGTCACGCTGCTGCTCGACTCGACCCGCCTCGAGGTGGTTCTGTCCGGCACCGAGCGGCTCCTCTCATTCCGCAAGGGGAATGTCACGATCGAGCGCGAGACGATCTCGAAGGTCCAGCTGACCGACGATGCGTGGACGTGGCTGCGCGGCATCCCGAGCCCCGGCACCTACATCAAGGGCGTCACGGCGATGGGCACGTGGAAGTCGACGGGCGGCGAGGATTTCGCCGTCATCCGCCGCCACCGCGCGGGGGTCGTCATCGATCTCGAGGAGCACCCCGAGTTCGAGCGGATCGTGCTGACGACCCGCCACGGCCTCGCGCTCGTGCAGGCGCTCCGGCTCGATGTGGCGGAGGAAGCCGCCGACGTCGCCGAGATCGCGGCGGAGGCGTCGCGAGCCCGCGCCCCGCGTCGCCAGAAGCCCGTCGCGGCTCCGGCCGCCGGCTGAGCCTCCGCGCTCCGGGAACGCTCAGCTGACGTCGCGACGCCAGCTGAAGAGGTAGCCGAGGACGATGAAGACCGCCGCGTACCCGAGCAGAACGAGTCCGCCCGCCCACCACTCGAGCGGATCGGACGCCGTCGCCCCCTGCGGCACGCCCGCGGTGAAGACGCTCGCGCCGACGAGCGCGTCGCTCGCGGCCCCGGGGAGGTACTTCGTGAACTCCGTGAGCCAGTCCACGAAGCTCGCCGCCGCACGGGCGACGGGCTCGAGGAACTGCGTGAAGACGAGGACCCCGACGATCGCGCCTACCTGATTGCGCACGAGGGCGCCGACGCCGACGCCGACGAGCACCCACAGCACGTAGGCGATGAGCATCCGCCCGAACAGCGCCCAGGTCTCGACGGTGTCGAACTCGGTGCTCAGCCCGTAGCCCGCCAGGAACGCGGCGGACGGAGCGACGGATGCGATGACACCGACCAGTCCGTACAGGAGCCCGAGCAGGACCGCGACCGCGAGCTTGGCCCACAGGACGTTCCCGCGGCGGGGCGTCGCGAGGAAGGTCGGGGTCAGAGTGCTGTGGCGGAACTCGGCCGTGACCATCAGCGTGCCGATGAGGAGCGGGAAGACGTAGCCCACCGAGGTGGCGGTGCTGTAGAGCGTCTCGGCAAGCCCTTCCGAGGGCAGCTGGGGAGCCTCGCTCCCCAGGGCACCGGTCGACGCCGCCGAGAAGACGAAGCCGAGCACAGCGGCCGTGAAGCCGATGTAGACGAACAGGACGATCGCGAGCACCCACCACGCGGACGTGGAGAACTGCTTGGTCGTCTCCGACCGGGTCGTGGCGGCGAGGGTCATCGCTGCTCACCGCCTTCCGTCGCGTCGTCGGCGTCTCGGAACTCCTCGGGCTGCGGGGAGTCCAGCACGGCGTCGAACGCCTGCACCTCGGGAGCGTCCTCGGCCCCATCCTCGGACGTCCCCTCGTCCTCCGGGCGCTCGGAGTGCTCGTCCTCGGCGACGGGTTCCGGATGCTGTCCCCCCTCGTCCTCGTCAGCCTGCTGCTCCTCCGCCTCGTCGTCGGCCGGGAGCGGCTCGGGCTGCGCCTGCCAGTCCGGCGAGTGACCGCCGAGCTCCTCGGGCGCCGGCGTCTCGAGCTCCGTCCCGAGGGGCTCGCGCTCGTCCGGGATGCTGTCCGCCGCGGACTGCTCGGCATCCTCGGCGTCGAACGCCGCGAAGAACCGGTCCGCCTCGAGGTCGGCATCCGTCTTGACGTAGTGCTCCCACGGGCGCTCGTCCTCGACGCCCGGCGGCTGGTCGGCTTCGCCTTCGGGCTGGTCGACGGGCGCACCGCCGTGCTCGAGTCCGGAAGGCTCGCCGGTCGACGTCTCGCTGTCGGCGGACTCCACTCCGGCGGCGGACTCTTCGGGAGTCGATTCGGAATCGGCGTCGATGACCGGGCTCGCCCCGGTCCATGTCGCGGGAGCCTTCCACTCGCGCGGCTCGGCCCACCCGACGGGGGGCTTCCACTCGCGCTCCTGTGGCTGGGGCGTCTCCTCGGGGCGGTCCTCGGCCGCCCACTCCGAGGACGGCTCCGGCTCGGCAGGCGTCTCGCCGCCGCCGGTCACGTCCTGGGCCGCTTCTTCGGCCGCAGGCTCGTCCTGGTCGGCGGGCTCGTCGGCCGCAGGTTCGGTTCCGGCGCGCTCATCGCCGTCGGCGTCCGCATCGGCCGGGTCGTCGTAGCCGTCGCCGAGGTCGTCTTCGCTGCCGTCGTCCGCCTCGTCGGAGCCGTCCGGCCGCGGCTCGGGCTGGGGGACGATGTCGATGATGCCCGTGCTCGCGACGGCGAAGGCGGCCGCCTGCAGGGGAGATCCGGGAACGGCGACCGCCGGGGTCAGCTGCTCCGCGTCCTCGTCGTCCTCATCCGGCTCGGCTTCCCATTCGGACTCGGCCTGGTCCTCGGGCTCGTTCGCCTCCTCCTCGGCACGCGCGCCCGCAAGCGCTGCGACGCCCGCGACACCGGCGGCCCCCGCCGCGACGGGAGCGGCATCCGGAGCGTCAGTTTCGGCCGAGGTCTCAGCCGCCGAGGGAGCGGCATCCGGAGCCTCGGGCTCGGCGGCGACCGCGCCGACCGCGGGAGGAGCAGCATCTGCCGGCGCCGCCTGATCCGCGGCGCTCGCGTGGACCCGCGTGCCGTTGACGAGGTCGAGGAAGATCTCCTCGAGCGCGGGACCCCGGCGCTGCAGCGCCGTGAGGGGGATGCCGGCTCCGGCGGCGATGACCCCGACCTGTGCGGGGTCGAGCCCGCGCACCGTGAGCCCCGAGCGGAGGATGTCGAAGTCGACCCCCGCGGCGCGCAGGGCAGCGGACAGCGCCGCGCGGTCGCCCGAGTCGACGACCGTCGCGTACTCGCCCGGATCGGCGAGGTCGCCCAGGGCGCCCTGGAAGACGAGGCGTCCCGCGGAGATGATGAGGAGCGAGTCGACGGTCTGCTGCACTTCGGCGAGCAGGTGCGACGAGACGAACACGGTGCGGCCCTGCCGGGCGAGGTCTCGCAGAAGCCCCCGCATCCACTTGATGCCCTCGGGGTCGAGGCCGTTCGCGGGCTCATCGAGCACGAGGACGCCGGGGTCTCCGATGAGCGCGTAGGCGAGCCCGAGGCGCTGACGCATGCCGAGCGAGTAGCCGCCGACCTTGCGTCCCGCGACGTCTCCGAGGCCCACGAGGCCCAGAGCCTCGTCGACGCGTCCGGACGGGAGTCCCGCCGCCTGCGCGTAGATCTTGAGGTGGTTCGCGGCGGAGCGTCCGGGGTGGAAGCTGGATGCCTCGAGGACGGCGCCCACGGTGCGCAGCGGGTGCGGGAGCTTGGCGTAGGGGAGGCCGCCGATCGTCGCGGTGCCCTCGGTCGCACGCACGAGCCCGAGGAGCACGCGCAGCGTCGTCGTCTTGCCCGCCCCGTTGGGCCCGAGGAATCCGGTGACGCGTCCTGGCTCGACCCGCGCCGTGAAGTCGTCCACGGCGGTGACGGCGCCGAAGCGCTTGGTGACCGCGGAGAACTCCAGCACCTGTCCTTCGGGCATGCCGAACCCTCTCGTCGTCAACACGTACGTTCCCCCTATCTTTGCGGAAAAGCGCGCTCTGACGCGGGAACGTCGGACCCCATCCGGCCGCGTCGTTGCGGCCGGCACGCACGATCACCCGGAACGGTAACGTGGCACCGTGAGCGTACCGGCGGACGGGCCCGAGCAGAAGGTGCTCGCGCACGCGAGCGGATCGCTGGGCCGGGTGACGCTCAACCGGCCGCGCGCCATCAACGCGCTGGACCTCGACATGATCCGCGCCGTCATGGCCGCGCTCGAAGACTGGGAGCACGACACCGACGTCGATGCGGTCCTCCTCGACGGCGCGGGCGAGCGCGGACTGTGCGCGGGCGGCGATGTCCGCGGGCTCTACGACCGCACGGTGGGCGGTCTCGCCGAGGAGTCGGCGCTCTTCTTCCGCGAGGAGTATGCGCTCAACGCCCGCATCGCGGAGTACCCCAAGCCGTTCGTCGCCTTCGCGGACGGCATCACGATGGGCGGGGGCATCGGGCTCGCGGGCCACGCGCCGATCCGCATCGTGACCGAGCGCTCGCAGCTCGCGATGCCCGAGACGCGGATCGGCTTCACGCCCGACGTCGGCGGCACCTGGCTGCTGTCGCGCGCGCCGGGCCGGCTCGGGGAGTACCTCGGCCTCACGGGCGCCGTCATGAACGCGTCCGACGCGATCCACGCCGGATTCGCGGATCACTACGTGCCGAGCGCCAACCTCGAGGGCCTGCGCGACGCACTCGAGACGCGCGCCGACCCGAGCACGCCCACCGAGCTCGTCCTCCTCTTCGACGAGACGCCTCCCCCGTCCCGCTTCATCGCGGCCCGCGAGTGGATCGACGACGCCTTCTCGGCCGACACCGTCGCCGGGATCATCGAGCGGCTGCGCGCACGGCCCGAGCCCGAGGCGTCCGCGACGGCGGACCTGCTGGAAGAGCTCTCGCCGACGGGACTCGTCGTGACGCTCGAGGCGATCCGGCGCGTGCGCGACCTGCCGGACCTCCGGGCCGCGCTCGCGCAGGAGTACGGGCTCGTCATGTGGTTCGCGACGACGCAGCCCGACCTCGCGGAGGGCATCCGCGCCCAGGTCGTCGACAAGGACCGCTCGCCGCGGTGGCAGCCCGCGACCCTCGCCGAGCTGGCGCCGGATGCCGCGGCATCCGCCCTCGCCTTCGCCCCCGTGACACCGCTCTGGGGGTGACCGATGGCGCGGGCGGCGGACGACGGCGACGGGACGCCCGCCCACGCCCGGCGGCGGGGCTGGTCGTTCGGCGTCGCGCTGGACTGGTTCTTCTTCGTCTTCGCGGGCTTCGCGGCGCTGTGGCTCGCGTACCTGAGCCTCACCGAGACGTTCAGCCTCGGCTGGTGGGGGCCGCTCTTCGCGATCGCGTTCTGGGTGCTCCTGGCCTACCTCGTCCTGCCGCGCCTGCACCGGATACTCACGACGATCTACGTCCCGGATTACTTCATCGGGCGCACGCGCACGAGCGACGGGCTGCTCGGCGACCCGGTCAATCTCGCGTTCATGGGGACGGGTGAGCAGATCGAGTCGGCCATGCGCGAAGCGGGCTGGACGCGGGCGGATGCTGTCACCGTCGCCTCGTCCTGGCGAATCGTGAGCTCGACCCTGCTGCGCCGCAGCTACGACGAGGCACCGGTGAGCCCGCTGTTCCTGTTCGGCCGCCAGCAGGACTTCGCCTACCAGCAGGACGTGGACGACAGTCCGGCGCAGCGGCACCACGTGCGGTTCTGGCAGTGCCCGGACGACTGGCTGCTGCCGGGCGGACGGCGCGTCGACTGGCTCGCAGCGGGCACGTTCGACCGCAGGGTGGGGCTGTCGCTGTTCACCCTGCAGATCACGCACAAGATCGATGCCGACACCGACGTCGAGCGGGATCACATCGTCGCGACCCTGACCGGCGCCGACCCGCGCGTCCGGGTCGATGTGATCGCCGATTTCGCGACGGGCTATCACGCGCGCAACGGCGGGGGCGACTCGATCTCGACGGACGGCGATCTGCCGATCGTGGACGTGCGCGCCGTCGGCTTCCCGGTCTCGCGGCAGGAGGCCTCGAGATGAGCGCGCCGGCGAAGCGGCCCGCGTACGAGCCCGCGCGCGAGCTGCTGCGGCGCCCCGGCTACCGGCCCGACATGAAGCGGCCGCCGACGACCGTCGCCGGCGCCGTGCTCGTCCTGCTGCGGGTCGTCGTGGGCATCCTGTGGCTCGGCGAGCTCGCCCTCAACTGGAACTTCGTCGCGACCGAGGTCGCCGTCGACATCGACGGCCTGACGTCGAGCGATGCCGGCGTCGGGCTGTGGATCATCGTCTCCATCGCGTCGGTCGTGCTCGTCCTGGACATCGTGCTGGCGGTCCTCGTCCTCCGCGGACTCAATTGGCCCCGCGTCGTCGTGATGCTCTTCGCCGTCATCTCGATCACGTCGGCGTTCACCGCGTGGTGGCTCGACGACCTCGACATCACCCTCAAGACGAGCCTTCTCACGACGGCGCTCGATACGCTGATCCTCCTCGCGCTGTCCAGTCGCAGCGCGGCCGCGTATGCCCGGCGCAACGAGCGCCGCTGAGAGGTTCCCCGCATGTTCGACTCGCCGCTGTCCGCCTCGGCGTATCAGGTGCTCGGCGTCGAGCCGACCGTCGACGAGGAGGCGCTGCGCAAGGCGTATCGCCTGCGGCTTCGCCAGACGCACCCCGACACGGGCGGTGAGGCATCCGTCTTCATCCAGGTGCAGCGCGCGTGGGAGCTCGTCGGAACGACCGAGGCGCGGGCCGCCTACGACCGCGGCCACGGATTCGGCGCGCACGCGGCGCCCGCGTTCAGTCCGGATGCCCCGGCCTGGCGTCCTCCGGCGCGTCCGGCCGACACGCGGCCGCGCGCGCGGTCGTACGGCCAGCCGGGCGGCTGGCGCCGCGAGCGGTACCTGTCGCTCATGCGCGAGTGGGTGGGGCGCGGCGTCGAGCTCGAGGACCCGTACGACCCGGCGCTCGTGCGCCGCGCGCCGCACCTCGTGCGGCGGCTGCTCGCGGACGCCCTCGCGGAGGAGGCGACCGCGCGCGTCGTGGCCGACCTCGGAATGGGCTACACGGTCTGGCACGACGTCGCGGCGGGGCGCGCGGCGGACGAGAAGGTCGACCACCTCGTGCTCGGGCCGAGCGGGCTGTACGGCGTCCTGTCGGAGGACTTCGGCGGGCCCGTCCGCGTGCGCCGCGGCGAGCTCTACGGCGAGGGCGTCGAGGGGTCGCCCATCGCGACGCTTCTCTCGCGCCTGCGCTCGGTCGGCCGGAGCGCGCGCGTCAAGTTCGGCGGCGCGATCGTCGTGCTCCCGGACGACGACCTCGAGCAGCCGATCGAGGAGATCGGCCGTGTGCGGGGCGTGCCGGTCGCGGTCGTGTCGCGCAGCGCCCTGTCGACGATGCTGCGCCGCGGACTCACGGGCGCGCGCGAAGTGGGCGGAAACGAGGTGTTCGACGTCCGCACGCGCCTGCAGCACGCCGTCCGCCACGTCTGACGTCCCCACGGCCCCCGAGCTTGTCGAGGGGCCGGGACGCGTCAGCCCGCGAGGCCGAAGAGCTCGAGGGGGTGGGTGAGGCGCCACCACGCGGACGGCGGCTCGATGTCGGAGGCGAGCGAGACGTCGACCGTCTGCGCGTTCAGTGGGCCGGTGACGCTGAGCGTCCCCACGGTATCGCCCGCGTCGCGGTCGTCGCCGAGCGACAGGTCGGTCGCGACCTCGCCGGCCAGGCCGTTCCAGAGCACGACGGAGGCGTCGGCATCCGTCCTCACCTCGGCGTGCTCGCCCCACGCGGTATCGACGACGCCCACCGTCGTCCCGGCGGGCACCGAGGGCTCCGTCTGGAGGTCCTGCTCGAGCTGTGCGAAGAGCTGCCTCGTCGCCTCGACGCGCGTCGGGTCGTCGGGCTGGCCGAGAACCGCGGCGTACAGCCGGACGGGCGTCTCGCCCACCGTGATGTCCTTCGCCGCGAGGAGGTTGAAATCGTCGAGCGAGCCCGTCTTGACGCCGATGACCCCGGCATCCGCCAGGAGGCCGTTGGTGTTCGTGACGTGACCGGCGCCCGGGAGGTCGACTTCCTTCTTCGCGACGATCTCCGCGATGACCGGGTTGGCGAGGGCCTTCTTCGCGAGCGGGATGAGGGATGCCGCGCTCGCCGTGTTGCCCGCGTCGAAGCCCGTCGGCTCCACGATCGTGATCCCGGGGACGCCGTGCGCCTGGAGCCACTCGTTGGCGGCGCTGGCATAGACGGCGTCGCTCGGCCAGAGGTCCCTCGCGAGGCGGTCGGCGTAGTTGTTGGCCGACCCGATGAGCATGCCCTCGAGGAGCTGATACTCCGTCAGCGTCCCGCCCACGGGGACGTCGAGCGCCGACTCGCCGCGCCAGCGGTAACCCCAGTACGACGAGCTGTCGCTCCACGAGAAGTGGTAGTCGGGTCCCTGCTCGCCGACGGCGAGGGGCTGCTCTTCGAGCACGAGGAGCGCTGTCACGACCTTCGTGATGCTCGCGATGGGAGCAGCATCCTGCGTCGAGGCCATCGTGCCGTCGAAGCCTGCGACCGCGACGGCGCCCGATCCCTGCCCGGGCCACGCGACGGCCGCGGCGGGCGCGGGCGCGGAGTCGACCTGCATCGCCTCGATCTCGGGAGCGACGGCGTGCAGCGGCCACAGGAGCGTCGTCCCGGAGTAGCCGCCGATGAGCGCCGCGATGATCGCGATCGGCACGAGGACGCCGGCGCGGAAGGGCGAGCGCCGTGGAGCCTTCGCCAGGAGGTCGACGTCGACGCCGACGTACGGCGTCGCGGCGGCGGTGAGATCGCGCGGCGCCAGGGCGGTCTGGGCGACCGTCTCCTCGTCGATCCAGGTGAGCGCGACGCGCGGATCCTTGACGGGCCGGCGCGGCTCCTTGCCGGGCTTGCCGGGCTTGCCCTGATCGGGGCCGGGATCACCGACCAGCGGTGCCGTCTCCGCCGCCGTCAAGGGGTCCTCGGTTTCCTCGACCGCGACGGCACCCGTCTCGGCGCGCAGCGAACGGCGCGTCGGAGGCTGGGTGCCGGCGAGAGTCACTCGCTAAAGGTACCTCGCCGCGCCGCGGTATACTCATCGCCACAACCACGGGAGTCCGGTGTGCCGGGCTGAGAGGAAGCGACCGACGCTTCGACCGTCGAACCTGATCTGGATCATGCCAGCGCAGGGAGGAGAAACATGAACGCATCCACGTCCGCCCCGACGACTGCTTCGACCCGAACCCGGAGCCTTCGCTGGAGGGTAGTCGACATCGTCGTCGCCAGTGTCATCGGCGTCGCGTCGGGCCTGATCTTCCTCTTCTGGAACATCGGATACCTCGGGCCCAAGGCGCTTCTCGAGCCGCTGCTGCCCGGCCTTCAGGGCCTGCTCGACGGCCCGTGGCTCTTCGCAGGCGTGCTGGGCGCGCTCATCATCCGCAAGCCGGGTGCCGCGATCTACGTCGAGACCCTCGCCGCCGTCGTGTCGGCCCTCGTCGGCAACCAGTGGGGCGGGTTCCTCACGATCGAGGCGGGGCTCGTGCAGGGCCTCGGCGCCGAGCTCGTGTTCCTGATCTTCGCCTACCGCGTGTGGACGCTTCCCGTCGCGGCCCTCGCGGGCGCCGGTGCGGCGCTGGCCGGCGGCATCAACAACCTCGTCCTCTGGTACCCGGGCTCGAGCTTCTGGTTCGTCGTGACGTACCTCATCAGCACCGTCGTCTCGGGCGCCCTCATCGCCGGCGTCCTCCCGTGGGCCCTCACGCGCGGGCTCGCCGCGACCGGCGCGCTCGACCGCTTCGCCTCGGGTCGCGAAGCGCGCCAGCGCGTCTGACGTGACGTCGATGACAGCATCCCCGGCCGCCGTCGAGGCGCGCGGCTGGGGATGGCGGCATGCCAGCCGCCTGGCGTGGGCGCTGCGGGACGTCTCGTTCCGCATCGACCCGGGCGAGCGCGTGCTGCTGCTGGGCGCCTCCGGGTCCGGCAAGTCGACGCTCCTGCACGGGCTCGCCGGCGTCCTCGGCGGCGACGACGAGGGCGAGGCCGTCGGCGAGCTGCTCGTCGGAGGGCGGCATGCCGCCGCGACGCGGGGCACGGCCGGCCTCGTCCTGCAGGATCCCGACGCGCAGGTCGTGCTCGCGCGCGTCGGCGACGATGTCGCGTTCGGCTGCGAGAACCTCGGCGTCCCGCGCGAGGAGATCTGGCCTCGCGTGCGCGACGCGCTCGACGACGTCGGCCTCGACGTCCCGCTGGACCGCCCGACGAAGGCGCTCTCCGGCGGGCAGAAGCAGCGTCTCGCGCTCGCCGGCGCCCTGGCCATGCGACCCGGGCTCCTGCTCCTGGACGAGCCGACCGCCAACCTCGACCCGGCCGGCGTCGCCGAGGTGCGCGAAGCCGTCGACCGGCTGCTGGAGCGGCATCCCGCGACCCTCGTGGTGGTGGAGCACCGTGTGGACGTGTGGCTTCCCGTCGTCTCGCGCGTCATCGTGCTCGGCGCCGGCGGAGTCGTCGCGGACGGCGCACCCTCGGACGTCCTGGGACGGGAGGGCGCGCGGCTCGCCGCTCAGGGCGTGTGGGTTCCCGGCATCCCGCCCGCCGTGCCCGGACCGCCGCTCGGCGCACCGGGTGAGGCGCTGCTCTCGGCGGCGGACCTTTCCGTCGCACGAGTGGAGAAGCATCCCGTCGCCACCGGCATCGACCTCACGGTGCGCGCCGGTGAGGTGCTCGCCGTGACGGGTCCCAACGGCGCAGGCAAGTCCACTCTGGGCCTCACGCTCGCGGGATTGCTCGAGCCGGCCGCCGGCGACCTGGCCGCGACGCCCGCGCTCGCCGACGGCGCGGGGCCGTCGCCCATCCGCTGGAAGTCGAAGCAGCTCCTGACGCGCATCGGCACGGTCTTCCAGGACCCTGAGCACCAGCTCCTGTCCCGGACCGTCCGCGAAGAGCTCGAAGTGGGTCCGCGAGCGCTCGGGCTCGACGAGGGGCGGACGTCCGCGCGCGTCGACGAGCTCCTCGTCCGGCTCCGGCTGGACGCGCTCGCGGCGGCGAACCCCTTCACACTGTCGGGCGGCGAGAAGCGGCGGCTCACGGTCGCTGCGGCGCTCGCGACGGGTCCGCGCGTGCTCGTCCTGGACGAGCCCACGTTCGGGCAGGACGCCCGGACGTGGGCTGAGCTCGTCGCACTGCTCGCGCGGCTGCGCGACGGCCTGGACGGCGACGAGCGCTCCGCGATCGTCGCCATCACGCACGACCTCGATGTGGTCCGCGCCCTGCACGCGCGGGAGCACGCGCTGGAGGTGGCGTCGTGAGCGCGTCCGGCTGTCGCGAAACGAGGAGATATCCCGAATCGAGGACGTTCTCCCTCGATTCCGTCCTCGTTTCGAGAGATCTCCTCGTTTCGGACGTGGCCTGGGAGGGTTCCGGATGACGCTCCTCGAGTCTCGGGCCCGCACCGGGGTCGTCGCGCACCTCAATCCCGTCGCCAAGCTCGGTGCGAGCGCGCTCATCGCCCTGCCGCTCGTGCTGACCCTCGACTGGGTGTCGGCCGCCGTCGCCCTCGTGCTGGAGTGCCTGCTCTTCCCGTTCGCGGGCATCGGGTGGCGCGAGTTCTGGCTGCGGACGTGGCCCGTGTGGCTCGCGGCCCCCCTCACGGCGCTCACGATCGCGCTCTACGGCGAGACGTCGGGCCAGGTGTACGTCGACTGGTTCCTCGTGCAGGTGAGCGAGGGCTCGCTCGAGCTCGCGGTCGCGACCTTCTTCCGCGTCCTCGCGATCGCGCTGCCCTCCGTCGTGCTGTTCGTGACGGTCGATCCGACCGACCTCGCCGACGGGCTCGCGCAGGTGCTGCGGCTGCCCGCGCGCTTCGTGCTCGGGGCCCTCGCGGGCCTGCGCATGGTCGGGCTCTTCATCGACGACTGGCGAGCGCTCGAGCTCGCGCGCCGGGCTCGCGGGGTGGCCGACCGCGGACGGCTCCGCCGGTTCCTCGGGATGGCCTTCGCCCTCCTCGTGCTGTCCATCCGGCGCGGGTCGAAGCTCGCCACCTCGATGGAGGCGCGCGGATTCGGTGCGCCGGGGCACCGCACGTGGGCACGCGAGTCGCGCTTCGGGTGGCGCGAGTGGATGCTCATGGCGATCGGCGCGGCGATCTCGGCCATCGCGGTGGCGGCGGCGGTCGCGGCCGGCACGTGGAACTTCATCCTCGGCCCCGGATGACGGATGCCGCGGCCCGGGGGCGCAGAACCCCCGTCAGGGCGCGAGCGCGGCGTACTCGTCGCGCAGGGCCGGGTAGTAGTCGTCCCACGCGATGGCCGCGACATCCCGTCCTTCGTGGGCGGCCTCGGCGCGGTCGAGGTAGTACTCCCAGCCGGGACCGATCGAGCCGACGTCCTCGCCCGGATTGAGGCGCTGGCCGAACGTCAGGGTCGTGACGCCCGCGATCTCGTCGAGCTCGAACCACAGGTGCCATGCGCCCGACCCCTGGCTCGTGTCGCCCGCGAAGCGGCGCGGCCGGTCGCACTCGAGGATCGTGTAGCGCTCGGGCTCGGGGTCTTCGGCCTCGGAGGTCATGAAGAACGACACGTGGCCCGTCGTGGGGTCGCCCTCCCAGTAGCCGATCCACTCGCGCAGCCGCTCGGACTCCGTCAGGGTCTGCCACACGGCCTCGGCGGGCGAGCCGAACGTGCGCGTGATGATGAGGTTGGGCTCGCCGTCGATCAGGCGGACGTCGCCCGTGCGAATGGGTGTCATGTCGCGTTCCAGAGCTCCCGGTAGTAGTCGATGCGCTCGGTGTCGGGCTCGATGCCGTATGCCGCGAGGAGCGTGCCCTCCCACCCGGGTCCATAGTTCCACTCGCAGCTCATCGTCGCCACGGCCAGATCCGCCCAGCGGTCGGCGACGCCGAGGGCGCCCAGGTCGACGTGGCCGGCCCACGCGCCGTCGTCGCCCACGAGGGTGTTCGGGGCGCACGCGTCGGCGTGGCAGACCACGAGCCGGTCGATCGGCGGGGCGGACAGCATCCGCTCGGGAACACGGATGCCGCGCCCCGCGGCGTTCGCGACACGCGACGGGACGCCCCAGTCGAAGGGGCAGTCGGCGACGGGCAGGGTGTCGTGCAGCGCGCGCAGCCCCTCGCCGATGGCGTGGACGGCGCTCGCCGGGTCGGCGACCCAGCGCGGCGCGACGGCCGATTCGCCCTCGATCGAGGCGGTCACGAGCCACTCGTGGGTGTCGTCGCCGCCGACCTCGAGGACGGGCGGCACCGTGATCCAGCGCCCCGCCCAGGCCAGGCGCCGCGCCTCCCCCGCGAACGACGTCTCGCCGTTGCGCGGTCCGTGCTTGATGTGCCGGCCGTCCGAGGCGCGGAACGTCAGCCCGCCGAGCTCGTTGGCCCAGACGCAGTCGAGCTCCGCGCCGCGCGCGAGGTCGCGGACGCGGTCGGGCACCGCGACGGGTTCGAGGGGGATGGTCACGCGCGCAGGAGCTCGCTGAGGATCTCGGCGTGGTTGCGGATGGCGTCCTGCGCCCCGTAGAGCAGGGTCACGACGGGCTTGCCCTCGATCGCGGCGCGCAGCTCTTCGACGGCGGGGTTGAGGGCGAGCTCGCCGCGGTAGGCGGCGTCGAACGTCTCCCAGTCCATGCCGTCGTAGTGGAACGCGCGCCGCAGCTCGGTCGAGGGTGCGGCCTCCTTCGCCCACAGGTCGACCGCGGCCCGCTCCTTGGTCAGCCCTCGGGGCCAGAGACGGTCGACGAGCACCCGGAAGCCGTCCTCCTCGGAGGGCTCGTCGTACACGCGCTTCAGTCGCAGGTCCACGTATCCAGTCAACCGCTCGGCCTCCCGCCGCGCCACCCTCCCGGATAGCCTGGACTGCGGCGGTCCGCCCCGTACATGGTGATACCGGGTCCCGCCTATGCTGGGACTGAATCCCACGAGTTCGGTTCGAAGGAGAACGCATGGACATCTCTGGCGCAGCGGCGCTGGTCACGGGCGGCGCGAGCGGGCTGGGTCTCGCGACGGCGCGGCGCCTCGCCGAGGCCGGAGCTCGCGTCGCGATCGTCGACCTCCCGTCCTCGGCCGGCGCGACCGTCGCCGAGGAACTCGGCGGGAGCTTCGCCGCGGCCGACGTCACGGATCCCGACCAGGTCGCCGCGGCCGTCGCCCAGGCTGCGGCATCCGGACCCCTCCGCGTCGTCGTCAACTGCGCCGGCATCGCCCCGCCGGCGAAGGTCCTCGACCGTGAGGGCGCCCCTACGCCCCTCGCCGACTTCGAGCGCATCATCCGCATCAACCTCGTCGGCACGTACAACGTCATCGCGCAGGCGTCGGCGGTCATGGCGCGCACGGAGCCGGCCGCCGACGGCGACCGCGGGGTCATCGTCAGCACGGCCAGCGTCGCGGCGTTCGACGGCCAGATCGGGCAGCCTGCGTACTCCGCGAGCAAGGGCGGCGTGCACGCCATGACGCTCCCGATCGCGCGCGAGCTCGCGCGCTACGGCATCCGCGTCCTCACGATCGCCCCCGGCATCATGGAGACCCCCATGCTCAAGGGCCTTCCGCAGGCGGCGCAGGACTCGCTCGGCGAGCAGGTGCCCTACCCGCAGCGCCTCGGCCGCCCCGACGAGTACGCGCGGCTCGTCCTCGCCATGGTCGACAACGGGTACCTCAACGGCGAGACGATCCGCCTCGACGGCGCGATCCGCATGGCGCCGAAGTGACCGTCGCCATCCCGCGAGACTTCACGAATGTCTCGATTGAGGCGCCTGGACGGTACATCTGTGAAGTCTCGCGGGCATCGCGAGGAGAAAGGGCATCGAAATGACCGATTCGATCCTCGTCGCGCGGGACGGCGCCCTGGCACGCGTGACCTTCAACCGGCCCGCGTTCCTGAACGCGATGGACTTCGAGATGGGCCGCCGCTGGCGCGACGTCGCGCACGAGATCACGTCCGACGCGTCCGTCGGCGCGGTGATCCTGGATGCTGCCGGCCCCGCGTTCTGCGCCGGGGGCGACGTCATCGCGATGGCGACGTCGGGCGCGTCGGGTGCCGACGTCACCGACACGGCGCACATCATCCACGACGGCATCCGGACCTTCGCCCTCTCGGACAAGCCGATCGTCGCCGCCGTCCAGGGCGCTGTCGCCGGCGGGGGCCTCGGCCTCATGCTGACGGCCGACTACATCGTGGCGGCGGACTCCGCCAAGTTCGTCAGCAAGTACGCGAACATCGGGCTGACCCCCGACCTCGGCGTCTCGACGCTCCTGCCCGCCGCGATCGGCCAGCGCCGCGCGCTCCAGCTTCTGCTGCAGGACCGCACCCTCGACGCCGGGACGGCCCTGGACTGGGGGCTCGTGTCCGAGGTCGTGCCACGCGACGACGTCGCCGGCCGCGCCGAGGCCGTCGCCCGCTTCTGGCTCGCAGGCGCCACCGCGGCGTTCGGCCAGGCGAAGCGGCTCGTCCGGGTCGGGGCCGATCGGACCTTCGACGAGAACCTCGCCGACGAGGCCCCCTCGATCGGCGCCCGCTTCGACACCGACGAGGCTCGCACGCGCGTCGCGGCCTTCGCCGCGGCATCCGCCAAGCAAGCCCGCCCCGCCTGACCCGGCCCGCAACGGAGAGTGATCACATGACAGACAAGCCCCTCGCCGGAAAGACCATCCTCATGTCGGGCGGCAGCCGCGGCATCGGGCTCGCGATCGCGCTGCGCGCCGCGCGCGACGGCGCGAACATCGCCCTCGTCGCCAAGACCGACACGCCCCACCCCAAGCTCGAGGGCACGGTGCACACGGCGGCCGAGCAGATCCGGGATGCCGGGGGCCGGGCCCTCCCGATCGTCGGCGACGTCCGCAACGACGACGACATCACGCGAGCCGTGCTCGAGACCCAGGGCGAGTTCGGCGGCATCGACATCGTCGTCAACAACGCGAGCGTCATCGACCTGTCGCGCTCGCTCGACCTCCCGGCGAAGAAGTACGACCTCATGCAGGACGTCAACGTGCGCGGCACGTTCCTCCTCTCGCGCACCGCGATCCCGATGCTGCGCGAGAGCGCCAACCCGCACATCCTGTCGCTGTCGCCGCCGCTGAACCTCTCGCCGAAGTGGCTCGGCGCGCACACCGGCTACACGCTCGCGAAGTACGGCATGACGATGGCGACCCTGGGCCTGGCGGCCGAGTTCGCGAAGGACGGCATCGCCGCCAACACCCTGTGGCCGCGCACGACGATCGCGACGGCCGCCGTGCAGTTCGCCCTCGGCGGCGACCGCATGATGCAGGTGAGTCGCACGCCGGAGGTCTACGCCGACGCCGCCTACGAGGTCTTCACGAAGCCGGCGCGCGAGTACTCGGGGCAGACGCTCATCGTCGAGGACGTGCTGGCGGATGCCGGCATCACCGACTTCTCCGGCTACGCCGCCATCCCCGGCACGCCCGACAGCGCGCTGTTCCCCGACATCTTCCTCGACTGACCGCGGCCGGGCGCCGTAGCGTGGAGGGATGGCGGTCGAGAGCCTCTTCCCCATCCTCCTGACGCGCGACCTGCCGCGTCTCGTGTCGTTCTACGAGAGCGCGCTGCACGGTCGGGTCGACTACCGCTTCGGCAGCGCCGAGGAGGACGACTACGTCTCGCTGACCTTCGGAAGCGCCTCGCTCGGCATCGGGCGCGATCCGGATGCCGCGACCTCCGGCGACCGCGTCGCCCTGTGGTTCTACGTCGACGACGTGGACGCGGCCTTCGAGCGGTGGCGCGAGGCGGGCGGAGCGATCTCGTCCCCGCCGGCCGACATGCCGTGGGGCGAGCGGGTCGCCCAGGTGCGCGATCCCGACGGGAACCTGGTGAACCTCGGCGCACGCCCGGCCGCGTAGACCCGGCCCACCCCCCGCGAGATTCGCGGCCGGTCAGTGCCGGTCGTTGCCGGAGAAGAGCAGGATGCCGCCGAGGCCGATCATGAGGCCGCCGCCCGTGGCGGAGAGCGTCGCGATGCGCCTGGGCGAGCGGGCGAACCAGTCGCGCGCCGCCGCGGCGACGAGCGCCCAGACGGCGTCGGAGATGAGCGCGATCGCGAAGAACACCAGGCCGAGCTCGATCATCTGCAGCGGAACCATGCCCGCCTCGAGGTCGACGAACTGCGGCAGGACGGCGACGAAGAACGCGATCGTCTTGGGGTTGGTGATCCCCACGAGGAAGCCCTCGCCGAGCTGTCGCCAGTGCGAGCGGGGAGGGATGCCGCCGGTCGCCGTCTCGGCGGTGCGCGTGCGATGGCGGATCGCCTGGACGCCGAGGTACATGAGGTAGAGGGCTCCCGCGACTTTCACGATCGTGAAGAGGACGACCGACTGCGCCACGATGCCGCCGACCCCGAGGGCGACCGCCACGATGACGGGGAGCAGCCCCAGGGCGTTGCCCAGGACGCTCAGGAGGCCGCCGATCCGGCCGAGCGCGAGCGCGCGCCCGATCGTGAACAGGACGCTCGGGCCGGGGATCACGATGAGCACGACGGCCGCGAGGGTGAAGGCGAGGAGGTTCTCCAGCGGTACCACGCTGAAACGATAGTGCCCTGCGCCCGCTCAGCCCCCCTCGGGCGTCGCACCCATCAGGATCGTCACGGAATCGTCCTCGGCCCACCAGAAGCCGATGCGTCGCCCGGGGACCAAGCCCGGCGGGCGCTCGTGCGGCTCGATGAAGCGATACGGCAGCGACACGACGAGCGCAGTGTAGGGACGGAGGTACGCGGGGGTGCAGCGGCTCTTCGCGACGGCGCCGCGGATCACGAGGATGCACTGCTCGTCCTGGAGCGCGCCTTCAGCCCCCGCGATCCACAGGTCCCACCCGTAGTACTCGCCCAGATGCGAGGCCCACTCGATGGGGCCGCTGGGCCGGAACGGCGGGATGTCCTCGGGCGTGAGCTCGCTGTTGTCGACCCCGTACCACCCGTCGATGGGGACGCGGACGAGCACTTCGGCATCGCTGTCGCGCGCGAACGTGTACGCCGAGCGCGTCGTCTCGATCGTGACCTCGGCGCTGCTCGGCGGGGGCGGCTCGACAGGGCTCAGGAGCACGACGACGGTCGCGACGAGCGCCGCGACGAGCGCGTAGCCCCACCCGTCGCGGCGCGGAGCGCGCCGCTGCCGGACCGGCGCTTGCTCGACCGGGTCGGCCCCTGCCGCGACCGGCTGCGGCACGACGGGGCGAGGTGGCGCCGTGACGGACTGCCGCACGCCGACGCCGGCGAGCGCGCCGTCCGCCGGGACCGGATCGACGGCGACTGCCGGCTCCGGATGGAGGGGCGCGGATGCCGCGTGCTCGGCGAGCACGAGTCCTTCCAGCTGCACGAGCCGATCGATCGCCGCGGGATCGTCGGCGATGTCGGGTTCGAGGCCGAAGGCTCGGCGCCTCAGCTCAGCGAGCTCGGCGCGGGTCGCGTCATCCATCTCTCCCGCCCCATCAGGAGACCAGCCGCTTGCGGAGGAAGACCTGTTCGATGCCGTCGTCGCCGGGCACCCGCTGGGTCTCGACATAGCCCTCGCGCTCGTACAGGCGGAGGTTGGCGTCCGAGAGCGACCCCGTGAAGAGCTCGGCCTCGCTGGCCCCGGCGTCGCGCCCGCGCTCCTCGACGGCGGCGAGCAGGCGTGAGCCGATGCCCTTGCCCTGCTGGTCGGGCGCGATCACGAGGCGGCCGATGAGCAGCAGAGCGCCGTCCCTGCGTGCGCGCACGGCGCCGACCATGCGCGGCCCCACGTGCGCGACCCGGCCCAGGTTCTCGCGCAGCTCATGGGCGAGCTCGTCGAGGCTCTGCGTGAGCGGCGGCATGTCGGGGGTTCCGTAGATGAGCGCTTCCTGCACGAAGGCGGCGCGCTGCAGCGTGAGGACCTCCCCGGCGTCCTCGACACGGATGTCGCGCACGGCGACGTCGACAGCGCTCACGATTCCACGCTAGCCCTCGGACGACCTCAGCGGGCGGCTCTAGACGATGATGAAGAACGAGAGTACGACGACGCCCGCGGCGATCCCCGCGAGGACCATCGACTGCCGGATGGCGCGGTACTTCCGCTGCGCGACCGAGGACAGCACGAGCAGCTGCTGGTACGTCCGCTCGGGTGGCAGCAGCCCCCGTTCCGCGAGCGCCTCCTGGACGGCTTCGGGTGAGGACATCCCGCGGATCTGGCCCCAGTACGTGATGGCGCCGGGGCCCGGGCCCTTGCTCAGGCGCGGCCACACCGCGAGCGCGGCGGTGACGACGGATGCCGCGGCTGCGACGCCCCCGACGGTCCAGAGCGTGACGCCCATCGCGCCGAGTGAGGCGGGCGACCAGCTGCCGCCCAGCATCCCGCTCAGCACGATGCTGAACGCGATGCCGAGGCTGCCGATGAGCAGCGACGCCTTCTGGTCGGCGCGGTCGATCTCGACCATGACCTCGCCGAGCATCTCGGCCGCCAGCTCGTGCGTCCGATCGACGTGGCCTTCTGCTCCGTCGCCGGGCGCGGTCGTGTCCTCGGGCATCGGCGCTCCTTCGTCGGCGACGGTCATCCGCTCACTCCGAAGGTAACGGTGAACGACGTGCCGTCCGAGAGGTCGACGCGGTAGGTGTACCTCGTGCCGCCGGCGAGATCGGCCGTCGGGATCGTCCCCAGCCAGACCTCGGCGGCCTCGGCGTACACGAACGGGAACGCCACGAAGTACCCCTCGTTCACCGACGCCCCGGCATCCAGGTCCTGAGACGAGACGAGCACGACATCCACCACGTAGCCGGGCGTGCCGATCGCCTCGCCGCCGTCGTCGTGCGCGCGGAAGATGATCGGGACCGCGGAGCCGCGCGCGTACACGCTGGATCCGTCGGCCGCGACGGGGCCGAGCGCCTGGCGGTCGGGAAGGTCGACGCCGGGGAGGAGGGGGATGACGGCGCCCGTCGAGCCTCCGCCCGTGCTGGTCTGAGGCGGCCGCGGGGACGGCGTGGGCGTGGGCGTGGGCTTCGGGTTCGAGGGCGGTGTCGTGTGCGGGGGCGCCTTGGGGCTGCCGATGTAGAACGCCTGCGCCGTGGCGGTGTTTCCGGCCACGTCGGTCGCACGGCACGTGACGGATGTCCGCCCGGGCTTCGTGGGCCGCGGCACGTCGCACGACTGCGATGCCACGCCGGAGGCGGCATCCGTCGCGTTCGGCTTCGCGGTCCCGCTCGTGCCGACGACGATCTTGCGCGGCTCCACGGTCGGGGCGAGAACCGGCGCGGTCCTGTCGACGCGGACGAGCACCGTCGCCGACTCGGTGCGGCCGAGCATGTCGGTCACGGTGCCCGTGACCTGGACGCCCATCGGCGTCGTGTCCTCGTCGACCACTTGCGGCGCCGGGCACGGCTGCAGGAGCGGCGCGCCCGCCGTGCATTCGAACTCGACGGTGACGGCAGTCCGGCTCCACACGCCCTCGACATAGGGGTCGCCCGACGCGGTCGTCGCGGTGGCCGTGATGGTCGGGCCGGGCGGCGGCTCGGGGGCCGCGACGACGAGCGTCGAGGCGGATGCCGCGTGCCCTGTGCCCGCGTCGTTCCACGGCGTGACCGTGACCGAGATGACGTCGCCGGCCTCCGCGATGCCGTCGAGGTCGAGCGTCTCGACGTAGACGGGGATCGGCACGCCGTTGCGGAACCACTCATAGGCGATGGAGACGTCCTCGCCGTCCGGGTCGGTGCCCTCGGCATCGGCGGTCAGCACCGTCTTCGTGTCGACGGGGTTCGTGTCGGCCAGGAGCGAGAGGGTCACCGTCGGCGCGTGGTCGGGGGTGTCGACGTCCGCGACGAACCACTCCGTCGTGCAGGACGCGGCGCGGCAGACGTCGAGCGAGACGACGTACCTGCCCGGGGTCGGGAACTCCACGTCGACCGGCACGCGCGTGACGCCGTCGTCGCCCGTCGAGACGGGGATGACCGCGGACGAGACGACCGCGCCCGCGGGGACGGCATCGGCGGGAGGCTCTTCGCCGTCGACGGCCTGGGGCTCCTGGTACTCGGCGATCTCGACTGTCGCGGTGAGACGCTCGCCGGGAGCGGCATCCGTCACCTCGACCGTCCGCGCGAGGCTCTGGCCTGCGACGAGCGCCGTGTCGTCGCCGATGCCGCTCAGGGCAGGGGCGGCGGCGCCCATCGGCTCGAGGTGCCCGCGCTGCGTCTCGGTCGCGACGTTCCCGGCGGCGTCCACGACCTGGAGGATCCAGCGGTACGGGCCTTCGTCCGGAGACGCGGACCAGGTCGTGCCGAAGACGGGCTTGGTCACCGGGATGCTCTCCCACACCGTCTGCCCCTCGCGCTGCACGAGCAGCACGACGCGCTTGACCTCCGAACCCGTCCCGTCGAGGTCGAACTTCAGGTCGCCGAACACCGGCTCGACCGAGCGGACGAGCGGCGCCGTCTCGTCGGTCGACGCGGCGTCGCCGTAGACGACCTCGAGGTCGAGCTGCGTGAACCTCTCGATGCGGCCCTGTCCCGTCCCCCGCAGCTCGACTCGCGCCGGCGTCACGACGAGCAGATCGATGGGGCCGTCGGGCGTGTCCTGCCGTGTGACGCCCGCGAACGACGAGGGGAAGGCGACGTCTCCGCGCGGCTGCGTCGGGTCGGGCGTTCCCACGCTCGGCGTCCCGAACGCGGGATCGAGCGTCTCGGAGGTCGAGGTCAGTCCCGTGAGGAGGACGCCCCGGGCCTTCTGACCGGCGGGTGCCTCGTCGAGCTTCGAGACGATGCGCGGCAGGATCGGCTGGCCCGCGACGACGGCGGGCTCCTGTCCGTCCGCCGTCAGGTAGGTCCGCTCCACGCCGTCGGAGCCCGTGGCGGTCACCGGCTCGAAGGAGGGTGTCAGCGACAGCGAGGCCGTCGAGACGCCGTCCGCGCCCACCTCGACGGGCGTGAGGCCCTCGGGCAGCTCGGGCAGCGGCGCGCTCTTGGTCGGGCCCGCGAAGGTGTACATCGGCAGGCCGTAGAAGACGGCCTGCATCAGGACCTTCTCGTCGTAGCCCGAGAAGAGCCCCAGCCCGCCGAGGTAGGTCTGCTTCGCGTACGTGAGGGCCTGCGCCGCAGTGACCGCGGAGGCGTCGGTCTCGACGCCGATCCACGACGCGTAGAGGGAGAGCAGCCGGGCGCTCAGCGCGTTCGTCGTGTCGTTGGCCAGGCCGTACCCCGTGTTGCCGACGTAGCCGGCCGCCGACGAGAAGACGTCGACCCAGTCGGCGACGTCGCCGTAGTAGGCCGTGGGCAGGTTGTTGCCGGCGTGGCATCCGATGAGGAAGACGAGCGAGTCCGCGAGGGAGGCGGCTGAATCGTGGTCGGCTGCGAGGAACAGGTCGGAGTCCTCGAAACGGCCCTCCTCCGCGCCGGGCAGTCCGGGGAGCATGCGCCGCTCGTCGGCGTGCGTGTTGACGGACACGACAGCCGGGCTGTCCTGGCCCTCGGGGAAGATCGCGTCATCCATGACCTCGGCGGTCCACTCGCCCGAGAGCTGCTGGTTCTGCCCCGAACGCCAGGCCAGGGCGGCCGTGACCTCCTGCGGGAGCTTGCTCCACGCGCCGTAGCCCGCGGTGACCGTCGAGTCGGCGGGGAGGTTGCCCGATGCGTCGAGCTCGCCGTCGGCCTCGGCGAAGCGGCCGATCGTCGCGAGGATCTCGTCCGGCGTCTCGACGAGGCGACCGAGCCCCGCCGACGGGACGTAGAGGTAGCCCCCGAGCGTCTCGTACGCCGTCGCGAGGCCGTACGGGTCGTCGCTGAGGATCGTGTTCGCGGCTGCGGCGGCCGACAGGGGCGTCTCGCACGGGTCGGCCGTGCCCTCGGGGATGTCGGCGGGGCACGGATCGTCCACCGGCCCGCCGAGCGGCGACGTGAGCCGCAGCTCGGCGGCGTGGCCGCTCTCGGTGAACTGCGACGTCGTCTCGCGCACGGGCGCGAAGGGGATGATGTCGTCGCCGCCGACGATCACGACCGACGTGATGTGCTCGCGCTCGCCGCCGACCTGCGCCGCGACGTACCGGTTGATCTCGGTAGACAGCGCGCGGCGCGCCTCGAGGGAGCACGGGTTCGCATCGAGCGTGGTCCGCGCCGCGCGGACGGCTTCGGAGTCGTCGATCGACAGGACGGCACCCGAGACCGTCGAACCCGGCTTGCCCTCGCCGTCGAGCTGCACGCGCAGCGCCGATCGGACGGCGGCGGCCTGCGCCGCTCCGTACGTGTCGCCGTAGCGCTTCTCGTCGAAGAGGTAGATCGTGTTCGTGTCGGGCGTCACGACGTCCGTGAAGCCGATGATGCCGGGATCGGCGGGGTCGGCGGTCGCGGGCGGTGTCCACGGGGTGCACTGCTTCTCCGGCGCGTCCCGGA
Source organism: Microbacterium sp. NPDC019599 (assembly GCF_040632175.1). Lineage (NCBI taxonomy): Bacteria > Bacillati > Actinomycetota > Actinomycetes > Micrococcales > Microbacteriaceae > Microbacterium > Microbacterium sp. NPDC019599. The sequence continues at coordinate 200,272 of NZ_JBEYBL010000003.1, forward strand.
CGTAGCTCACGCGCAGCGAGTAGAGCGACTCGCTGGGGGCGCCGCTGCCGCTCGCGACGCGGATCATGAGCTGGTCGTCCTGCGCAGCATCCGTCGACGCCGCCTCCACGTGCGCCGCGTCGCCGCCGCGGACCACCACTTGGTCGACGACGGTCTGGCCCGGCACTTCCGCGGCCGTGTCGGCGCCCGCCTGCGCCGGCGCGCCGTAGCCCGCCTGCTCCGCGACGCCCGTGCCGGCCGCCGCTCCCGCGTCGGGCACGCCGAGCGGGGTCGCGGCCTGCGCGGACGGGCTGTAGAGCGTCAGCGAGATCTGGCCGTCCATCGCGTTGGTGGACACGACGAGTCGCTGGCCGGGCTCCGGAGCGTCGACGAGGAAGTAGTCCTCGTCGTCCGAGACGGGGGAGTGGATGTTCGCGCCCGTGAAGTCGTCGTTGTCGAGCCAGGACGGCGAGAGCCACTCGTAGTACACCCGGCCCGCCTGCAGCGTCTTGGGATCGCCCTGCCACTGCCCGTCGACGTAGTTGTTGTTGAAGTCGTCCCACGAGTCCAGCGGCGCGAGATCAGCCAGGTTCCCGGTCGCCTCGAGATCGCCCGTCGTGAGGACGGCCTCGGCCGACGACCAGCCGACCTGACTCGTGCCCGAGAACCACGGCGACAGCTCGAAGACCGTGCCCGCCTGCTGGTCGGCCAGCGGCACCTCGACGCGGCGGCCCGTCGTCGAGTGCGGACCCGAGAACTCCTGGTCGCCGTAGTCCCACAGCGCGCCGGGGCCCGAGCCCTTCGCGAAGAGCTGGGTCAGCACGGTGCCCGCCGGGAGGGTGACGGATGCTGTCGGCGCGACGTAGTCCGTCGCCTCGCCGGGGCCGGCGTCGAACGTGAAGCGGAACGGTGCGCGGTAGTCGCAGCGGACGTTCGCCGTGCAGCCGTAGCCGGGCGTGTCCTGCGCGGCGTTCTCGGGGCCGATGTCGCTTGCGGCGATCTGCTCCCACGGGTAGTTCGCCAGATCCAGCAGCGACAGCAGGAGCGCGCCGAACGTGACGTCGGCGGGGGCGCCCTTCGCGAGATCGCTCGCGATCGCCGACTCGAGGAGGGGTGCGGTCGGGGCAGCGAGGGTGCCGCCGACGTCGGACGTGCCGAAGAGCGCTTCCCGCGACTGCGGGCTCAGCCGCTCGACGTCGAGGCTGCCGAGCGGCGTGCCCTCGAGGAAGAGGGACGTGACGAGAACCTCGGACAGCAGCGTCTCGTCGGAGGGCAGGTCGGGCAGCGGGATCTCGTCGATCCGCGACCGGGCGATGTCCAGGCCCGCCGAGTCGAGCTCGGCGAGCAGAGTCTCGCCGGTGATGGTCAGCCCGATCCCCTGGCCCTCGGCGAGCGCCTGCCAGTTCTCGATCGGGGTGTCCTCCTGCCCGGGGAGGGGGATGTGCTCGAGCGGCGCGCTGCCGAGCACGTAGGACGCGATCGACAGGCCCGCCAGGCCGCTGCCGTCGAGCGACATGTCGGCCAGGGTGAGCGACTGGATCCGCTCGGCGCTCGCGCGCGCGGCATCCGTCGCCTGCTGATCGGCGAGCGTGTCGGCAGCCCAGGTCAGGACCTCGTGGAGGGTGACGGACTGCAGGAGCTCGCCGGCGTAGGGGCTGCCCTCGAGGATCTGCGCCCAGCCGCCGGGGAGGTCGAGGCGATAGACGGGCAGCCGGTACACGGGGAGCCGGTAGACCGGCAGCCGGTACACCGGCGAGTCGTCGATGAGGAGCCGGTACACGGGCAGGCGATAGACGGGGAGCCGGTAGACGGGCAGCCGGTACACGGGAAGCCGGTACACGGGGGCGTTGGCGATGGCCCCCGCGGCGTCCCGCAGCGCGGCGACCGAGAGCGTCGACGTGTCGACCTGCGACATGTAGCCCGGTGTCACGAGGGTGCCCTGCACGCTCGTGACCGAGATGCCGTCGTTGGTGTGGCGGTCCACGGCGGTGACAGCATCCCGATCCGCCGACGCGAACGCGACGGTGCGTCCGGATGCCGAGATGGCCGGTGCGCCGCCCGGAGCCACATCCTGCCACTCGTCGATCTTGACGCCCGAGCCCTCGCACTGGTCCGTCCCGTTCATCGCGTCGTACCAGGAGACCCGCTCGATGCGGACGACGGGGTCGGCGAGCTCGGGTGCGGGGACGCCGCCGTTGCCGAAGTCGAACTCGGGCACGGTCGTCGTCCACGCGACGGTGCTGCCGTCGTTCGAGATGGTCGGTTCGTCGACCCACCCGGACCGGTTGTCGGCCCGGAGCTGGCCCAGCCCGATCGTGTACGGGATGCCGGCGCTCAGCATGCCCGCCGCGACGGTCGGCACGCCTCCGCAGCGGGTCGCGTCGAGGTAGGCGAACGCGGTTCCCGCAGAGTCGATCGACGGGGACGAGGCCTCGTCGGCGATGACCCTGGCCGTGGTCGCACCGCGGGCGGTGAGCTGGAGGTAGTCCGTCTCGGCGGGTGCGGCGGCCGAATCGGCCGGCTTGCGCGAGAGGAACAGGATGGTGGAGCCGTCGCCGCTGATGACGGGGTTGTGCGATCCCGTCTCCAGCGATACGGCCGACGCGACGCGGGTGATCGAGACATCGCCGTGGACGCCGTCCGCGTTCGCATCGAGATCGGCCAGCACGGCATCCCGCGCGCCGTTGGCGTCGCCGGCGGTCAGGTTCGCGGCGTCCGTCGTGAAGACGACGTATCGCCCGTCGTCGCTCATGTCGGGCGCGTACGACGAGCCGTCGGGCTCGACGCCCGGGGAGGAGACGCGGAAGGTGCGGTCCAGGAGCGTGTCGCGCACGAAGATCTGCGTGCGGCCCGGCGTGCCGGCCTCGGGGACGAGGTTCGTCGCGCCGCTCACGAAGGCGACATAGCGACCGTCGGCACTCGCTACGGGGTCGGTGCTCGCGCCGTTCGCACGGGTGTCGCCGACGGGGCCGTCCGGCACGCTCACGAGGACGGGCGAACCCGAGAAGGGGTCCGCCGAGCCGGGGACGGCCGCTTCGGCGATGACGTCACGGACGCCGTCGGCATTTCCCGCGATGACATCGAGCAGGTCCGACGAGTAGTACACCCGCTGGGCGTCCGCCGTCATGAACAGGGAGTCGATGTCGCCGGGGACGGTGCTCGCGACTTCGAAGGTCTCGGCGCCGTCGGCCAGAGGCGCCGCCTCCGCGGGGGCGACGGTGACGATCGATCCGGCGAGCACGACGGCTGCCACCGCGACGGATGCCGCGAACGATGAGCGGGCGGAGGTCATCGGGTCACCTTCGCTGATTCCACGGGGAGGGCTGCGCCGGTGTCGCCGGCGGCGAGGACATCGTCGACGTCGACGAGTCCGAGGTCGGTGAGGATCGAGCGCGCGTCGGTTCGGAGGGCGTCCGCGTCGGGGTCGTCCGCTCCTGCCAGGCGCGCGAGGAGGGCCATCGACAGCGCCTTCTCGAACGGCACGGCTGCGGCGGCGTCGATCGCCGACTCGCCGAGTTCGCGCGCGCGAGGCAGATCGCCGTCCAGCGCCGCGAGGCGCGCGCTCTGGCGCAGGAGGCGGCTGCGCACGGGGCCCGCCTCCGCGGGATCGATCGCCTCGACGATCGCGCGCGCCGCCTCGAACTCGCCGTCGTCGATCTCGGTCTCGGCCAGGCGCACGCGGTTCTCGCGCGACCAGTCGTTGTCCTCGAGCGAGGCGAAGAGGTCGGCGGCCGTCGCGAACGCCTCGCGCGCAGCATCCCGCTCACCGGACCTCAGATGGCCGCGGGCCGTGAACGTCGTCGCGATCGCGATCAGGTACGGGTTGTCGGACGCCTCGAAGACCCGCATCATGTCGCGCAGCAGCGGGCGGGCCTCGTCGACGCGCCCCTGATCGACGAGCACTTCGGCGACGTTGGCCGACTCGATCGCCGCGCCGACGACGTCGCCGGCCGCTTCCGCCGCCGCTTCCGCCTGCGCGTAGAGCGTCGCCGCGAGCGTCCACTCGCCGCGGTAGTACGAGCGCGCCCCGATGAGGTTCATGATCTTGGACTTCGACAGCTCGTCGCCGGTCGCGTCGTAGAGGTCGAGGGCGCGCTGGAGGTACAGCATCCCCTCGTCACCGGCCAGCTCGCTCGCCGCGATGTCGTGGTATCGCATCGCGTCGGCGAGGACGCCCTTCTCGGTGTCGGTCTCGGCGACGTCCTCGATGAGCTCGATCGCGTCCAGGGCGAGGCGCTTCGCCTCGGCCCATTTGCCCTGACGGAGCCGGAGGCCGGACTCTGTGACCGCGATCGCGGCCAGGACGGCGCGTCCCGCGTGGCCCGAGCCGCTCACGGCGCGCCGGGCCGACCGGAGCGTGCGGACCGCCTCGGCGGGACGGCCGAGGATGTTCAGCGCGTAGGCCCGCTCGCGGTCGATGCGGGCGCGCTCGATCGCATCGGTCACGAGCTTGCGGGCGTTGGAGAAGGCCTCGAGTCCCTCCTGCGCCCAGCCGCCCGCGATGCTGACGCGCCCGAGGGCGGACAGCAGCTCGGGCAGGTCGTCCGCGGAGTCGGGGTTGCGCCGCGCCGCCTCGACGGCGCCGCGGTAGGCGCGCACGGCCTCCTCGAGCGCGAAGGACTTCTCGGCGCTCGCGGCGGCCCGGCGGCCCGCCTCGAGCGCCTTTGCCCACTCGCCGCACTCCTCCCAGTGGCGCGCGAGCATGACATCGGCGCTCGGGCCGCCGAGCTTGGCGTCGGCCTCGATGGCGGTCGCGGCGATGCGGTGGACTTCGCGGCGCACCTGGAACGTGAGCTGCCCGTATGCGACGTCGCGGAAGAGCTCGCTGCGGAAGCTCACCTCCTGCGCGCCGAGCTCGAGGAACGCGGCCAGCCCGCCCGAGATGAGCGGCATGCCGACGCACTTGACGTACAGGCCGAGCGGGATCCGGGTGCCGAGCACCGACGCGCGCCGCAGCGCCGTGCGATCAGCCTCGGACAGCGCGTCGATGCGCTCGCCGATGAGTTCCTCGATCGCGAGCGCCTCGGCCCCCGACGCGAGGCCGGAGCCGAGCTCGATCGCGTACAGCGGGTTGCCCTCCGCGCGCGCGACGAGAGGCCGTGCGTCCGCCGGCAGCAGCTTCCGCCCCGCGACGGCCTCCAGGATGTCGCGGATGCTGTCGCCGTCGAGCGGCTCGATCTCGAGCGTCTCGCCGAGCGGTCCGAGACCCTCGGGCCCCGGGCGCCGCGCGAGCACGATCGCGTGGCGCGTGTCGCGCGAGATGAGGTCCGCGAGCACCGCCGACGAGGCCGGATCGACCCACTGCGCATCGTCGACGACGAGGCAGCCGGGTGCTGTCGTCAGCGCCGCGAGGAACGTCGAGACCGTCTCGGCAGCCCGCTCGGCTCGGAATGCGGCATCGAGCGCATCGACCTCGGGGGTGTCCGCCGCGTCCGCGCCGACCGCCGGCGCGATGAGCGGCAGCCACGGCGCGAGGTCGGGGAAGTGCCCTTCCACGACGTCGCGGAGGCGCTCGCCGGCCTCCGCGGGCGTCGCCGTGGGCGCGATCCGAAGGAGAGGGCGCAGCACGGTCTGCATCGTGCGATACGGCGTGGTCGCGCCGTACGGGTCTCCGTAGCCGCGCAGGACCGCGAGCGGGGTCTCGGCCAGGGCGTGCTCGAGGAGGCGGGTCTTGCCGATGCCGGCGGCGCCCGCGAGCGTGAGCGTCGCGCCGCGCTCCTCCGCGGCATCCGTCAGCAGCTCGCGGATGCGGTCGAGCTCGGCGCGCCGTCCCACGAACGGGGTCTGCTGCGCCGCGAGCCTCGTCGCGCCGCCATGCCCGGTCACGATGGCGACCGGGATCTGCTGGGTCTTGCCCTTGACCGAGATCGTCCCGGCGTCCGTGCTCTCGAACGAGCGGCTCGTGCGCTCGAGCGTCGAGCGGGCGACGAGCACGGTGCCCGGCTCGGCGCGGGCCGTGAGGCGTGCCGCGAGGTTCGTGGGGTCGCCCATGACGGTGTAGGTCTGGCGGTACATGGCGCCGACGAAGCCCGCGAAGATCCGGCCCGACGTCACGCCCGCGCGCACGGCGAAGCGGCCACCGCCTTGGCGCACGATGCGGAGCGCGGCCGTCATGAGGCGCCCCTCCGGGTCCTCCGCCGTGGTCGGCGCACCGGCCGTCAGGAAGTAGCGGTACCCGCCGGTGGCCGGGTCGACGTCCAGGAGCGTCACGCCCGTGTCGGCGGCGACCGTCTCGACGAGGGTCGTGAGCCGGTCCATGTGCTCGAGGTCTTCGTCGTCCGGCCGGTCGGCGACGCCCGAGACCTGCACGAAGGCGATCGCGGCCCAGCGATGGTCGGGCTCGGACGCGAGCAGATCGGGGCGCTGCGCGAAGGCCCGTGGCAGGAAGCGGTCGGCGGCGGTCGTGCGTCCGACGCTGAGCGCCATGAGCGACGCCGATGCGACCGAGCCGCCCTTCACGAGCCGCCGCGCGCCGGGCGCGGACTCCTCCTTCGTGACCTGCGACGCGGGCAGGAGCACCGCCGTCTCGTCGCTGACGAGGATCGTCCCGGCGTCCGCGGCGCTCTGCAGCGCCATGACGCGCGATGTGTCGCCCCCGGTCAGGACGACCGACGTGTTGTCGCCGCCCGTGAGGAAGAACTCGAAGGTCCCGCTGTGGACGCCCACCGACATGCGCAGCTTCGCGCGCGCGGCGGGCAGGTGGATGTCGCCGATCGCGGTGAGGACCTTGTTCATGTTCCAGGCCGAGTGGGCCGCGTGGCGTGCGTGATCCGGACCCGTGAAGAGGACGAACAGCGCATCCCCGGCGAATTTGACGACGTCGCCGCCGTCGTCCGAGACGGGCAGGAGCACCGTGAAGATCCGCGACAGCGTCGCGATGAGCTGCTCCGTGCCTTCGCGCCCCGCTGCGGCGAGCTGTTCCGAGAGCGTCGTGAACCCCGAGATGTCGATGACGACAGCCGTCCCCGCGATGCGGAGCGTCTGCTCCGCATCGTCGTCGAGCCCGTGGAGGAGGCGGGGGCTCAGCGCCGACGCCGTCACATGCGCGTTCAGCTGACAACCCTCCTTCGGGGACGCGCGCTCCTGGCCGTTTCGGGGGATGACCCAGCCGCGTTCGGTGATGAGAAGACTCTCACGAAAGCGCGGGACCCGCCATGGGTCATACCGCTTTCACAGCCCGGAGATCCCTTGCCCCACCAGCGTTCGCGCAGGCGCGTCGCCTACCCTGGAGGCATGACCTCGACGCGCCCCCCTGCCCGTTCGGCGCGTCCCGCGACCGCGCCCGCAGACACCCCCGTCCTCCAGGTCCGTCCCAAGACCGAGGGATGGACGCAGAAGAAGGATGCCGAGGGCCGGCCGCTCCTGCAGTTCGCGTCCCCCAAGCGCGGCAAGCCGCCCGTGCACCTGGCCGACCTCACACCCGAGGAGCGCGTCGAGAAGGTCAAGGAGCTCGGGATGCCGGGCTTCCGCGCGAAGCAGCTCGAGAAGCACTACTTCGAGCACTACACGCACGATCCGGCGCTCATGACCGACCTTCCCGCGGCGGGCAGGCAGGAACTCGTGCACGGGATGCTGCCGCCCCTGCTGACGGAGGTGCGGCGCCTGCAGACCGATCGCGGCGACACGATCAAGTTCCTGTGGAAGCTCCACGACGGAGCGCTCGTCGAGTCCGTCCTCATGCGCTACCCCGGCCGCATCACGCTGTGCGTCTCGTCGCAGGCCGGCTGCGGCATGAACTGCCCCTTCTGCGCGACGGGCCAGGCGGGGCTCACCCGCAACATGTCGGCCGCCGAGATCATCGAGCAGGTCGTGCGCGCCAACCGCCTCATCCGCGAGGGCGGCCTGGGCCCCGCCGAGCATCCCGACGAGCGCGTCACCAACATCGTCTTCATGGGCATGGGCGAACCGCTTGCGAACTATGCGCGGCTCATGCAGGCCGTCCGCGTCATGACCGACAAGAAGCACGGCCTGGGCATGAGCGCGCGCGGCGTGACCGTCTCGACGGTGGGCCTCGTGCCCGCGATCCGCAAGCTCGCCGACGAGGACATCCCCGTGACGTTCGCGCTGTCGCTGCACGCACCCGACGACGAGCTGCGCGACGAGCTCATCCCGGTGAACTCCCGCTGGAAGGTGGACGAGGCGCTCGACGCCGCGCGCGCCTACTTCGAGAAGACCGGACGGCGCGTCTCGATCGAATACGCGCTCATCAAGGACATGAACGACCACGCATGGCGCGCCGACCTGCTCGCCGAGAAGCTGAATGCGCGCGGTCGCGGCTGGGTCCACGTGAACCCCATCCCGCTGAACCCGACACCCGGCTCGATCTGGACGTCGTCCACGAAGGCGGCGCAGAACGAGTTCGTCCGGCGCCTCAACGAGGCCGGGGTTCCGACGACCCTCCGCGACACGCGCGGCAAGGAGATCGACGGCGCGTGCGGCCAGCTCGTCGCGACGGAGGACGACCAGCGGGTCGCCGCCGAGACGCCGCTCGAGGACTGACAGGGCTCAGCGCACGCCGAACGTCACCGTGAACGACGTGCCGTCGCCGAGCAGCACCCGGTAGGTGTAGAGCTTCCCGGACGCGAGCTTCGCGGTCGGGATCGTCCCCGTCCACAGTCCGAACGCCTTCGAGTACTTGAACACCGGCACAGGCGGGTACCAGAGCTCGTTGATCCGCGCCCCGGCCGGCAGCGCCCCGGACGACACGAGCACCACGCCCTTCACGAACTTCTTCGTCCCGATCGAGCGGCCGGCTGCGTCGCACGCGCGGAAGACGAGGGGCACGCCGGAGTGGCGGAGGAAGACGCTCGAGCCGTCGGCGTTGTAGGGAGTTAGCGCCTGCCGATCGGCGACGCCGAGGCACGTGCGGGCCCCGGGAGCCTTCACGGTGTACGCGACGGAGGCCGAGGCCACGTTGCCCGCGACATCCGCTGCGCGGCACGCGACGGTCTTCGTGCCGGCCGTCGCGGTCGACGGGGTGTCGCACGACTGGGAGGCGATGCCGGACAGGGGATCCGAGGCGTTCGGTGCGGCGACCGCGGTCGCGCCCTGCGCGACCGGATCGGGCGTGACGGTGGGGGCGAGGACCGGCGCGGTGCGGTCGACCTTGACGACGACGGATGCTGTCGCCTGCCGGCCGAGCACATCCGTCATCGTTCCCGACACTTCGCGCCCCGCGGCGGCCGTGTCCGCCGAGACGGTCACGGGCGCCGGGCACGTCGTCACGAGCACGCCGGACGTGCACTCGAACGTCACGGTCACGGGGGACCGGCTCCACGTCCCGGAGACGTACGTGCCGGTGCTCGCCGTGATGGCCGGGGCGGGTGGTGGGATGGTCACGAACACGGATGCTGTCGCGATGTGGCCCGCCTGTCCCTGAGAGTCGTACGGCGTGACCTGGACGGCGATCTCGTCGCCCGGCTGCGCGATGCCGGCGAGCGAGAGGACGCGCGGGTCGCTGCCGGGGTTGGACAGCGGCACGCCGTTGCGCGTCCAGACGTAGCTGAAGCCGACGTTCCCGTTGTCCTGCCCGTCCGGGTCGTCGTCGGGGTCGACGCCCGTCGCGCTCGCGGTGAGCGTCGCGGTGGGGTCGACGGGGTCGTGGTCGGACGAGAGGTGGGCCGTCGTCGAAGGCGCGCGGTTGCCCAGGCGCACCGTGACGCCGAACGACGCGGCGTCGCACACCGTCCCGATGCACGCCGAGACGTCGACCACGAAGGTGCCGGGCGTCGTGAACAGCGGGTCCGTCACGATGCGCGTCGCACCGTCGTCCCCCGTCACGACCGCCGCGGGACCGGTCGAGACGATCTCGCCGTCGGGCGTCGAGACGCGCACGGTCGCGGTCGGCTGGTCGCCGGCCTGGACCCCGGAGAGGTCGAGCGCTCGCGCCACGCGGGTGCCGGCATCCACCGTCACATCCTCGCCGGGGTCGGAGAGCTCGGGCGCCGGCGCATTCGCGCGGGTCAGGTGACCGCGGGAGGACTCCGTCGTGACGTTGCCCTCTGCGTCGATCACCTGAAGAATCCAGCGGAACGTCGTCGGAGGGACGGGGGCGGTCCACTCGCCGTCGTCGCCCGCGGGCGGTGCGACCTCGACGCGCTGCCATGCGTTCTCGCCCTCGGGCTGCACGAGGAGCACCATGCGCTGGACGCCCGAACCGCCCTCGCCGTCGCTCGCACGGAAGGCCAGCACCCCGCCCCGCCCCGACAGGTCGGCGGACAGCAGGGCCGGCGCGGTCGAGTCGGTCGAGGAGGCGTGGCCATACGTGACGTCGAGCTCGAGTGACGTGAAGGTGTCGATCGTGCCGGTCCCGCCGGCGGGCGCGACGATCCGCGCGGGGGTCACTACGAGGAGGTCGACGAGTCCCGACGGGGTGTCCTGCGTCGTGACTGTCGCGAACGTCGAGGGGAACGCGACTCCGGTGCGCGTCGCCGTCGTCTCGGGGACCCCGACGCCGGGCTCCGCGATCGCGGGCGTGTAGGGCTCGGTCACGGACGTGAGGGCCGTGATGACGGCGCCGCGGGGGAGGAGGCCGTCCGGCCGGGTGTTGAGCTGCGACACGATCCGGGGCAGGATCGGCTGCCCCGCGACGGCGAGCGGGTCCTGGCCGTCGGCGGTCGTGACCTGGACGGTGCGGCCGTCGGCGTCCGTCGCGGACGTCGTCGTGAACACGGGGTTCAGTGACAGCGACGCCGTCAGGAGGCCATCGGTCGCGACATCCGTCAGGTCGTCGGGGATTCCGGGAAGCGGTGCGGACTTGGCCGTGGCCGCCGGCGCGAAGGAGTACATCGGGAGTCCGTAGTAGACGGCCTCCATGAGCACCTTCTCGTCGTAGCCCGTGTACGACCCGAGCCCGCTGAGGTAGGACTGCTTCGCGTAGGTCAGCGCGCCGGCGGCAGATACGGTCGAATCGCCGACCGTGACCCCGATCCAGTCCGCGTACAGCGCGAGCAGGCGCTCGCTGAGGGCCGTCGTCGTGTTGTTGGCCAGGCCGTAGCCGGTGTTGCCGACGTACCCGCCCGCGGAGGAGAAGACGTCGACCCAGTCCTCGGCGCCCGCGCCGTAGTAGCCGTCGGGGAGGTTGTTTCCCGCGTGGCAGCCGATGAGGAACACGAGCGCTCCGCTCAGCTGCGCCGCACCGGTGCGTCCGCCCGCCGTGAAGAGGTCGGCGTCGGAGAAGGATCCGTTGTGCGCACCGGGGACGCCCGGAAGCATGCGCGACTCGTCGGCGTGCGTGTTGATCGACACGAGGCGCGCGCTCTGCCCGGCCGCGGGGAAGACCGTCGATTCGATGAGCTCGCTCGTCCACGTCGCAGGCTCCTCCGGGAACGTCTCGTTCGCCGGTGAGCGCCACTCCAGCGCCGAGGTCACCTTCTCCGGCAGCTCGCTCCAGGCGCCGTAGCCCGCGGTCGCGGTCGAGTCGGCGGCGAGCACGCCCTGGGAATCGATGAACCGCGACACGACCGCTGCGATCTCGGTCTCGTCGCCCACGATCCGGCCGAGTGCCACGGAGGGCACGTAGAGGTGGCCGCCGGCGGTCCGGTAGGCCGTTGCGAGCCCGTACGGATCGTCGCTCAGGATGAACGAGCCGCGGGCGGCCGCCGACAGAGGCGTCTCGCACGGGTCGGGCGCCCCCGCTGCGACGCCGTCGGGGCAGGAGCCTCCCGCGAGCGGCGAGAGCAGCCGGAGCTCTCCGGCGTGGCTCGCCTCGGTGAACTGGGCGGTGTTCTGCGCCACCGGCGCGAACGGGAGGACGTCGTCGCCCCCGACGACGACGACCGACGCGACCTGGTCTCGGTGGCCCTCGATCGCCTGCGACACGAAGCGGTTGATCGCCGAGGTCAGCGCGCCGCGCGCGGCCATGGAGCACGGGTTCGCATCGAGCGCGGCGCGCGCCGCGCGGACGTCGGGGTCCGAGTCGACCGAGAGCACGGCACCCTGGACCGTGCCCGCGCCGACGGTCCCCGTGCCGGTGAGCGACGCGAGCGAGGCGCGCACGGACTCGGCCGCGGCAGCGCCGTAGCGCTCGCCGTAACGCTGCGTGTCGAGGAGGTAGAGCGTATTGGTGGCGTCGGTGACGGGGTCGTTCGTCCCCTGCACCCCGACCTGCGGCGGCGCGTACGGCAGGCATGTCGTCTCCGCGGGCTCGGGGAGGTAGCGCACGCGCAGTGAGTACAGCGACGAGCTCGGGTTGCCGTTCCCGCTCGTGACGCGCAGGACGAGGGTGTCGCCGCCGGACGCGGCCGTCGAGGCCGCCTCGACCTCGGCTGCGCCGTCGCCGCGCACGACGGCCTGGTCGACGAGGGTCTGACCGGGAAGCTCGCTCGCCGCATCCGCCCCCGCCTCGGCGGGGCTGCCCTGCCCGCTCTGCTCCGTCACCGCGGTGCCGGGTGCGGGCCCCGCGTCCGCGACGCCGAGGGTCGCCGCCGAGTCGGTCGTCGGGGCGTAGAGCGACAGCGCGATCTGACCGTCGCTGCCGTTCGTCGAGATGACGAGGCGTTCGCCGGGTGCGGGCGCGTCGACGCCGTAGTAGTCGGCGTCCTCGGCGGGGCCCAGGCTCGGGTTGCCCTCGTCGTCGATGCCCATCCACTGCGGCGAGATCCACTCGTAGTAGAGGATTCCTTCGGTGATCCTGTGGAGGACCTGCGGCTGCCCGGCCACCAGATTGCGGGTGGGGTCGTCGAAGGTGCTCAGCGGTGCGTCGTTGAAGAGCTCCTCCGTCGCGGTCAGGCCGCCGCTTGTGAGCTCTGCCGTGGACCGGCCCGCACCGGGCTGGTTCGTCTCGGTGAAGGCCGTCGTGAACTGGATGACGGTGCCCGCCCGTGTGTCGGGGAGCGGGATCCGCACCAGGCGGCCGTCCAGCTGCAGCGGGCCCTGATAGAGATCTTCGCCGGAGAACGACAGCCCGGGCCCGGAGCCGGCCGCGCCGACCAGGAGCGTGTCGGAGCCCGGTGCGCGCCGCACCGTGGTTCCCGCGGGTGTCGTCACGGATGCTGTCGGCGCGAGGTAGGTCGTCGGATCACCCGGGCCGGCGTCGAAGGTGAAGGCGAACGACGCCGTCATGGAGCAGCGGATGTTCCCTGTGCACGACTGACCGCTCGTCGAGGAGCTCGCGAGGGAGGGGTCGATCGAGGAGGGGTCGATCTGCTCCCACGGGTAGTTCTCTGTGTCCAGCATCGAGAGCAGGAGGGTGCCGAACGTCACATCGCCGGGGACGCCGCGGGCGAGGTCGGCGACTGTCGCGCTCTGCAGGATCGGCGTCGACGGCGCCGCGAGCGTGCCCGTGACGTCCGGCGTGCCGAAGAGCGCCTGGCGCGCCGCGTCATCGAGCGTCGTGACATCGAGGTCGCCCAGTGGAGTTCCCGTGAGGAAGAGGCCGTGGCCCGGGACGCTCGGGTCGTCCGTCACGACGCGCAGATAGCCGAAGAGCGTCTTGTCGATCGGCAGGTCGCGCAGCGGCACGGCCTCGATGCCCGAGTGCGAGACGTCGAGCCCGGCCGCATCGGCGTCGGCGAGCGCCGTCTCGCCGTCGAGCGGGAGGTCGAGGCCCTGGCGATCAAGCAGCCCTTGCCACTGCGAGAGAGGAGCGCCGGCCCCGCCGAGCGGGATCTCGGCGAGCGGCGCGCTTCCGAGCACATAGGACGCGATCGTGAGCCCGTCCAGGCCGCTGTCGTCCAGGCCGACGTCGCCCAGCGTGAGCGATTGGATGAGCTCGGCCGCTGCGCGCTCCTCCGGCGTCGGCGTCGCACCGTCGGCGAGGGTGTCGGCGGCCCAGGCGAGGACGACGTCGAGCGTGACGGTCTGCACGAGCTCGCCGCCGTACGGCGTGCCCTCGAGGATCTGCGTCCAGCCGCCGGGGAGGTCCAGCCGGTAGACGGGCAGGCGGTAGACCGGCAGCCGATACACGGGCAGCCGATACACGGGCGAGTCCTCGACGAGGAGGCGGTACACGGGCAGTCGGTACACGGGCAGGCGATAGACGGGTAGGCGGTAGACGGGGAGCCGATAGACGGGGGCGCCGGCGATGGCCGCGGAATAGTCCCGCACTGACGACACAGGGATGTCCGAGATCGCGACCGACGTCATGAAACCCGGCGTGACGATGCTGCCGTCGGCGCTCGAAACGGACAGTCCTTCGTTGGAGTGGGTGTCGACGGCGCGGACGGCGGGCGGTGTCGCGTCGGGTGTCGCGAACGCGATCGTGCGACCCGACGCCGACAGCGACGCCTGGGCGCCCTCGGCCACGTCGACCCAGTCGCCGGCCCGGATGCCGCTGCACTGGAAGGCGTCGCCGCTGCCCTCGGCATCCCACCAGCCGACGCGCTGGCTGCGGACGACGGGATGCTCGAGGGCCGGGCTCTCGCCGTCGAAGCTGAACTCCGGACGTGTCGTGGTCCAGGCGACCGTGCTGCCGTCGGCGGAGATGGACGGATCCCAGACCTCGCCGTTGCGGTCCTCGACGAAGATCGTGCCGAGCGCGACCTGGAAGCGGATGTTCGTGCTGACCATGAGAGCCATGACCGTCGGCTTGTCGTTGCAGGCATGGTCCTTGACGAACGCCATCGCAGAGCCGGTCGTGTCGATCGAGACGTCGCGCACGTCGCGGGACATCAGGATGAACGCGTCGTGGTCGGTGCGCGGAGCGCGGAAGAGCCAGTCGACGGAGAGCTCCTCTTCGGTGTGCGGATCGGACGGGACGTTCCTCGACAGCGCCGCGAACATCGAGCCGTTCCCGCTGATCACGATGTCGTGGCTGCCCGAATCCATCGAGTTGAAGCCGAAGGCGCGACTGACCGTCATCGCCGCCGTGTGCACGCCGTCGCCGTCCGGGTCCAGATCGACGACGAACGAGTCGTCGACGCCGTTCGCGTCGGGGACGTCCGACGCCGCCGAGAGGTTCGTCGCCGCCGACGTGAACACGAGATAGCGGCCGTCGTCGCTGAGGTCCGGAGCGCGCGACGAGCCGTCCGGCTCGGCGGCGCCCTGCGCGAGGAACGTCGTGCCCAGCCTCGTGTCGCGCACGTACACGTGCGTGCGGCCGGCGGTCGTACCGCCCGGAACGAGGTTCGTCGCAGCGCTCGAGAAGGCGACGTACCGCCCGTCGGCGCTCGCGACGGGCTCGCCGCTCGCACCGTTCGCGAGCACGTCGGCGAGCGAATCGTCGGGGCGGCTGACGAGTGACGGCGCTCCTGAGAACGGATCGTCGGACCCTTCGATCGCCACCGAGACGAACACGTCGGCGAAACCGTTGCCGTCTCCGCTCACGAGGTCGGACGCCGTCGACGTATAGAGGACGCGCTGGCTGTCCGGGGTCAGGAAGGGCTGGGATGCCGCACCCGCCGCCGACTGCGAGACGGTGAAGAACTCGGCCTCGGGGCCGATCACGGCAGCCGTCGCCGACGGCGCGATCGCGA
The DNA here is from genome assembly GCF_040632175.1 of Microbacterium sp. NPDC019599. Lineage (NCBI taxonomy): Bacteria > Bacillati > Actinomycetota > Actinomycetes > Micrococcales > Microbacteriaceae > Microbacterium > Microbacterium sp. NPDC019599. The sequence goes on from NZ_JBEYBL010000003.1 coordinate 215,664, forward strand.
CGAGGCTCGCGGCCAACAGCGTGCCGGTCGCGGTCATCGCAGCGGCATTCGCGAGCCGAGTGGACAGCACACTCATGTGCCGCACCTCCTTGGAGAGGCGCCTTCGGCCCGCGGCGACGAGGGAAGGCGCGGGAGCGCCGGTGGGAGAAATATCGCAGAACCCGTGCCCGCGCGCCATGCATGCGGCTGAATCGGTCCGCGACGGTCAGCGGCCGGTGGTCAGGCGGCGTCGCCGCCGAACCACGCGCGGATCGTCGCGAGGGCGTCCTTGCCCGAGCTGCGGTCGACCTCGCGCACGAGATCGCCGATCGACACCTCCTTGAGCGCACCGCGCCACGCCGCCTCGGCCTTGAGCATCGCCTTCGCGACGGGGCAGGCGGTCCGGCAGTCCTCCGGGGGCGTGCCGAGGGGCCCGCGCTGGCGGATCTCGGTGCAGACGAACTGCGGCTCGGGGCCCTCGATCGCGAGGACGACGTCCAGCACCGTGATGTCGTCGGGGGAGCGGGTCAGGACGTAGCCGCCGGCCTTGCCCTGCACCGAGCGGACGAGATCCGCGCGGGCGAGGGCCTGCATCTGCTTCGCGAGGTACGTCATCGATACGTCGTGCAGCTTCGCGAGCGTCGCGGCCGGGACGGGGCGCTCGACATCCGTGAGCACGACGCAGCAGTGCACCGCCCACTCCACGCCGCCCGACATCCTCATGCCCAGATGGTACTTGACTCGGACAGTGCCTATCCGAGTATCCTGAACTCGGACAACATATATCCGAGTTAGGAGTGGACATGAAGATCGTGGTGCTGGGTGGGACGGGACTGATCGGCGCGCAGGTCGTGGCGCGGCTGCGCGAGGGCGGGCACGAGGCGATCGCGGCATCGCCGTCGACCGGTGTCGACAGCATCGCCGGCACGGGGCTCGACGAGGCCTTCGCGGGAGCGGATGCCGTCGTCGACGTCACGAATGCGCCGGCGTTCGACGAGGCCGCGGTCGTGTCGTTCTTCACGACCGCGACGGGCAACGTGCTCGCCGCCGAGAAGCGCGCGGGGGTCGGCCACCATGTCGCGCTGTCGATCGTGGGCGTCGACCGCGACCCCGACGCGAAGGGGTACCAGGCCGGCAAGGTCGCGCAGGAGCGGCTCATCAAAGAGGGCGGCGTGCCCTTCACGATCGTGCGGGCCACGCAGTTCTTCGAGTTCCTGGCCGGGATCGCGGATGCGAGCACGGTCGACGGCGTCGTGCGCGTCGCGCCGGCGCCCATGCAGCCCATCGCCTCCGCGGCCGTCGCGCGAGCGGTCGCCGACGCGGCCGTCGCTGCTCCCGCGGGCGCGATCGAGGTCGCGGGTCCCGAGCGCGCCCCTATCGGCGAAGTCGTGTCGCGGGTGCTCCACGCGGCCGGCGACGAGCGCCGGGTCGTCGAGGACGACACGGTCGGATACTTCGGCCGGGAAGTCGGCAAGGCGAGCCTGGTTCCCGTCGGCGAGGCGATCATCGACGAGCTGACGCTCGACGAGTGGCTCGCGGCACAGGTGCCGACGGCGTCCGGGGTCGCGGCGCGCTGAGGACGGCATCCGGGGTCTCCCGACGACCTGTGCGCCGGGTGCTTCGCACCTGGCGCACAGGTTCGCCTTCCTAGGCTGTCCGGATGTCTTTCTCCGCGCATCGGCCCGGCAGGTTCGGCTCTGACGGCCGAATCGAGTTCGACCTCGACGGCGATGCGCTGGACGAGCTCTACCTCGACGACGTGCGGGCGCAGCAAGCCGCCGGCGAGCCCGACCGGCGCCCGGACGCGGACGGGCCCGAGGATCCGTACCCCGTGACACGCGACCTCCTCGAGGACGCGCTCGCGATGAACCCGACGCAGCCGGTCGCCGTCGCCGCGTCGGAGGACGCGAACGCGCAGGCAGCGATCGGCGAGTGGGGCGCTGTGGATGAGCGCGCGGAGGAGCCCGCGGAGCTTGTCGCCGAGGCATCCGCTCCTCCCGTCCGCGCGAAGCGTGCCGCGCGTCGTCGCGAGCGCGGATCGGGGTGGCGCCGGCTCGCGGTCCTCGGCGGCGCGGACGCGTCGGTGCTCGACGAGGTGCCGACCGAGACCCCGCGCTTCGTGCAGATGTTCTTCGTGATCGCCGGCACGGCGCTCATCTCGGCGATCTCGATGTACTTCGCCCTCACGACGGGCGTCCGGATCGTCGCGTGGGGCGCCCTGCCGCTCGCGATCGTGTGGGCGCTCATCATCTTCAACCTCGACCGCTTCCTCACCTCGACCATGCGCTCGACGCACAGCGTCGGGCGGCTGATCGGCCTCGCGATCCCGCGTGTCATCATGGCGGCCGTCATCGGCATCGTCGTCGCCGAGCCGCTCGTGCTGCAGGTGTTCCACAACGACATCGCGCGGGAGGTGACGGCGACCAACCTCGTCCAGGCGCAGTCGGACCAGGACGCCGTGACGGGCGGACCCGAGAAGCAGGCGCTGGATGCTGCGAGCGAGCGCGTCGCGGAGCTGGAGAGCCAGGCGGCCAGCGGTGTCGTGGCCGGGGCAGACACGACGTCCGCCTCGGCGGCGTCGGCGCAGCAGTCGGTCGCCGATCTGACGGCCAAGCTCGCGGCGCAGCAAGAGGTCATCGACCAGGCGCGCGCGATGTACCAGTGCGAGCTCACGGGGCAGGGCGACGTGGAGGGCTGCAGCGGCGTCGCGGGCGAGGGCGCCAGCTCGACCGCCGCGCAGGATCAGCTCGCGGCCGCGCAGGCGGCCTACGACGATCTGGCGGCTCAGCTGACGGCCGCCCAGGCCGACCTCGCCGCGGCGCAGGCGGCGGGCACCGCCGACGCGAGCGCGTCCGAGGCGCAGAACAGGCAGCAGGCGAAGGACGAGCTGCCGGCCGCGCGCGATCAATACGAGGCAGCGCTCGCGGCGTACGACGCCCGTGCGGCCGAGGTCGCGAGCGGCAATGCCGGCGCGGTCGGGCTCCTCAGCCAGATCAGCGGGCTCGAGCGGCTGTCGGCCCAGGAGCCGACGCTCGCATGGGCGCACTGGCTCATCGCCGGCCTCTTCTTCATGATCGAGCTCCTGCCCGTGCTCGTGAAGGTGCTGACGAGCTACGGCGAGCCCTCGCTCTACGAGCAGGCCGACGCGCTGCGCCGCCGCGTGGCGCTGGACCGCGTGACGGCGCGCAGCTGGCGGGAGCGCGCCGACATCGCCCAGGCCGCCGAGGGGTAGTCGCAGTTCGCGATATATCGTGTTAGAGTGACCGGCGTCCCACCCGCACGGAGGGGGCCGCCGCAATGTCGGGGAGCCGTGCGAGGCTGGTACCGCATCACCACATCCGCACCGGCGGAGCCTCGCCGCGGCTTCGCCATGTCTTGGAGAAATCCGTGCTGGCAAAACTCCTCGTCCGCTATCTCAAACCGTACGGCTGGCTCCTGCTCGGCGTCCTGCTGTTCCAGTCGGCCTCCGCGATCGCCTCGCTCTACCTGCCGAGTCTCAACGCCGACATCATCGACAACGGCGTCTCCAAGGGCGACACCGACTACATCTGGCGCACCGGCGTCTTCATGCTCACGGTCTCGCTCGCCCAGATCGTCGCCTCCATCATCGCGACGTGGTTCGCCGCGCGAGCCGCGATGAAGCTCGGGCGCGACATCCGCGACGACGTCTTCGAGCGAGTCTCGGGCTACTCCGAGCGGGAGGTCACCGGCTTCGGCGCCGGATCGCTCATCACGCGCAACACCAACGACGTGCAGCAGGTGCAGATGCTCACGATGATGGCCGCGACCTTCCTCGTGACGGCGCCGCTCCTCGCGATCGGCGGCATCATCCTCGCCGTCCAGCAGAGCGCGAGCCTCGCCTGGATCATCGCCGTGGCGGTGCCCGTGCTGCTCCTGGTCGCGGGCGTCGTGATCGCCCGCATGGTGCCGCTGTTCCGCAGCTACCAGGGCAAGCTCGACGGCGTGAACCGCGTCATGCGCGAGCAGCTCACCGGCATCCGCGTCATCCGCGCCTTCGTCCGCGAGCCGATCGAGGAGGAGCGCTTCCGCGAGGCCAACACCGAGATCATGGTCGTCGGCCGCAAGGTCGGCTCCCTGTTCGTCCTGCTCTTCCCCGCCGTCATGCTGATCCTCAACGTCACGGTCATCGCCGTGATCTGGTTCGGCGGCATCAAGGTCGACGCGGGGGAGGTGCAGATCGGCACGCTGTTCGCCTTCATGCAGTACGTCATGATCATCCTCTCCGGCGTCCTGATGGCGAGCTTCATGACCCTGATGATCCCCCGCGCCGCGGTCTCGGCGGAGCGCATCGGGGAGGTGCTCGACACGAGGTCGTCGCTCGAGCGCCCCGCCGACGCCGACGCCGGCTTCCCCGCACCGGGGACTGTCGCGTTCCGCGACGTCACGTTCACCTACCCGGGTGCCGAGCACCCGATCCTGTCGGGCATCACCTTCAGCGCCGCGCCCGGTGAGACCGTCGCCGTGGTCGGCTCGACGGGCGCCGGCAAGACGACGCTGGTCTCGCTCATCCCACGGCTCTTCGACGTCACCGACGGCGTGGTCGAAGTGGGCGGCCTCGACGTGCGCCGCGCCGACCTCGACGCGCTCTGGAGCACGATCGGGCTCGTCCCCCAGCGGCCGTTCCTGTTCTCGGGGACGATCGCGTCGAACCTGCGCTTCGGTCGTGAGGACGCGACGGATGCCGAGCTCTGGCATGCCCTCGAGATCGCGCAGGCGAGCGACTTCGTGAGCCAGATGGACGGCGGACTGGACGCCCCCATCTCGCAAGGCGGCACGAACGTGTCGGGCGGTCAGCGTCAGCGTCTGGCGATCGCCCGGGCGATCGTCCACCAGCCGCGCGTGCTGGTGTTCGACGACTCGTTCTCGGCGCTCGATCTCACGACCGACGCGCGGCTGAGGCAGGCGCTTTGGCGCGAGCTGCCCGAGGTCACCAAGATCGTCGTCGCGCAGCGCGTCTCGACGATCACCGACGCCGACCGCATCGTCGTGCTCGACGATGGCGGGATCGTGGGCCTCGGCACGCACGACGAGCTGCTCGAGACGAGCCAGACCTACCGCGAGATCGTCGAATCCCAGCTCGGAGCGGAGGTCGCCCGATGAGCGCCGACAAGACCGCCTCCCGCCGTCACCGCACCCGCGCCGCCGTCGCGGAGCTGAGCGCCGAGGAGAAGGCCGAGATCGAGCTCGGCGAGCAGGCCCGCATCGCCGCCGACGACTGGAGCGGCGCCGTCGCCCCGGGCAAGGCGGCCCACTTCTGGCCGGCGTTCCGCCGCCTGATCGGACTCCTGCGCCCGCACGCCGTGGCGTTCGTGTTCGTGTCGATCCTCGGATCGATCGGCGTCGTGCTCGCCGTGCTCTCGCCGAAGATCCTCGGCGAGGCGACCAACATCCTCTTCGAGGGCGTCGTGTCGGGGATGGCGCCGGCCGGCGTCACGCAGGCGCAGGTCGTCGCGGGTCTGGAGGCCGAGGGCCAGCAGGACCTCGCCAATATGGTCGCGGCGATGGAGCACTTCGTCCCCGGCGCGGGAGTCGACTTCATCGCGCTGAGCCGCGTGCTGCTGCTCGTGCTCGCCCTGTACTTCGCCTCGTCGATCCTGATGTGGCTGCAGGGCTACGTCATCAACGTCATCATGGTGCGCGTCATGTGGCGCCTCCGCGAAGACGTCGAGGCCAAGATCAACCGCCTCCCGCTGCGCTATTTCGATCGCGTGCAGCGCGGCGAGCTGATCTCGCGCGTGACCAACGACATCGACAACATCACGCAGATGATGCAGCAGTCGCTGTCGCAGGCCCTCACGAGCGTCCTCACCGTCATCGGCGTGCTCATCATGATGCTGTCGATCTCGTGGCAGCTCACGCTCGTCGTGCTCGTGAGCTTCCCGCTCATGGGCGTGCTGTTCGGTGTCATCGGGCCGCGTTCGCAGAAGGCGTTCGGCATCCAGTGGCGCAAGGTCGGGCGCCTCAACGCCCGCGTGGAGGAGTCCTTCTCCGGCCACGCGCTCGTCAAGGTGTTCGGCCGCGAGCAGGCCTCGCGCGAGGCGTTCCGCGCCGAGAACGAGGAGCTCTACCAGGCGTCCTTCAAGGCGCAGTTCCTGTCGAACATCATGATGCCCGCGATGATGTTCATCGGGAACCTGACCTACGTCGGCATCGCCGTCTTCGGCGCCCTCATGGTCGCCGGCGGCCAGCTTCGCCTCGGCGACGTGCAGGCCTTCATCCAGTATTCGCAGCAGTTCACCCAGCCGCTGTCCGAGCTCGGCGGCATGGCCGCGGTCGTGCAGTCCGGCACGGCGTCGGCCGAGCGCGTCTTCGAGCTGCTGGACGAGACCGAGCAGGACCCCGACGCCGCCGACGCGCCGGAGCCGGTGGACGGCGACGGCACGATCGAGTTCCGGGATGTCGCGTTCTCGTACTCGCCCGATCGCCCGCTCATCCACGACCTGTCGTTCCGGGTGGAGCCCGGGCAGACGGTGGCGATCGTCGGCCCGACCGGTGCGGGCAAGACGACGCTCGTCAATCTGCTCATGCGGTTCTACGAGCTGGACGGGGGACGCATCCTCCTCAACGGCCAGGACATCGCGCAGCTCACGCGCCGCGACATCCGCGCCAAGACGGGCATGGTGCTGCAGGACCCGTGGCTGTTCGCCGGGACGATCCGCGAGAACATCCGGTACGGCCGCGCCGACGCCACCGACGACGAGATCCTCGCCGCCGCCCGGGCGACGTACGTCGACCGTTTCGTGCACTCGCTGCCCGACGGCTACGACACGCTCCTCGACGAGGAGGCGTCGAACATCTCGGCGGGCGAGAAGCAGCTCATCACGATCGCGCGCGCCTTCGTGGCGCAGCCCTCGGTGCTGATCCTCGACGAGGCCACCAGCTCCGTCGACACCCGCACCGAGCTGCTGCTGCAGCACGCCATGGCGGCCCTGCGCGAAGGACGCACGTCGTTCGTCATCGCCCACCGCCTGTCGACCATCCGCGACGCCGACCTCATCCTCGTGATGGAGAACGGCGGAATCGTCGAGAAGGGCACGCACGACGAGCTCATCGCGGCCAAGGGGGCGTACTTCCGCCTCTACAACTCGCAGTTCGAGCAGGCCGCGACCGATCTCGACGAGGAGGCCCACGCCCTGGCCGACGCCCAGGCGCAGGCCGGCGCGGGCGAGGCGGCGAGTGTCGACGCGATCGAGGACGAGACCGCCCCGGTCGCCTGACGTCGGATGCCGCGACCCCGGCATGAGCCGGGGCCGCGGCATCCGTCGTCTCCCGTCCGCCACAACGTCGCAGATCGCCACAATGTCGCACACCGGCGGCCGGATCCGTCAGGCGGTGTGGTTTTCTGCGACGTTGTGGCGCGGGGCGGATGCCGCGTCCCCCGCACCAGTCGTCCAAGCCCGAGGCAGCCGCAGGCCGCTGGCTCGAGCCGGGGCCGCGGCATCCGTCGTCTCCGCCTGTGTCCGCGCGCGCTCGAGCGCGCTGCGGGATTGTTCGCCGAATCGTTTCGCTCGCGTTGGACGCGGCCCCTGGAACGCGCCTAGGGTGATCACGGCCCCGCCGCTTGCGCGGTGCCACCCGAATGAGAAGAAGGCACGGAATGGTTGAGTATCGCTACCTCGGCAACAGCGGATTCAAGGTCTCGGAGATCACGTACGGCAACTGGGTCACGCACGCATCGCAGGTCGGCGACGACGCGGCGATAGCGACGGTGCACGCGGCGCTGGATGCCGGCATCACGACGTTCGACACCGCCGACGTCTACGCGAACACGGCCGCCGAGGTCGTGCTGGGCAAGGCGCTCGCGGGGCAGCGGCGCGAGGGCCTCGAGATCCTGACCAAGGTCTACTGGCCGGTCGGCCCGCGCGGCGCCAACGACGTCGGGCTGTCCCGCAAGCACATCCACGACGGCATCAACGGGTCCCTCACGCGCCTCGGCGTCGACTACGTCGATCTCTACCAGGCGCACCGGTACGACTACGAGACGCCGCTCGAAGAGACGATGCAGGCGTTCGCCGACGTCGTGCGGCAGGGCAAGGCGCTGTACATCGGCGTCTCGGAGTGGACGGCCGAGCAGCTGCGCGAGGGCCACGCGCTCGCGAAGCAGCTCGGCGTGCAGCTCGTCTCGAACCAGCCTCAGTACTCGGCGCTGTGGCGCGTCATCGAGGACAAGGTCATCCCGACCTCGGAGGAGCTCGGCATCTCGCAGATCGTGTGGTCGCCCATCGCGCAGGGGGTCCTCACGGGCAAGTACCTGCCCGGTCAGCCCGTCCCCGAGGGCTCGCGCGCGACCGACGAGAAGAGCGGCGCGCAGTTCATCTCGCGTCTGCTGCGCGATGACGTCCTCACGGCGGTGCAGAAGCTCAAGCCCATCGCCGACGAGGCGGGACTCACGATGGCGCAGCTCGCCATCGCGTGGGTGCTGGCGAACCCGAATGTCTCCGCTGCGCTGGTCGGGGCATCCCGTCCCGAGCAGATCGCCGCGAACGTCAAGGCCTCCGGGGTCAAGCTCGAGGCCGACGTGCTCGCCGCGATCGACGATGCCCTCGCGGACGTCGCCGAGCGCGACCCCGAGAAGACCTACGAGGTCTCGCCCAAGACCCGCCCCTGAGCCAAGGCGCCGCTTCACGACGTCGGAGGATCGGCCTAACGTCGGAGCAATCGCAGAGAATCCTCCGACGAGGGGCCGGACCTCCGACGTCGGCGTGTGAGGGGAGCGCGGCATGCCCGTCCACAGTGCAGGACTCCTCCTCTACCGGCTGACCCACGCCGAGCCGGAGGTGCTCATCGCGCACATGGGCGGGCCGTTCTGGGCGGCGAAGGACGACGCGGCCTGGTCGATCCCCAAGGGCGAGTACGACCCGGACGGCGAGACTGCGCTCGAGGCGGCGTTGCGCGAGTTCCGCGAGGAGCTCGGCGTGGCGCCGCCGCCCGAGCCTCACGCCGAGCTCGGCACGTGGGCCTACTCCTCGGGCAAGCGCATCACGGTGTTCGTCGCGGACGGCGCCGGCTTCTCGCTCGAGGGGCTCGAGTTCGGCGAATTCGAGCTCGAGTGGCCGCCGCGATCGGGCCGGACGCAGTCCTTCCCCGAGGTCGACAGAGTCGAATGGATGCCGCTGCCCGCCGCCCGCGACAAGCTCGTGAAGGGCCAGCGCCCCGCCCTGGACGCGCTGCAGGAGCACCTCTCCGCCGCGGGCGCAGGCTGACGGCGGCTCGTGAGTGCCGGATCGACGCTGACGCGGGCTGCGGCGTCGATCGCGCACTCGCGAACGGCGGCGTCGAAGGTCCCTTGTGGGCACCCCGAGGCGGGGTGAGACTGTCCGGGGCGACTACGGCGAGAGGAACCTTCCATGGCACACGGCGACATCACGCACATCGACATCCCGGTGAGCGACTTCGGCAAGGCGAGCGCCTTCTACTCCCGGCTCTTCGGGTGGGACATCGCCGAGGTGCCTGGCTTCGAGGGGTACCCGATGTGGCGCGCGCCCAACCAGATCTCCGGCGGAGGGCTGGCGCCGCGCGACGAGGGGTTCTCTCAGCCGCGCTCCTATGTCGAGGTGGACTCGATCGACGACACCGTCGCAGCCGCCGTCGATGCCGGGGGCGCCGTGCTGATGGAGAAGAGCGAGATCACTCCGACGAGCTGGTGGGCGGTCATCCAGGATCTCGACGGCAACGCGATCGGCCTCTTCGAGGGCACGACCGAGGGCTGAGGTCGGGTCAGCGGCCGTTCTTCGGCGCGGCCGAGACGTCGATCTTGGGGTGGGGGCCGAGCGACGACCAGGCGCTCTCGACGCCCTTCGCGGCGTGCTCGGACGCGCGCACGGCCCGCTCGTCCGCCCACGCGTTCAGGACGTGGCCCGAGTGCCCGCGCACGTGCTCGAGCACGACATCCGGGAGCCCCGCCGCGCGTCGCGCGTCGCGCACCCCGATGAGCTGCTCGAGCAGGTCGCGGTTCTTCGTGGGTGCTCCGGTCGACGTCTTCCAGCCGCGGCGGCGGTGCCCGTCCATCCACTTCTCGTAGCTGTCGATGGCGTACTTCGAGTCCGCCTGCACGACGAGATTCGCGACGTCGGCGTGGTCCTCGATCGCGCGCAGGAGTCCGAGGAGCTCGCCGATGTTGTTCGTCCCGACCGGGATCGATCCCGCGGCCCAGTGTCCGTCCTCGGCGACCCACGCCCAGCCGGCGGGACCCGGGTTGCCCTTGCAGGCGCCGTCCGTGGCCACGATGTAGCGATCGTCGGAAGTCACTCGGGCAAGGCTACCCGTCGGCCGCCTGCCCCCGCGCCACGCGCCACTCCTCGACGAGCTCCGGCATCCGCGTGGCGAGGAACCGCAGGAAGTCGGCGGTCGCGCGCGCACGGGCGACGGATGCCGGGGCTCCGTCGTTGTCGTCGGCGATGAGGTCCATGAAATCGGCGAGGCGCGTGTACAGTGGCGCGTTGCCCGTCGCGACGTCGCTCCACGCGTCGTCGGACAGCTCGTAGCGGTCGCGGCGGTCACCCGGGCGCGAGATGCGCCGGATCATGTGGATCGACTGCAGGTAGCGTACCGCCCCCGACACGGCAGCCGGCGAGACGCCGAGCCGATCGGCGAGTTCGGCGGCGGTGTAGCCGTCGTCGGGCGAGCCGACGAGCGCCATCATGACACGGCTCGGCATCCGTGCCATGCCGGCCGCAGTGAGGAGCGAGGCGGCCTGCTCGGCCGCCTCGGCTCCGGAATGCTCTCCCCCCGTGACCATGGTCATCCCGCGGGCGCCAGCTCGCGCCGCCGCATGAGGGTGAGGGATGCCGCGGCCCCCACGCCGATCGTGAGCAGCAGCCACCACAGGCCTCGCACGTCGATCGAGTCACCGTCGAGCTCGGGAGCCACGGCGAACGGCGACAGGTTCGACAGGCTCTCGGGCAGTCCGAGGAGAGGGCCGAACAGTCCGAGCACGATCGCCACCACGACGAGCGTCCACCCGACGGTGATCGTGAGCCGCGGTGCGACCGTGAACACGAGAGCCGTGAGCACGAGGAACACCGTCGCCGCGACGGCCTGGCCTGCGGCCGAGACGGCTGCTGTCTGGAGGAGCCCCGATGCGTCCTCGGCGCCCACGGCACCCAGCGCCGCCCCGCCGAGAGCCGCGGCGCACGTGAGGATGATCGCCGCGAAGCCGATGCCGATGAATTCCGTCAGCCAGCGCACCCGCTGCACCGGCGTCGCGAGCACGGGCTCCGCCGTGCCGTGCGCCTCCTCCTGACGTGCCCGCGCGACCGTCTGCACAGCGGCGCAGGCCGCGAGGAGGCCCGCCATGGTGAAGAACACCACGACGACCGCCTGCTGGAGGTCGCCTTCCGATGCGAGCGAGGTGAGGACGTCAGCGATCGCGGGGTTCTCGCCGCCGATCTGATCCACGACGCCGCCGAGGGACGTCGACAGGGCGCCCGTGAGCAGCGCGCCGACCATCCAGCCGATCGTCGACGGGGTCGACAGCCGCGCGACGAGGGCGAGCGTCGAGGACAGGCCGGCGCGCCCCGATGCGCGACCGAGGCGCTCCGCGACGATGCTCTCGCCCAGGTCGCGCACGCCCTGCAGCGCGAAGGCGGCGGCCGTCAGCACGACGAACGCCCCCAGGCACAGCAGAACCGGCCACCACAGGTTCACGTCGAAGGCGCGCGTGTTCTCGGCCCAGCCGAACGGCGACGTCCACGTGAGCCACGAGCTCTCCATGTGCGTGAGGTCATCGCTGGGTGTGCCGATCGCATTTCCCATGCCGGCCAGGACGAAGGTCACGAGGAGGATCCACACGGTGAGGGAGTTCGCGCCGCGAGAGGTCCGCATCAGCTGGGCCGACAGCATCCCGAGACCCAGGAAGACGAGCCCGACGACGGCCGTCGCCGTCCCGACGAGCCAGGACCCCTCGGATGCCGCGCCGCCGGCGAGGAACGTCGAAGCGACCAGGATGCCGAGCACGACGTTCGCGAGCGTCCCGTGGACGAGGGTCGCGATCGTCGGCGTCCACCGGCCGGCCGGCGTCGCGTCGACGAGCTCGAGTCGCCCCGCCTCCTCGTCGCCCCGCGTGTGGCGCACGGCGAGGAACGTGCTCATGAGGGCGGCCAGGATCGCGAGCCACGGGAACAGCAGGAAGACGATGAACGCCGACTCGTCCGTCCCGGACGGAAGGCCGCGGAACAGGAGGATGACGGGGTTCGCCATGACGGCCGCGAGGATGCCGAGCCGGTCCTGCTCCCCGCCATACGCCTCCTGCACGCCGGAGAAGCCCGCGAAGGCGAGAGCGACGGTGCCCACCACCCACAGCGTCAGCTGCAGCCAGTCGCGGCGCAGCCGCTGGGCGACCAGGACGCTGAGCGGTCTCATCGCGTGCTTCCCTCCAGGGCGGCGAGGTCGTCGCCGTAGTGGCGGAGGAACAGCTCCTCGAGCGACGGCGGCTCGACGCGGAGCCCCGCGACCTGCAGGCGCGAGAGCTCGGGGAGGACACCCGCGACCCGGTCGCTGTCGACCGTGAAGCTCACGCGCCCGTCCTCGGCCGTGGCGTCGTGCGCGTCCGCGACGGCGGCCACGAGCGCAGCATCCGTCCCTTCGAACGAGACCTCGGTGCGCGTGAGGTGACGGAGGTCTGCCAGCGTGCCCGACTCGACGACCTTGCCGGCGCGGATGATCGACACGCGGTCGCACAGCCGCTCGACCTCGGAGAGGATGTGGCTCGACAGCAGCACGGTCGCGCCGGCCTCCTTCACCCGCGCGACCTCGCGGCGGAACATGACCTCCATGAGAGGGTCGAGGCCGCTCGTCGGCTCGTCGAAGATGTACAGCTCGGCAGGCACCGCGAACGCCGCGATGAGGGCGACCTTCTGCCGGTTGCCCTTCGAGTACGCGCGGCCCTTCTTGCGCGGGTCGAACTGGAACGCCTCCAGCAGGCGCTCCTTCTCGGCCCGATAGAGGCTGCCGTGCTTCGCCGCGCCGCGCAGGCGCGCCAGCAGGTCGATCGCCTCGCCGCCGGACAGGTTCGGCCAGACACTCACGTCGCCGGGGATGTACGAGACGCGCCGGTGGATCGCGACCGCGTCGCGCCACGGATGCAGGCCGAAGACGGATGCCTCGCCGTCGCTCGCTCGGGCGAGTCCGAGCAGGACGCGGATGGTGGTGGACTTTCCGGCCCCGTTCGGGCCGAGGAAGCCGTGGACCTGACCCTCGTCGACCGTGAGGTCGAGGCCGTCGAGGGCGTTGACACGGCCGTAGCGCTTGACGAGGCCGGACGTGCTGATGACTGGTGGCATGCCCCGGACGCTACGCCGAATTCACAAACTTCTGAATATTCCTTACGGAATCCTCACGCGGATCGCTCCGGGCCGAGGCGACGCGGCGTCCGGAGCGATCCTCGAGCGAGGGGGCTCAGCCGAGGAGCTCCAGTATGTCGGCGCAGAAGTCGCGGTTCATCGTCTCGAAGCGGCCCTTGCTGTCGCTGTCGACCACACCCATGAAGTTGCCGTCCGCGTCCAGATGGATCGTCGTGAACGTGCGTCCGACGTCCATGAAGAGCCTGTCGCCTTCGGGGCCGTAGTACTTGGTCGGTCCCGTGAAGTGGAGCGTGAGGTACAGCGTGCCGTCGTCCTGGGCGACCACCTTGTGATCCTGGTCCAACCCCTGCCAGACGGACGTGAGCGTCTTGCCGTTCTCGACGTTCATCCAGGTCTGCTCGACGTGGACGGTGCTCTGGCCGTAGAAGTCGCCGTTACGGACCATGCCGCGGAAGTTGCCGTGCGAGTTCTCGGTGAACAGGACCGCGAACGGGATGAGGTCGTTGCCCGCCTCATCCTCGCACCAGTCCTCTTCCTCGTGTTCGACCTGCTCGATGTGCGAGTCGGAGAACGTCCAGTGGTCGATCTCGGGAGGCGCCGCCGATGCGGGCGTCGTCGCGAGCGCCAGGAGGGCTCCCGAGAGGGCGGCGATGACCGCCGCGGTGCGCGTGTGCTTCATTGGATCTCCCTTGATCGGGCCCGCTTGAAGCGGAACGTACACCCGTGCATCCGCCCGTCGGTATAGGGCGAACGTCCTAGGTCGATCCGCCCGTATGTATACCAATGCCGGGGGATCTTCGATCCGAATGCCACCGCGCGCGGATTATGTATACACTGGCGAACATCGACTCGAGCGGAGGAGGCGCGGCATGCGGGCGAGCGATCGGGCGTACCGCACTCTCCTCGAAGAGATCCAGTCCGGGCGCCTCGCGCCGGGCTCCGTCATCGGCGAGGTCGAGCAGGCCGCCCGTCTCGGCGTGAGCCGCACGCCGCTGCGCGAAGCCCTCGGCAGGCTCGCCGCCGACGGCCTCGTCGTCCAGCAGTCGCCGCGCGTCACGGTCGTGAGCGACATCGACGCGGGCGACATCCGCGAGCTGTTCGAGGTCCGTCGCGCCCTCGAGGAGACGGCCGCCCGCCTCGCCGCGCAGCGCGGGGATGCCGCGGCCTTCGCGCAGCTCGCGAGCCGGTTCGCGGGAGCCTCGCTCGACGGCCAGGCCGCGACCGACGCCTACTACGCGCTCATCGAGCGCTTCGACGCGGCGCTGGACGACGCCGTCGCGAACGACTACCTCACGTCGGCGCTGCGGACCGTCCGCACGCACCTCGTGCGGGTCCGCAGGCTCGCACGCGACAACCCCGACCGGCTGGCGGCATCCGTCGCGGAGCACACGCTCATCGCGTCCGCCATCGCCGCGCGAGACGCCGACCTCGCGGCCCACGCGACCCACGTCCACCTCCACAACGCGCTGGCGAGCATCCTCGGCTCGCTCGACGCCGGCACTCACCAGGGAGCAGCATGACCGTCATCCATCACCTCCGCGTCCACCGCAGCGACGAGAGCCTCGCGCGCGAGGGGCAGTTGGCGTGGCACATCGCGGAGGTCGCGGCCGATCCCGTCGAGGTCGAGCCCGAGGTCGTCGACATGATCATCAACCGCGTGATCGACAACGCGGCGGTGGCCGCGGCATCCCTGACACGCGCGCCCGTGAGCGCGGCGCGTCAGCAGGCTCTCGACCACGCCGTGTCGATCGGCGGCGACGGGGCGACGGTGTTCGGCTGCCCCTTGGAGCGGCGCACCTCGCCGGAGTGGGCGGCGTGGGCGAACGGGGTCGCGGTGCGCGAGCTCGACTACCACGACACATTCCTCGCGGCCGATTACTCTCACCCCGGCGACAACATCCCGCCGATCCTCGCGGTCGCGCAGCACGTCGGGTCGGACGGGGCGGCGCTCGTCCGGGGCCTCGCGACGGGCTACGAGGTCCAGATCGACCTCGTGCGCGCGATCTGCCTCCACAAGCACAAGATCGACCACGTCGCCCACCTCGGGCCGTCGGCCGCGGCAGGCATCGGGACGCTCCTCGGGCTGCCCGTCGAGACGATCTACCAGGCTGTCGGGCAGGCGCTGCACACGACGACCGCGACGCGGCAGTCGCGCAAGGGCGAGATCTCGACGTGGAAGGCGCACGCGCCCGCCTTCGCCGGGAAGATGGCCGTCGAGGCGGTCGACCGCGCGATGCGCGGCGAGACCTCCCCGTCGCCCATCTACGAGGGCGAGGACGGCGTCGTCGCCTGGATGCTGGACGGTCCGGATGCCTCGTACGACGTGCCGCTTCCCGCGGCGGGCGAGGCCAAGCGCGGCATCCTGGACTCGTACACGAAGGAGCACTCTGCGGAGTACCAGGCGCAGGCGTGGATCGATCTGGCGCGCAAGCTCCACCACGAGGCGGCCTTCGACACGGCCGACGTCGAGTCGATCGTGCTGCATACGTCGCACCACACGCACTACGTGATCGGGTCCGGTGCGAACGACCCCCAGAAGTACGACCCGACGGCATCCCGCGAGACGCTCGACCACTCGATCCCGTACATCTTCGCCACAGCTCTCCAGGACGGCGGGTGGCACCACGTCGACTCGTACACTCCCGAGCGCGCCGGCCGCGCCGACACCGTTGAGCTGTGGCAGAAGATCACGACCGCCGAGGACCCGGAGTGGACGCGCCGCTACCACTCCGAGGACCCGAACGAGAAGGCGTTCGGCGGCCGGGTGGAGATCCGCCTGACCGACGGGTCGGTCATCGAGGACGAGATCGCCGTCGCCGACGCCCATCCCCTCGGTGCGCGGCCGTTCGCACGGGAGGACTACGTCCGCAAGTTCCGCCTCCTCGCCGAGCACGTCCTCTCGGCCGACGAGATCGAGCGGTTCCTCGACCTCGCGCAGCGCCTGCCCGAGCTCACGCCGGAAGAGGTGCAGCAGCTCACGATCGTCGCCGAGCTCGGCGTCCTCGCCGGCGCGCCGGCGCCGAAGGGCCTCTTCTGATGCTGTACTCCACCGTCCCGGCGGCCCAGAAGCGCCGCGCGTTCCGCGAGCGGCTCGCGTCGGGCGAGCTGCTCCGGTTCCCGGGCGCCTTCAACCCGCTGTCGGCGCGGCTCATCGAGCAGAAGGGGTTCGAGGGCGTCTACATCTCGGGCGCCGTCCTCTCCGCCGACCTGGGCCTGCCTGACATCGGCCTGACGACCCTCACCGAGGTCGCCGGCCGCGGGCAGCAGATCGCCCGCATGACCGACCTTCCCGCGATCATCGACGCCGACACAGGCTTCGGCGAGCCGATGAACGTCGCGCGGACGATCCAGACTCTCGAGGACGCGGGCCTGGCCGGCATGCACATCGAGGACCAGATCAACCCCAAGCGGTGCGGGCACCTCGACGGCAAGGCCGTCGTCGACGAGGACACGGCCGTCAAGCGCATCCGGGCGGCTGCGGACGCGCGCCGCGACCCGGACTTCCTGATCATGGCGCGCACCGACATCCGCGCCGTGGAGGGGATGGATGCCGCGATCGACCGCGCGAAGGCACTCGTCGACGCGGGGGCCGACGCGATCTTCCCCGAGGCGATGCGCACGCTCGACGAGTTCGCCGCCGTGCGCGCGGCGGTCGACGTGCCGATCCTCGCGAACATGACGGAGTTCGGGAAGAGCGACCTGTTCTCGGTCGACCAGCTCCAGGGCGTCGGCGTGAACATCGTGATCTGGCCCGTCTCGCTCCTGCGCATCGCGATGGGAGCGGCATCCCGCGCCCTCGACACGCTCGAGGACGAAGGACACCTGACCTCCAAACTCGGCGAGATGCAGCACCGCGCCGACCTCTACGACCTCGTCGACTACGAGGCGTACAGCCACTTCGACAACAACGTCTACACCTTCCACATCGACACCACCGGTCGTTGAGCGAGCGAAGCGAGACGAAACGGCACCGACGCGTTTCGTCTCGTCGCTTCGCTCCTCGCTCAACGACCGGGTCAACCAGAGGAGCACACATGACCGACACGATCGAGATCAAGAAGGGCCTCGCGGGGGTCACCGTCGACTACACCGCCGTGAGCAAGGTCAACCCCGACAGCAACTCGCTGCTGTACCGCGGATACCCCGTGCACGAGCTGGCCGCGACGCAGCCGTTCGAGGCGGTCGCCTACCTGCTGTGGCACGGCGAGCTGCCGACGGATGCCGAGCTCGAGGCGTTCCGCACGCGCGAGCGCTCGCACCGTGCGCTGGACGCGAACGTCAAGCAGGCGATCGATCTCCTGCCGCTGGAGGCGCACCCGATGGACGTCGTCCGCACGGCCGTCTCGGTCATCGGCGCGTCGGACCCGGAGACGTACGACAGCTCGCCGGAGTCGGACCTCGGCAAGTCCGAGCGCCTCTTCGCGAAGCTGCCCGCGATCGTCGCGTACGACCAGCGGCGGCGGCGCGGCCAGGAGCCGATCGCCTCGCGCGACGATCTCGACTACTCGCACAACTTCCTCTGGGTCACGTTCGGCGAGGAGCCCGATCCCGTCGTCGCGGCCGCTTTCAACGTCTCGATGATCATGTACGCCGAGCACTCGTTCAACGCCTCCACCTTCACGGCGCGCGTCGTCACGAGCACGATGGCCGACCTCTACTCCGCCGTCGTCGGGGCCATCGGCGCGCTCAAGGGCCCGCTCCACGGCGGGGCGAATGAGGCGGTCATGCACATCTTCGACGAGATCGGCGACGCCGAGAACGTCGGGCCGTGGCTCGACCAGGCCCTCGCCGAGAAGCGCAAGATCATGGGGTTCGGGCACCGCGTGTACAAGAAGGGCGACTCGCGCGTCCCGACGATGAAGGCGGCCCTGGACACCCTCGTGGAGCACTACGACGCGCAGGACCTCGCGCTCCTCTACGACGCCCTCGAGTCCGACTTCGTGGGCCGCAAGGGCATCTACCCCAACCTCGACTACCCGTCCGGGCCCGCGTATCACCTGATGGGCTTCGACACCCTGACGTTCACGCCGCTCTTCGTCGCGTCGCGGGTCGTGGGCTGGACGGCGCACATCGTCGAACAGGCGGCATCCAACGCCCTCATCCGACCGCTCTCGGCGTACAACGGCCCGGATGAGCGCCACATCGAGGGGTACGTCATCAGTGCCGCGCAGACGGCGACGATCGAGCGCCCGGAGGAAGCGGCGGGGTGAGCATCTGGCACAGCCACGCGTCGGGCGCCGACCTCAATGCGATGGCGAGCGGGACGCTCATCGAGACGCTCGGCATCGAGGTCGTCGAGCTGCGCGATGACGCCCTCGTCGCGCGCATGCCCGTCGACCACCGCACCGTGCAGCCGGCCGGCGTCCTGCACGGCGGCGCGTCGGTCGCGCTCGCCGAGACGATCGCATCGTGGGCGGGCTACCTCGCCGTCGATCGCGAGAGGTTCCACGTCGTGGGGCAGGAGATCAACGCCAACCACATCCGGCCCGTCTTCTCAGGCTGGGTGACGGCGACCGCGACGCCCGCCGCGATCGGCCGGCGCAGCCAGGTCTGGGAGATCCGCATCGTGGACGACGCCGGCAAGCTCGCCTGCATCTCGCGGTGCACGCTCGCGGTGATCGAGCAGCGGAGCACCTACTCGACCGCGGAGGGCCGAGCCTGACGCGGCTGCGTCACCAGGGCTGATGCGCGGCGAAGTCCCATCCGCGCGAGACGAGCTGGCCTGCACCGCCCCGTTCGTCGACGGGTGACACCGACAGCCGGGCACGCTTGGCCACGACTTCGAAGGAGTCGTCGAACCCCGGTGCGGCCCCGGCGACGTCCAGTCGCATGAGGCGGACGTCCTCGAACTCCCACCGGATCACGACGGCACCCCGGCCCTCCGTCGCGCGGACGACCTCCAGCTTCGCTGTCGGCAGGCTCACGCCCTTCGCGATCGCCTCGAAGATGAGCGGCGTCGCGATCGTGGTCGGCGACGACACGACGAGCGGATGCTGCGTCGCCCTGCCCGCGCGACCCGCGCCTCCGCCCATGCCGCCGCCTCCGCCGCCCTGCTGCTCGACACCCCACGTCGCGCTCGTGACCTCGATCCAGTCCTTGTGATCGCGCTCGGCGGATGCGCCGGGGATGCCGGGGAGCTGCAGGTAGATGTCCACTGCCATTTCTCGTCCTCTCCACTGCACGAGTCGCACTCGTCCTCCACCCGGCGCCAGCCTCCCACTCCGGATCCGCGGGCGCCAGGGCCGAAGCGCGCCCATCCGTCCGCGACCGGGCGGATGATGGAGGCATGACCCGCACCGCTGTCATCGTCGACGCCGTCCGCACTCCGTCCGGCAAGGGCAAGCCCGGCGGGGCGCTGTCGGGACAGCATCCCGTCGACCTCGCGGCGCACGTCCTCGCGAGCCTGCTCAGCCGCTCGGGCCTGGACTCGACGCTGGTCGACGACGTCATCCTGGGGTGCGTCAGCCAGATCGGCGACCAGGCGATGAACCTCGCGCGGCAGGCCGTGCTCGCCGCGGGATTCGACGAGCGCGTACCGGCGACGACGATCGACCGGCAGTGCGGCTCGAGCCAGCAGGCGGCCCACTTCGCGGCCCAGGGCGTCATGGCGGGCGCCTACGACATCGTCATCGCGGGCGGCGTCGAGTCGATGAGCCGAGTGCCGCTCGGCTCGTCGCGCCACGGCGGCTCCACGGCGCCCGGCATCCGGCAGCGCTACCCCGAGGGGCTCGTCGGGCAGGGCGTCTCGGCGGAGCTCATCGCCCAGAAGTGGCGCCTGAGCCGCGACGAGCTCGACGCGTTCGCCGCCGAATCCCACGGGAGGGCGGGGGATGCCTGGGCCCAGGGCCGCTTCGACAGCCAGGCCCTTCCCGTGCCCGGCGTCGAGCTCCGCGAGGACGAGACGGTCCGCGCCGGCACGACGGCGGAAGGGCTCGCGGGCCTCGGCCCTGCCTTCCGCACGGACGAGCTCGCCGCGCGCTTCCCCGACCTGGACTGGCGGATCACCGCCGGCACCTCGTCGCCGCTCACGGACGCGGCATCCGGCGTCCTCATCATGAGCGAGGAGAGGGCGGCCGAGCTCGGCCTCCGGCCCCGCGCGCGGTTCCACTCGTTCGCCGTCGTCGGCGACGACCCGATGCTCATGCTGACGGGGCCGATCCCCGCAACACAGCGCATCCTCGAGCGCAGCGGGCTGGTGATCGGCGACCTGGACGTCTACGAGGTCAACGAGGCGTTCGCCTCGGTGCCGCTCGCGTGGCTGCGCGAGACCGGGGCCGATCCGGCGAAGCTCAACCCGTGGGGCGGCGCCATCGCACTGGGTCATGCCGTCGGGGCGTCGGGCACGCGCCTGCTCGGCACGATGCTCGCGTACCTCGAGGCGTCCGGCGGCCGGTACGGCCTGCAGACGATGTGCGAGGGCGGCGGCATGGCCAACGCGACGATCATCGAGCGCCTCTGAGCGGCTCTGGCGTTCGGCACGCCTGCAAGCGCTTCCGGACCGCGACGTCCGCTTTCCCATTCGCTCGCATGGTTCGCTCAGATGAGGGTTCTCTCATGATGTAAGCGCTTGCATTGTGTCGTCGCCACCCGGTAGCGTCGCAGACACCGCAGGCGGGCACGTCGACGTGCCCTCTCGATCCCCCGGGAGCTCCTCAGTGTCGAAGACGACTACCGCACGCCGCCGCCGCGTGCTCGCCACCCTCACCGCCGCCGCGCTGGTCCTCGCCGGCAGCGTCACGGCCCTCGCCGCGCCGGCGACCGCCGCCGACCGCACGTTCGCCCTCGTCGGCGACCTGCAGAGCGAGCTCGGCTGCCCCGGTGACTGGCAGCCCGACTGCACCCAGACGGAACTCGAACTGACGACTGAGGCGGATGTCTACGCGGCCGAGTTCAACGTGCCCGCGGGCACGTGGCACTACAAGGTCGCCGTCGATGACGGGTGGGCCGAGTCGTACGGCCTCGACGGGGGAAGTGGAGACATCCCGCTCGTCATCGAGGGACCGACGCGCCTGCGCTTCCTGTTCGACGACGACCCGGGCGAGGACGGGAAGCGCCAGGTCGGCGTCAAAGTCGTGGACGTGACCGGGGGCTACACGACGTCCGACGACGCGCTGGCCGCGGCACCCGTGCGTCAGCCGGGCAGCGACGAGCAGTTCTACTTCGTCATGACGGATCGCTTCGCCAACGGCGACACGTCGAACGACCAGGGCGGGCTGACCGGCGACCGCCTCGTCACGGGCTTCGACCCGACGAGCACGGGCTTCTACAACGGCGGTGACATCGCGGGCCTCCACTCGCAGCTCGACTACATCGCCGGCCTCGGCACCACGGCCATCTGGCTCACCCCGAGCTTCAAGAACAAGTCCGTCCAGGGAACGGGCGCCAACGTCTCGGCGGGCTACCACGGGTACTGGATCACCGACTTCACCCAGATCGACCCGCATCTCGGCACCAACCAGGAGCTGCAGGACTTCATCGAGGCCGCCCACCTGAAGGACATCAAGGTCTACTTCGACATCATCACGAACCACACCGCCGACGTCATCTCGTATGCCGAGAACACGTACGACTACGTCGACATCGGTGATTCGCCCTATTACGACGCCGACGGCAACGAGATCGACATCGCACAGCTTGCAGGCGCCGACACCTTCCCGCCGCTGGACGTCGAGAAGTCCTTCCCGTACACGCCGGTCATCGCCGACGCCGAGAAGGACGTCAAGGTCCCGGCGTGGCTCAATGACCCGACGCTCTACCACAACAGGGGCGACTCGACGTTCCAGGGCGAGTCGACGACCTACGGCGACTTCTTCGGGCTCGACGATCTGATGACCGAGCACCCGACCGTCGTCGACGGCTTCGCCGAGGTGTACAAGGACTGGATCGACCTCGGCATCGACGGCTTCCGGATCGATACGGCCAAGCACGTCAACTTCGAGTTCTGGGAGAAGTGGTCCACCGACGTCCTGGACTACGCGCACAGCCTCGGCAAAGACGAGTTCTTCATGTTCGGCGAGGTGTATGAGGCCGATCCGGCGAAGCTCGCGCCCTACGTCCGCGGCACCGACATGAACTCCGTCCTGGACTTCGCTTTCCAGGCCGGGGCGCAAGGCTTCGCCGAGGGCAAGCCGGCCAAGGGTCTTTCGACGCTCTTCGCCGGCGACGACCGCTACACGACCCCGGACTCCTCGGCGACGGCGCTGCCGACCTTCCTCGGCAACCACGACATGGGTCGCATCGGCTCCTTCTTGCGGGAGGAGGACCAGACGCTCGAACGGGATCTGCTCGCTCACGACCTCCTGTTCCTCACGCGCGGCCAGCCCGTGGTCTACTACGGCGACGAGCAGGGCTTCGCGGCACCCGAGACCGGGGCTGTCAACGACCGCGCCGCCCGTCAGACTCTTTTCGCGAGCGACGTCGCCGAGTACGTCAACCAGCCGCTCGTGACGGGGGAAACCCTCGGGTCGCAGGACCGCTACGACACCGATGCGCCCGTGTACGAGCACATCGCGGCGCTTGCACAGCTGCGCGCAGACCATCCGGCGCTCGCGACAGGCGCGCAGATCGAGCGCTACGCCGCCGAGAGCGCGGGCATCTACGCCTTCTCGCGCGTCGACCGCTCGGACAAGACCGAGTACCTCGTCGCCGTCAACAACGCCACGACCGAGCAGACGGTGTCACTGACGACGCTCACGGCAGACGCGACGTTCGCGCCGGTCTACGGCACAGACGCCTCGCTGACGACGGATGCCTCGTCCGCGGCACCCGTCACGGTCCCCGCCCTCTCGGCTCGCGTCTGGAAGGCCGACAGCACCGTCTCGGCGCCCGCCGCCGCCTCGGGCATCACGGTCGACGTGCCGGTCGCGGGCGCCGCGCTCAAGGGCTCGGCCGCCGTGTCGGCGACCGCCGACGACGCGTGGCGTGAGACGAGCTTCGCCTGGCGCGTCATCGGGTCGGAGGACTGGCACGCGCTCGGCACCGCCGAGGACACCGCGCCCGGCGTCTTCCACGACGTCGACGACCTCGCCCCGGGCACACTCGTCGAGTACCGTGCCGTGTCGACCGATGCCGCGGGCCAGCGCTCGGCCGCCTCGACGTACGGCTCGGTGGGTCACAAGGTCAACCTCCTCGACGACGGTCCGCAAGGGCCCTTCATCACGGTGCCGGGCAGCTTCAACGACGAGGTGGGGTGTCCGGGCGACTGGCAGCCTGACTGCGAGGCCATCACGCTGACCGAGGATGACGGCGTGTTCACAGCGACTTTCGCCATCCCGGCGGGCGACTACGAGTACAAGGTCGCCGTCGGCGGAAGCTGGGACGAGAACTACGGTGCCAACGGCGTGCCGGGCGGTCCGAACATCGCCTTCACGCTCGAGCAGGACGCGGAGGTCACCTTCTACTACGACCCGCGCACGAACATCGTGCAGTCCACGGCAGAGGGCCCCATCGTGACGCTCCCCGGCGACTACCAGAGTGAGATGGGCTGCCCCGGCGACTGGCAGCCCGACTGCCTGGTGACGCTCATGGCCGACGGCGACAAGAACGGCGTCTATGAGTTCACGACGGACCAGATTCCCGCGGGGTCGTACAAGGTCAAGGTGGCGCACGGTCTCAGCTGGAACGAGAACTACGGGCAGGACGGCGTCCCGGGCGGATCGGACATCCCCTTCGAGGTCGAGGAGGATGGCGACGTCGTCACGTTCCGCTACACCCTCGCGACGCACGTCCTGCAGATCGGCGAGCCCGGTCTTCCCGGTGTCGGCCAGCTCCGCGCCCACTGGATCGACGCGCAGACCATCGCGTGGCCGACCGGGCTCGGTGCTCCCGCCGACGAGGCGACGTGGCAGCTGTACTCGTCGACCGATGCCGCGCTCGAGCTCTCGGAGGATGACGAGGTCACCGGCGGCGAGCCGATCGCTCTGACCCGCGTCGCCGGCGGGCTCACTCCCGAGCAGAAGGAGCGGTTCCCTGCCCTGAAGGATTTCGTCGCCCTGCAGGTCGAAGGGCAGGATCGGGATGCTGTCGCCACGCTGCTGAAGGGCCAGCTCATGGTCGCGCAGCGCAACGCCGAGGACGAGGTCACCGCCTTCACGGGAGTGCAGATCCCGGGCGTCCTGGACGACCTGTACGCCGCCGCGGTCGAGGACGTCGATCTCGGCGTCACCTTCGAAGGCAAGAAGCCGACGTTCCGCCTGTGGGCGCCGACGGCTCAGACCGCCACCCTGCTCACGTGGGATGCGGGAGCCACGGGCGACCCCGTGCGTCACGACGCGGCGTGGGACGCGGCATCCGGAACCTGGACCGTGAAGGGCAAGCAGGCGCTCAAGGGCGACGAGTACCTGTGGGAGGTCGTCGTCTACGCCCCCACCACGACCGCGATCGAGACGAACGACGTGACCGACCCGTACTCGGTGGCGCTGACCGAGAACTCGGAGCGATCCGTCGCGGTCGATCTCGACGACAAGCAGCTCAAGCCCAAGCAGTGGGAGAAGACGGCGGCCCCCGTCGTCGAGCGGCCCGTCGACCACGCGATCTACGAGCTGCACATCCGCGACTTCTCGGAGACCGACCAGACGGTGCCGGAGGACCTCCGCGGCACGTACCTCGCGTTCACGCAGAAGAGCGCGGGCACGGCGCAGCTCGAGCAGCTCGCCGACGCCGGCATCACGACGGTGCACCTGCTGCCCTCGTTCGACATCGCGTCGATCGAGGAGGACGAGGATGCGCAGCAGGAGCCCGCATGCGACCTTGCGGCGCTCCCGGCCGACTCCGACCAGCAGCAGTCGTGCATCGACGCCGTGGCCGACGCCGATGCCTTCAACTGGGGCTACGACCCGTACCACTACACCGTGCCCGAGGGCTCGTACGCGACCGACCCGGACGGCGGCGCGCGTATCGGCGAGTTCCGCTCGATGGTGGGCGCCCTGCACGGGCTCGGACTCCAGGTCGTCCTCGACGAAGTCTTCAACCACACGGCCGAGTCGGGTCAGGGTGATCGCTCCGTGCTCGACCGGGTCGTGCCCGGCTACTACCACCGCCTCAACGCGGCCGGCGGCGTCGAGACCTCGACGTGCTGCCAGAACGTGGCGACCGAGCACGTGGTGGCGCAGAAGCTCATGGTCGACTCGGTCGTGACCTGGGCCCGTGACTACAAGGTCGACGGCTTCCGCTTCGACCTCATGGGCCACCACTCGAAGGAGAACATGCTCGCGGTCCGCGCGGCCCTGGACGAGCTCACGCTCAAGAACGACGGCGTCGACGGCGAGAGCATCTACCTCTACGGCGAGGGATGGAACTTCGGCGAGGTCGCGAACAACTCGCTCTTCGAGCAGGCCACGCAGGGCCAGCTGGGCGGAACGGGCATCGGCACCTTCAACGACCGGCTCCGCGACGGCGTGCACGGCGGCAGCCCCGTGCGCGACTCGACCTACGAGCAGGGCTTCGGAACGGGCCTCGGAACCGACCCCAACGGACAGGACGGCACGGCTGACGAGCAGCTCGCACGGCTCGGGAACATGACCGACCTCGTCAAGATCGGACTGGCGGGCAACCTCCGCGACTTCGAGTTCATGTCGGCCGACGGCACGGTGAAGTCCGGCGCTGAGATCGACTACAACGGAGCGCCGGCCGGCTACGCCGACGAGCCCGACGAGACGATCAACTACGTCGACGCGCACGACAACAACACGCTGTACGACCTCGCGGTGCTCAAGCTCCCGGTGGACACGTCGATGGCGGACCGCGTCCGCATGAACACGCTGTCGCTCGCGACCGTGACGCTGTCGCAGTCGCCCTCGTTCTGGCATGCCGGCACCGAGCTCCTGCGCTCGAAGTCGCTGGACGACAACAGCTACAACTCGGGCGACTGGTTCAACCGCATCGACTGGACGGGCCAGGAGTCGACATTCGGCTCGGGCCTGCCCATGGAGGCCGACAACGGGGATCGCTGGGACATCCTGAAGCCCCTGCTCGCGAACCCCGCTCTCAAGCCGGCCGCGGCCGACATCGCGGCGGCCGAGGCATCCGCGCTCGACCTCCTCAAGGTGCGCAACGAGGTCGACCTGCTGCGGCTCGGGTCTGCCGAGCTCATCGACGAGAAGGTCTCGTTCCCGAACAGCGGGACGGATGCCGCTCCCGGCGTCATCGTGATGCTCATCGACGACCTGCTCGGCGACGACGTCGACCCGGCGCTCGAGGGTGCGCTCGTGGTGTTCAACGCCTCGCCCGAGGCCACGACGCAGACGATCCCGGCGCTCGAGGGGCGCGGCTTCTCACTCACCCCGGCACTGGCGAACGGCTCCGACTCCGTCGTGAAGACGACTCAGTGGAATGCCGCCACCGGCGCCGTCACGGTTCCCGCGCGGACGGTCGCGGTCCTGGTCGACCGCGAGCCGGTCGGCACGAAGGTCATCGCGGCGCCGAGCCGCCTCGTCGCGCCGGAGGGGGCGAAGATCTCCGT
Source organism: Microbacterium sp. NPDC019599 (assembly GCF_040632175.1). NCBI lineage: Bacteria > Bacillati > Actinomycetota > Actinomycetes > Micrococcales > Microbacteriaceae > Microbacterium > Microbacterium sp. NPDC019599. Next base: position 242,424 of record NZ_JBEYBL010000003.1, read on the forward strand.
CGCGGGACGCGTCCTCGCCGACGACGGCAGCGCCCCCGTGGGGACGCTCACGGTGACCGACGGCGGCAGGACCGTGGCGACAGCATCTCTCGCCGCCTCCGCGAAGGGGAGGTTCGACATCTCGCTGCCGAAGCTCGGCAAGGGCGTGCACCTGCTGCGCGTCTCGTTCACGGGCGCGGATGCATGGGGCGACTCGCGGGCGATCCTGCCCGTGCCGGTGCTCGTGCACTGACCTCGAGCTCGGGACCGCTGACTCAAGGCCCCGCACGACCTCGTGAGGCGTGCGGGGCCTTGGCGTCTGCTATCCGACGGTCACGAGGGTGCCGCCGATCGTCGGCGTGATCCGTGCGTCGCCGAAGTACTGGGCGACCAGGGGGTGGCGTCCCGCGTCGAGCGTCCCGACGGGGATCCGCGCGATGCCGTGGACGAGTGTGCCCGTTCGGCTCTCGCCGTCGATCGAGATGCGGACGGTGCCGGTCGGGATCGTCCCGCCGCCGATCGCGACGTTGGAGGGGATGATCCGCACGACGATCGTGACGGCCGTCGACTCCGTCGGAGCAGCGGGGCTCGCGCTGACCGAGGCGACGGACAGTCGCCGCGCCGTGACCGGCTCGGCCCACGCGTCGGCGAAGAGGCCGAGGTGGGCCTTGGCTGTGACCCGGGCCGACAGGACGTGTCCCTGGTCCAGGAGGTTCACGGTGTAGGCCGACGAGGTCGCGTTGCGGATGGGTTCGCCGTCCTTGAACCACTGGGTGCTGTACGAGAAGCGCGAGGCCCCCGTCCACGTTCCGGGGCTCACGCGGATCGTGCGCGTCACATCGGGATCGCCGGTGATCTGCGGTGGGACGGTGTTCACGGGAATCGGCTCGGCGGTGGGCTCGGCCGTCACGATGGCTGACGCCGCCGAGGGGGCGAGCAGCAGCGCGAGTGCGAGGGTCACGCCCGCCGCGGCCGCGGCGGTGCGTCGTAGGGATGAGTGCATGAGTGCCTCCGGTGTCGACGAACGGTGCCGCGCGCGGGCGCGCACGGGTGGAGCGGTTCCCCAGGCGGTGCGCTGAGCGAAACGGCCGCGGGCGAGCGCGACTGCGAAGCAGACGCGGTGATGCAGTCGGAGCACTCGCCGGCTCCCCAGAACAGGCGACACCCCAGTTATAACCCGGTGGACGGGCGAGGGGGAAGGCGATCACGGGCGGCGTCTTCCATGGATCCCATACCAGATACTTGGAAGTCCAGGTAAACTGAGCACAGTGACAATGTCGTCCCCACAAGGAAGTCGCACAATGACCCCGCAGACCCGCGTTGCAGAACACGCTTTCCCCGCACTGGCCGCCGAAGAGCGCTCGGCGATCATCGACGCCGTGCGCGACTTCGCGCAGGCCGAGATCGCGCCGCACGCGCTCGAATGGGACGCGGCGCAGCACTTCCCGCGCGACGTGCTCGTCCGCGGCGGTGAGCTGGGGCTGGGCGGCCTGTACATCCGCGAGGACGTCGGCGGCTCGGGCCTCTCGCGGTCCGACGCCGTAGCCGTCGTCGAGGAGCTCGCGAAGGCCGACCCCTCGCTGGCCGCCTATGTCACGATCCACAACATGGTCGCGTGGATGATCGACACGTACGGCACCGAGGATCAGCGTCAGGAGTGGCTGCCGAAGCTCGTCACGATGGGCGACCTGGGGGCCTACTGCCTCACCGAGCCGGGGGCGGGGTCGGATGCCGCGGCCATCGCGACCTCGGCGATCCGGTCGGGTGACGACTACGTCCTGACGGGCGTCAAGCAGTTCATCTCGGGCGGGGGCGAGGCATCCGTCTACATCGTCATGGCCCGCACGGGCGACCCCGGCGCTCGCGGCATCAGCGCGTTCCTCGTCCCGGATGGCACACCAGGCCTCTCGTTCGGCGTCAACGAGCACAAGATGGGCTGGAAGGCCCAGCCGACGCGACAGGTGATCCTCGACGAGGTCCGCGTGCCCGCGTCGAGCATGCTCGGCGTCGAGGGGCAGGGCTTCAAGATCGCGATGTCGGCGCTCAACGGCGGCCGCATCAACATCGCGGCGTGCTCGCTCGGCGGCGCGCAGTGGGCGCTCGACCGCGCCGTGCAGTACGTGCAGGAGCGCTTCACGTTCGGCGAGCCTCTCGCCGAGAAGCAGGCGGTCGTCTTCGCCCTGGCCGACATGGCGACCGATCTGCAGGCGGCGAGGGCCCTGGTCCGGGATGCCGCGTACGCCCTCGACACGAAGGCTCCGGACGTCGCGATGCAGTGCGCGATGGCCAAGCGGTTCGCGACCGACGCCGGCTTCCGCGTGGCGAACGAGGCGCTCCAGCTGCATGGCGGCTACGGATACCTCGCCGACTACGGCATCGAGAAGGTCGTCCGCGATCTGCGCGTGCACCAGATCCTCGAGGGCACGAACGAGATCATGCGCGTCATCATCGGCCGCGAGCTCCTTGGCTAGCCTCGGAGCATGACCGACTTCTCCACGATCATCGTCGAGACGCGAGGACGCGTCGGATGGATCACGCTCAACCGACCCGAGGCCCTCAACGCCCTCAACACGCAGGTGATGACCGAGATCGTCGAAGCCGCGACGGCGTTCGACGCGGACGAGGGCATCGGGGCCATCGTCGTGACGGGCTCGGAGCGCGCGTTCGCCGCGGGTGCCGACATCAAGGAGATGGAGGGCAAGTCCGGCCTCGAGATGCTGATGGGCGACCACTTCGGCGGCTGGGCGACCTTCGCGGCCGTCCGCACTCCCGTCATCGCCGCGGTCTCGGGCTATGCCCTCGGCGGCGGGTGCGAGCTCGCCATGATGTGCGACCTCATCCTCGCCGCCGACACCGCGAAGTTCGGCCAGCCCGAGATCAACCTCGGCGTGATCCCCGGTATGGGCGGCTCGCAGCGCCTCATCCGGGCCGTCGGCTACTACAAGGCCGCCGACCTCATCCTCACGGGACGCATGATGGATGCTGTCGAGGCCGAGCGTGCGGGACTCGTCTCGCGCATCGTGCCCGCGGCCGACCTGCTCGACGAGACCGCCAAGGTCGCCGACACGATCGCCGCCAAGTCGCTGCCGTCGCTCTACGCCGCGAAAGCCGCGCTCGACACCGCGATGGAGACGCCGCTCGCCGAGGGACTCCGCTTCGAGCGCCACGTCTTCGCGAGCCTCTTCGACACGGCCGACCAGAAGGAGGGCATGGCCGCCTTCCGCGAGAAGCGGTCGCCCGACTTCACGAACCGCTGACGGTGTCCCTGGTCAGAGCGGATCCGGAACCGGTCGAGGGTCCGAGAAGTCGCCGGCATCCTTCCGGAACCGCGCGATGATGCGGACGAGCTCGGCGGTGTCGTCCTCGGACAGCCCGGGCCGCTCGAACATCTCGGAGTTGAGGGCCTCCGTCGCCCGCTCCACGAGGTCGCGGCCGGCATCGGTCAGCGCGAGCATCGCGGCGCGGCCGTCCACGGGGTGCGGCTCGCGCACGATGAGCCCGTCGCGGACGAGGCGGTCGACCGTGTTCGTGACGCTCGTGGGATGCACCTGCAGGCGTGCGATGGCGCTGGCCATCGGCATCCGTCCCGCCCTGGTGAAGGCGAGGAGGCGGAGCATCTCGAACCGCGCGAACGACAGGCCGAAGGGTCTGAGGATCGCATCGATGCGGGCGAACATGAGCTGCTGCGCGCGGATGACCGACGTCACGGCCGACATCCCGGCGGCGGCGTCGGTCCAGCCGTGGGCGATCCACTGGCGCTTCGCCTCGGCGATCGGATCGACGGGCAACGGCGAATGCCTCGGCATGCGGCACCTCCCTCGTCGCGGCTCCCACGGTAGCGCCGGAAGCCACCCGGCGCGCCGCATAGACTCGACGAGACGAAGGAGCGGAGTCGGATGAAGATCGTCGTCCTGGTCAAGGAAGTCCCGGACACCTACGGGGATCGCAAGCTGTCGCTGGAGACAGGGCTTGCCGACCGGGGTGCGTCCGAACGTGTGCTCGACGAGATCGGCGAGCGCGCTCTCGAAGTGGCGCTGTCGTACTCCGACAAGACGCCCGGCACGGAGGTGATCGTGCTGTCGATGGCGTCCGAGGCGGCGTCCGCGACAGTGCGCAAGGGCCTCGCGATGGGTGCCGCGTCGGCCGTGCAGGTCATCGACGACGGACTGCTCGGCGCGGATCTCGGTCTGACGGCCGAAGTCCTAGCGGCGGCGCTGCAGCGGACGGGCTTCGACCTCGTGATCGCGGGCAACCTGTCGACGGACGGGTCGGGCGGCGTCATCCCGGCGATGGTGGCGGAGCTGCTGGGCGTCCCGAATGTGACGGCGCTCAACTCGGTCGCGATCTCGGACGGCTCGGTGTCGGGCGAGCGCGCCTCGGACGGTGCGGCCCTCACGGTGTCGGCATCCCTTCCCGCCGTCGTGTCGATCACGGAGGCGCTGCCGGACGCTCGGTTCCCGAACTTCAAGGGCATCATGGCGGCCAAGAAGAAGCCGTTCGAGACGCTGTCGCTCGCGGATCTCGGCATCGAGGCCGAGGATCACTCGGCATCCCGCTCGATCGTGATCGGGCTCAGCGAGAAGCCGCCGAGGCAGGCGGGCGTCAAGATCGTCGACGAGGGCGACGCGGGCGAGCAGCTCGCGGAGTTCCTGGTCCAGAACCGGCTCGCGTAAGAGGTGGAGAACATGGCCGAATTCGCCGAGGACTCGATCCTCGTCCTGCTGGACGTCACGCCGTCCGGCGAGCTCGCGAAATCATCGGCGGGCCTGCTCGGGGCCGCTTCGCAGGTGGGCACGCCCGTCGCGCTGATCGTGGGGGCGGATGCCGCGTCCCTCGCGTCGCAGGCGGGCGACCTGGGTGCAGCCGTCGTGCTGACCGCCGAAGGGGACGCTGCACTGCTGACGGTCCCGCAAGTGGACGCGCTGACGGCGGCGGCGGACCTCGTCCGGCCCGACGCGATCCTGGTCTCGAACTCGATCGAGGGCCGTGAGGTCGCCGGTCGCTTCGCGGCGCGATCCCGCTCCGGGCTCGCCGTGGACGCCGTCGCGGTTTCGAGGGATGCCGAGGGAGTCGTCGCGCACCACTCCGTGTACGGCGGCGCGTACAACGTCGACTCCGCCGTCACGTGGGGTGCGCCCGTCATCACGATCCGGCAGGGTGCGATCGACGCGCGCGCCGAGTCGCGCACGCCCGAGGTCGAGGCGCTCCAGGTGCGCGCCTCGGGCCGGCCTGCGGCATCCGTCGACTCGGTCGAGGAGGCGGTCGTGGCGTCTTCGCGCCCCGAGCTGCGCGGAGCGGCGAAGGTCGTCTCCGGCGGCCGGGGACTCGGGTCGGGCGAGAAGTTCGCGCTCGTCGAGCAGCTCGCCGACGCCCTGGGCGCCGCCGTGGGCGCATCGCGCGCCGCCGTCGACGCGGGCTACGTGCCGCAGTCGTACCAGGTCGGGCAGACCGGCGTCTCCGTCGCCCCCCAGCTGTACATCGCGCTGGGCATCTCGGGCGCTATCCAGCACAAGGCGGGCATGCAGACGGCCAAGACGATCGTCGCGATCAACAAGGACGCGGATGCCCCGATCTTCGAGATCGCCGACTTCGGCGTCGTGGGCGACCTGTTCACCGTCGTGCCGCAGCTGATCGCGGCGCTCGAGGCGAAGAAGGCGTAACCCCCGGTGGCGACGTACGGAACTGCGGTCAGGCGCGGGCTGCCGCGCGTCGCCGGCGGGGAGGCATGGCCTCCGGATGGAGTAGGCGGCGGAGCCGCTGTCCTCGAGGCTGCGGCCGCCGGCCCCACCGTCGTGGAGCCAGTGGCAGTGCCGAGCCCGAACCCGACGCCGGACGGTGCCGCGGTCGCCGAGCCCGTCGAGGTGTCGACCGCCGGTGCGGTCGCGACGAACGGCTCCGACCCCTCCACAAGCTCGGGGACGGTTGCGCTGCGCCGTGGCCTCCCCCGCGTCGCGGGGGGAGAGCCGTGGCCTGCAGCCGGGGTTCCGGGGGCCGATCCCGGCGATGTCTCCGCTTCCCGGTCGTTGAGCGAGGAGCGCAGCGACGAGACGAAACGAGTCCCGAGCGACGAGGCGGCGGCTGCGGCCGCAGTTGCGTCGTCGGCTGAGGACGTTTCGTCTCGCTTCGCTCGCTCAACGACCGGGGTGGGTGAAACCACCGGGGCCCTCGGCGGAACTCTGCGCCGGGGTCTGCCGCGCACCGCGGGCGGCGAGGCGTGGCCGCCGGCGACCGCGGTCCGCACGGCACCGAGCCAGCCCGCCCCCACGGTGGTCGAGGCGGCCGAGGAACCGGCGGCACCCACCGCGCCCCCGGCACCCGCCGTGCCGGGCCGCCGCGCGGGCCTGCCCCGCACCGCGGCTACTGCCGCGCCCGCCCCCGCAACCCCGGTCGCAACCCCGGTCGCAGCCCCGGTCGCCGAGGCCCCCGCAGCACCGGCGGCGGCAGCATCCGTCGCCCTCGCGGAGCGCGCGCCGCTCCCCTTCACGCGCAGCGTCTGGCCGGGAGCAGCGGCCGCGACGCGCCCCGCGCCCGCCCCCGAGCCGAAGCGGATCGGGCCGTTCACGAAGCTGCAGTGGGCGGGCGCCGCCATCGTCGGCGGCTTCGGGCTGCTGTTCGCCGCCGGGATGGTCGTCCTGTTCACGCGGTGGTTCCTGAGCCTGGAGTTCATGCAGGAGTTCCTCGCCGCGTATCCGGGCGAGTACCACCTGCCCGAGGGTGCACCCGTCGGCATCCCGCCGTGGCTGGGCTGGCAGCACTTCTTCAACGTGTTCCTGATGGTGCTCATCATCCGGTCGGGTCTCACGATCCGCAGCGAGAAGCGGCCGTCGGTGTTCTGGTCGCCCAAGAGCAACGGCCGGCGCAAGATGAGCCTCACGATGTGGTTCCACCAGGCGCTGGACCTGCTGTGGATCGTCAACGGCCTGCTGTTCGTCATCCTGCTGTTCGTCACGGGCCAGTGGATGAAGATCGTGCCGACGAGCTGGGCGGTGTTCCCGAACGCGATCTCGGCGGCGCTGCAGTACGTCTCGCTGGACTGGCCGACCGAGAACGGCTGGGTGAACTACAACTCGCTCCAGCAGCTGGCGTACTTCACGACCGTGTTCCTCGCGGCGCCGCTCGCGATCATCACGGGCGCGCGCATGTCGTGGGTGTGGCCCAAGGACGCCAAGACACTCAACCGGATCGTCGACGTGGAGTGGGCGCGCAGGCTGCACTTCCCCGTGATGCTCTACTTCGTGCTCTTCATCTTCGTGCACGTCGTGCTCGTGTTCGCGACGGGGGCCCTTCGCAACCTGAACCACATGTACGCGTCGCAGGATGCTGTCAATTGGACCGGCTTCTGGATCTTCGTGCTGTCGCTCGTCGTGATCGCGGCCGCCTGGATCGCGGCGCGGCCGCTCGTGATCGCGCCGATCGCGCGGCTGTTCGGCAAGGTCAGCGGCCGCTGACCTTGCCGAAAACGGTCACTGAGTAGGCGCGCAGCGCCGTATCGAAGCGCGGCAAGGTCAGCGGCCGCTGACCGCCTCCGTCGTGGCGAGCCACTCGAGCACGGCGTCGCGATCGGCGTCGAGGCGCGGGGGAGCCTTCGCGTAGTCCAACTCGGACGCCCCGTACCGGATCGGATGCCGCACAGTCGGTATCCGGCGCTCGCCGGTGCCGGTCTCGACGACCGGCTCCAGGCCGAGGCGGGTCGCGAGGCGGATGCCGCCGTCCACGCCCTGGATCGGACCCGCCGGCACGCGCGCGAGCCGCAGCGCCTCGAACCACTCGTCCGCGCCTCGCGTGCGCAGGCGTTCGGAGAGGAGCACGCGGAGCTCGGCACGGTGGGCGTTGCGCTGCCCCATCGTCGCGAAGCGCTCGTCGGAGGCGAGGTCCGGCATCCCGATCACCTCGCACAGGCGGGCGAACTGCCCGTCGTTGCCGACGGCGATCACGAGGTCGTCGTCGGCGGTGGGGAAGGGCTCGTACGGCGTGAGACTGGGGTGCTCGTTGCCCATGCGCGTCGGCACGACGCCTCCGGCGACGTAGGCGGAGGTCTGGTTCACGAGCGCGGACAGGATCGACGTCAGCAGCTCGACCTCGACGTGATCGCCCCTGCCGGTCTCGTGACGGGCGTTGAGCGCCGCGAGGATCCCCGCTGTCGCGTGCACACCCGTGATGACATCGACGACCGCGACCCCGACCTTCGTGGGCCCGCCCTCCGTCGTTCCCGTCAGGTCCATGAGGCCCGACACGGCCTGCACGAGCAGGTCGTAGCCCGGGAGGTCGGCGCCGAGCGCCGCCCCGAACCCCGTGATCGAGGCGTAGACGAGGGAAGGATGCTGCGCCGAAAGCGCCGCGTAGTCCAGGCCGAAGCGCGCAAGGCTCCCGGGCCGGAAGTTCTCGACCAGCACGTCGGCCCTGGACACGATCTCGTGCGCGATCGCGAGCTGCTCGGGATCGGCGAAGTCGAGCGCGATCGAATGCTTGCCGCGGTTCACCGACAGGAAGTACGTGCCCTCGCCGTCGCGGACGGGCGGCACCCACGTGCGCGTGTCGTCGCCCAGGGAGCTCTCGATCTTGATGACGTGGGCGCCCATGTCGGCGAGGAGCATCGTCGCATACGGTCCCGCGAGCACGCGGCTGAGATCCGCCACGACGATGCCGGCGAGCGGTCCCGACCGTGGGGTCGACAGCATCTCGACCGTTGCGGGATCAGCCTGCATGCCCGTACTCCTCTCGTGCCCGCCACGTCGCGGACTTCGATGACGTCCATCCTATGTGCAACTGAGGGGTTGCATTGACCGCCAATGATGTGCAACCCTGGGGTTGCAACGAACTGCAACACACGAGTTGCATCAACCCCTTGAGAGGACGCATCATCATGAGCATGACCATCAACCCCGGCTCGATCGTCGACGAGGACCGGTTCGCCGTCCGGCGCACGATCCGAATCGACGCGCCCGTCGAGAAGGTGTGGTCGGCCGTCACTCGTCCCGAGCACATCTCGCAGTGGTTCGGGCAGGCACGGTTCGACGGCGAGGGCGCGGGTGCGACGGGCACCCTGACGTTCCCGGACTACGGCTCCGTGCCCATCCGCGTCGAGGTGTTCGACCCGCCGCACTCGGTGACGTACCGGTGGGGCAACGACGACGCCGAGGACCGCCGGCCCGACGCGCTCGACGACGCCACTTCCACGGTCTTCATGTTCACTCTCGAGGACGTCGATGGCACGACCCAGCTGACGGTCGTCGAGTCGGGCTTCGAGAACACCTCCGACCCCGCGTTCAACCTCGAATCGCACCGTAAGGGCTGGGACGGCGAGCTCGACAAGCTCGTCGCGCTGCTCGAGGGCGGTTCATGACGACCGAGGCGCTGGTTCCCGTGTTCGCCGCTCTCGGTGACGAGACCCGGTGGAGCATCCTCGCGGCGCTCGGGGAGGGCGAGGCCTCGGCCTCCGCCCTCGCCGGGCGCCTGCCCGTCAGCCGGCAGGCGATCGCGAAGCACCTCGCCGTCCTCGAGGAGGTCGGACTCGTCGAGTCGCTGCGCGCCGGTCGCGAAGTGCGGTACCGCGTCGTCGGCGCTCAGCTCGAGGCGACCGCCCGCCGGCTGGACGCGATCGGCGCCCTGTGGGACCGCCGCCTCGTGGACATCAAGCGCATCGCGGAATCGCTCTGACCTGGGGGCTCAGCGCTTCGTGTCGCGCTTGTGCTCCTCGGCCTCGCGCGGGCTCTCGGCGTGCTTCCCGCTGGACTCCCGCAGCCGCCGCCCCTCTTCGATGTCCTCGTCGCGCTTCTTCTCCTTCTTCTCGCTCTGGCGGGAGTCGCGCGGCGGCAGCTGGATCGTCTCCTCGGCCTTGATGCCGGCCTGGAGCTGACGGCCGCGCTCGAGCTCGGCGTCGAGCTCGGCGCCGAAGAGCAGAGCGAGGTTCGAGATCCACAGCCAGAGCAGGAAGACGATGACGCTGCCGATGGCGCCGTACGTGCGGTTGTAGCTCGCGAAGTTGACGACGTAGAAGCCGAACAGAAGGCTCGCGAGCGCCCACACCACGAGGGCGACGAGCGCGCCGACGCTGATCCAGCGGAACTTCGGCTGCTTCACGTTGGGCGTCGCGTAGTAGAGGACCGCGACGATCACGACGGCGAGGATGATGACGACGAGCCACTTCGCGATGTCCCACACGATGACGGCCTGTTCGGGAAGCCCCATCGCCTGCGCGATCTCGCGCGCGACGGGACCGGATGCTGTCACCAGGATCGCTCCGATGACGGCTGCGATGAGGCCGATGACCGTGATGCCGAGCATGACCGGCCGCAGCTTCCAGAACGGCCGCCCCTCCTCCGTCTCGTAGATCCGATTCATGGCGCGGGAGAACGCCACGACGTAGCCGGATGCCGACCAGATCGCGCCCACGATGCCGATGACGAACGTGAGACCCGCCGAGGGCGACTGGGCGAGCCCCGCGAGCGGCTCGCGGATCACGTCGATCGTCTCGGCCGACAGCAGCCCGCTCAGAATGCCGAGCAGCAGGTCGGTCGTCTGCTCGGGATCCCCGAACAGGCCGATGATCGAGACGACGGCGAGCAGCGCAGGGAACACAGCGAGCACACCGTAGTACGTCAGCGCGGCCGCCAGATCCGTGCACTCGTCTTCGGAGAACTCGCGGAGCGTCTTCTTCGCGATGTAGCCCCACGAATGCTTGTGAAGGTCGGTCAGCTCGTCCGGCTTTCGCGGATCGTCGGGCGCGGGTGCCGTCTGCTCTTTGACGTCGGCCTGCTCGCTCGTCTTCGGTTCCATGAGCATCCCTCCAGCCGGTGCGGAAGAAGCAGGCTACGCCCGCTGGGCCGACCCGTGGCCGAGGGTTGACGCGACGCAGAAGCGTGTGGCACGTGGTCTCGGCGGGGTCGACTGAGCGGACCCACGGAGGGATCCGCCGCCCGATCCGACGTCCGTCAGCCGAGCCAGAACTCGGCGACCCGCGCGAGCAGCGCTCTGCCCTGGTCGTACCCGGCCTTCGCGGCGGGGAGCCTCGTAGACGGGTCCATGAGGTTGTCGCCGAACGCCTCGCGCGACGTGTCGTCCGGAAAGACCGTCTCGACGCGGCTTCCCCCGGCGCGCAGCGCCTCGACCTGGTCCGCGAGGTGCAGGCCCCACGCTGCGGGCGTCCGCGAGGCTCCGCCGAGCGGCGAGAGCACGAGCACCTTCGCCCAGCCCTGCGCGAGGTCGGCGTTGTCGGGATTGGTGCGGTAGCCGCCGTCGATGTACCGGCCCTCCCCGATGCGGTACGCGAAGCCGCCGGCGCAGCTCGCGGCGACAGCATCCACGATGTCCACTCCGCTGTCGCGGTCGAACAGGACCGGCTCGGCCGTCTTCGCGTCCACCGCCGTGATGAGCAGGCTGTCGCTCGGCCAGCCCCGGCCGGCGAAGCGGGCGGCGACGGTCGCGCGCCACTGCGCGGACCTGTCCGGTGCAGGATCGGCCAGGAGGACGGCGGACATCCTGCGGCGATAGTCGGCGGCATCCGTCGAGGCGGCGATCGTCGCGTCGAGCCGCTGCAGGTGGCTCATGGTGAGCGCGGGACGTGCCGGTCCGCGGCCCGGCGCGGGCGGCGCAGCGAGGATTTCGGCGAGCAGCGCGGACGGGGCCGCGCCGGTGATCTGGGCCGCCGCGGTGGATCCTGCCGAGGTCCCGACGATGAGATCGGCATCCGTGACGTCCAGCCCGGCCTCGAAGAGACCGGCGACGACGCCGATGAGCCAGGCATTGCCGGCGGATCCGCCTCCGCCGAGGACGAGGGCCCGCTCGCGCGGACCGGAGAGGGGGGAAGGGGAGCGTTCGGTCACGATCGCTGGAACGCTAGCACGTCAGGGCATCGTTGCCTTGCGGGTCGTCAGGTTGCCGCATGTTTCGCGCGCGGGAGCGCGCGGCCGGCGTCGTCGCGAGACTCGTGCCATGTCTCACCTGATCACTCCACGAGAGCTGCAGGGTGAGGGGGAATCGGGTCGTCCTCTTCGCCTGCTCGATGTCCGCTGGCGTCTCGACCTGCCGGAGGGCCGGCCCGACTACGTCGCGGGTCACCTCCCGGGCGCCGTCTACGTCGACCTCGAGCGCGAACTGTCCAAGCGCGGCTACCCGGAGGAGGGGCGCTACCCGCTGCCCGACGTGGCGGCTCTCGAGGCCTCGGTGCGCCGCTGGGGCGTCCGCGAGGGTGATCTCGTCGTCGCGTACGACGACAATGACGCCGTCGCGGCGGCGCGCGCGTGGTGGCTGCTGCGCCGGCGTGGCGTCCGCATCCGCGTGCTGGACGGGGGTCTGCGGGCGTGGGTCGCCCAGGGCTATCCGCTCGAGCGCGGCGACTTCCGTCCGGCGCCGGGCGACGCGAGGCTCACGGCGGCGGACCCCGGTGCCGTAACGACCGACGAGGCGGCCCGCGCGCCCGTCGAGGGCTACCTCATCGACGTGCGCGCGCCGGAGCACTACCGCGGACTCGCGCCGGGGCTCGATCCGGTGTCGGGGCACATCCCGGGGGCCCTCAACATCCCCGTCATCGCGCACATCACGCGCGACGGCGCGTTCCGGTCGCCCGACGAGATCAGGGCCGTGCTCGACGCCTTCGGGGTCGATCCGACGCGGCCCATCACGCTGTACTGCGGCGCCGGCATCTCGTCGGCCCACTCGGCACTCGCCTACGCCGAGGCGGGCATCGAGACGCGCATCTACCCCGGCTCGTGGAGCCAGTGGGCGCGCTCGCCGCGCCGGCCCGTCGCCGTCGGCCGCACTCCGGCCGACTCCCTGCAGGCGTGGTGACGGGATGCCGCGGCTCGCGGCATCCCGTCACTCACGGTCAGCGCCGGCCAGGGCCGCCGCCCATGCCGCCGCCGGCGATCGCGGTGCCCTCCGTGACCGTCGCGGCGGCCGAGCCGTTGACCGTGATCGTGTAGGTCGCACCGTCGACGATGTGGGGTGAGGTGTAGACGAGCGACGCGAGCTGCTTCTCGGTCGTGAACGAAGCGATGACCTGGCCCGAGGCGTCCGTGATCTCGATCTCGTCGCCCGCCGCGGCCGAGAGGGTCGCTGCGATCCACTGCTGAGCCGAGGAGGAGTCGGGGGTCTCCGCCATGCCCGCGCTGCCGACCGCGAGCACGGTGCCGCCGGAGACCGTCAGCCCGCCGTTCGTGTCGAGCGCGCCGTTGCCGTCGTTCGTCGGTCCGAACACGGTGGTGTCGCCGCCCGTGATCGTCATGGAGCCGTTCGAGTCGAGGCCGTCGCCCTGGGCCGAGACGGTCAGCGTGCCGCCCGAGATCGTGAGGGTCTCGCCGGTGTCGGCCATGCCCCCGCCCATCCCGCCCTGGCCGCCCGAACCGGACGAGCCGCCGCTCGCATTGACTCCGTCGTCGTCCGCCGTGATGTCGACGGCTCCTCCGCTGATCGTGATGTCGGTCGCCTCGAGCCCTTCGTAGGACTGCAGGACCGTCACGACGCCGTCGCGGATCTCGAGCGCCGCCTCGGCGTGGATGCCGTCGTCGCCCGACGAGACCGTCACGGTCCCGCCGCCGATGCCGATCGAGCCGTCCGAGTGCAAGCCGTCGTCTGCGGCGTCGATCGTGACCTCGCCGCCGTCGATCGCGATGACGGCTCCCGCGTTCACGCCCTTGGCTCCGTCGGAGCCCGTCGTCGTCAGGTCGATCGTCCCGCCCGTCACGACGGCGTCGGTCGCCGCGGCGAGGCCGTCGTCGCCGGCGGTCGCGGTGACATCGCCTCCCGAGATCCAGATGTACCCGCGCGTCGCGTCCTGGTCCTCGTCGCTCTTGAGCGCGTCGCCGCCCGCCGCGAGGTCGAGGGTCCCGCCCTCGACGACGAGCGCGTCCTTGCCGCGCAGCGCGTCGTCGGCCGCGTCGACCGTGATCGTCCCGGACAGGATCGCGAGATCGTCGGTGCTCGCGATGCCGTCGTTGCCGTCGGCGCTCACCTCGAGCGAGCCCGTGCCGGTGATCGTGAGGTCGGTGTCGGCGTGGATCGCGGCAGTATCCGAGGCAGCCGAGATTCCGTTCACGCTGCCGTCGGCGAGCGAGATCGCGACGTCGTCGGCCGTCACGGCCTCGATCGCGGCGCCTTCCGTGTTCGCGATGTCGGCGTCGTCGAGGATTAGGACGACCAGGGCGTCCTCGGGTGCCGCGACGACGACGGAGCCGTCGAGCGAGCCGGTCAGGCGGTAGACGCCCGCCGCCGTGATCGTGACGGTCGATCCATCGACCTCGACGTCCTCGGCGGTCGACGCCGTGTCGCCCGTCAGTTCGATGTCGACGGCGTCCGAGGCGGACCACTCGTCGTCGTTCACGACCGTCGCGCCCTCGTCCGCGGCGATGACGGCGTCTGTGTCGAGGTCCGAGTCGATCTCGACGGTGGCCTGCGTCGTCGCGGTCGACGTGTCCGAGGCGGGCGTCGTGGCGACCGTCTGCGTCGCGCAGCCGGCGAGGACCAGCCCCGCGATCGCGAGGGGGATGACGGGCAGGATCAGGCGGCGGCGCATGGCGGCTCCTCCGTTCGGGCCCGGGCGGATGCTCCGGACGTGGGGGTCGCTCCCGCGAAGGGGCCGCGCAGGACGCGCGCCCAGCGGTTGCGGGGAAGGTCGGAATGGAGGGCGGCGAGGCCCGTCGCGTACTTGCTCACGGTGGCGGGGCGGTGCCCGGCTCTCCACAGCATCCGGTCGATGACGGATGCCGCAGCGGGGGATTTCGTCTCGACGATGACGACGTCGGGGAGCGTGAAGCCCTCGCCGTTCGCGTCGTCCCAGCGCAGGGCGGTGTCGATCGTCGCGCGACCGGCGCCGTCCGGTGCCAGGAGGGTCGCCCGGCGGTACCGCGTCGTGAGCGTCGCGGCGAGCTCGTCGGCGCGCTGCCCGTCGACCCCGATCGCGTCGAAGGCGTCCGCGACGTCGTCGCGGGCCGTGTCGGTCAGGACGCTGCGCAGGACCGGGTCGTACTCCGTGCGGTCCTTCACGGTCGTGCCGCGCGCGCCGCGGGTCTTGATCTCGAGGTAGGCCGAGCCGGCATCGAGATAGCTGCGGGTGCGGAGCTTGAACCGCCGTCGGCGCGGCTGCGCGGCCATCCGGAAGCTCAGCAGGTCGGGCGTGTCGAAGTAGACCGACTCGTACGCGAAGTCGCGGGCACCGTCGATCTCGAGAACGCGGCTCGCGGCGTCGAGGGTGGCGAGCAGGCGCTCGGCGTCACGCGCCGGGAGGACGTACTTGCGGTCGACGCGGGTCAGGAGCGCGGCATCCGCCACGAGCTCCTCGAGCGAGACGGACTCGAACCGGTCGAGCGGAAGGAGGGTCACCGCAGGCTGCCGATCGCCTGGGACGTTTCGTCTCGCTTCGCTCGCTCAACGACCGGTCGGCTGACCATGCGGTACCGGACGTCGACGAGCGTCGTGTCGTTGACGAGGTCGAGCTCCTGCACAGTGAGCGAGGTGACGACGCCGCCCAGCTGTGCGGCCAGCTCGTTGCGCAGCTCGGACTCGTCGGCCACGGCGCGGTCCAGGCGCACGATCTGGTGCCGGCTGCGCGCCAGGAGCCGGGGGTGGTCGGCTGCCCACATGACGGCGAGGATCAGGGCGATGAGTCCCACGACGGGCCACGGGTCTGACTGCGGGAGCCCCGCCATGAGGCCTATCGCGAGCGCCGAGAAGTAGTAGGCCACTTCGCGCTGCGAGATCTCGGACGAGCGCAGCCGGATGATCGACAGCACGCCGAACAGACCGAGCCCGAGGCCCAACGCGACCTCCGCGGTCCCCAGCACCGCCGCGACGGCGAGCACGCCGACGTTGACGCCGAGGAATGCCACGACGAGATCGCGGCGGTGGTGGCGGCGGTAGTAGAGCCCGAAGCTCAGGAGGACGGCCGCGACGAGGTCGACGGCGATGAGGAGGACTGTGGTGATCGTCATGATTCCACCCGACCGTCCGCGACTATGCGGCGGCTATGCGCGTTCTGTGGCGCGGTTAGGGGTTGCGGCGCCTCCTCGGCGGCGAACACGAAGCTCTTCTGAACTCCATAGCTGGTGATGAAGAGGACGACCTCGGTCGCGATCTTGGCGACGAGGAGAGGGATGCCGAACTCGGTGAGCGCCGTCATCCAGACGATGTTCGACGCGAGCAGTGCGCCCGCGAGGAGGGTGTAGCGCACGGCGTGCCGCACGACGTCGCGCTTCGTTCGGCGCTGGAAGACGAGTCGGCGGTTGACGGCGAAGTTCACCGAGGCGCTGAGGACGCGAGCAACGACGATCGACGGCACGAGCCATCCGGTGAGAGCAGTGAGGACGACGAGCGCCACGGTGTCGACGGCGAAGGCGAGCAGCGAGGAGCCCGCGAAGGCGAGAAGCGGCAGGCCGACCCGCAGCGAGTCCGCGACGGGGCGGAAGTGGCTCGACGCGTTGTCGTCGAGGTAGACCGTCTCGATGGGCGCTTCGCGCGCGGGCCATCCCGCGCGGCGGCTGCGCAGCAGGACGTTCTGCTCGTACTCGAAGCGGTCGCCCGGCTGCTCGAGGAGCCAGGGCAGCATGGCGGAGGGGATGCCGCGCAGCCCCGTCTGCGTGTCGGAGAGCCGCCACCCCGCCGCAACACGGAAGGCCCCGCGCGCGACCGCGTTGCCCGCGCGGCTGCGCAGGGGCACATGCCCGGAGAAGGCGCGGCAGCCCAGGATCAGCGTCGGGGTCCCGGCAGCGGCATCCCGCCTCAGCTCGTCCGCGAGCGCGACGATGTCGCGGGGTGTGTGCTGGCCGTCGGCGTCCGCCGTGACGACGTCGTCGCCCGGGTGCTCGGCGAGCACGTGCGCGAACCCGGTCTTCAGCGCCGCGCCCTTCCCCCGGTTCGCGTCGTGGGTCAGGACGGTCGCGCCGAGGGCGTGCGCGCGGGCGAACAGGGACGCGTACCGCTCGCCGCTGCCATCGTCCACGACGACGATCTCGACGTCGGGATCGGCCGTCAGCAGCTGCGCGACGAGATCGGGCAGGGCATCGCTCGGCTCGTAGGACGGGATCAGGAGGATCACGACGTCACTCCGCGATGTACAGGATGTCGCTCGTGCCGCGCTCGCCGCCGTTGGAAGGCTGGTTGACGACCTCGCCGTCGAAGTACATCGTCGACGAGCCGCCGCCGTCGAGGTTGTACGCCGTCGTCGCGCCGAGGTCGACCATGATCTGCGCCGCCTCGGTCATCGTCACGCCGCGGCTGTAACCGGAGTCACGGCCGTCGACGACGACGAACACCAGGTGGTTCTCGTCGATGACGCCGACCAGCGTGCGCGGCTGCTCGCCCTGGATCGAGTGGTTGCCGAAGTTCGTGTCGACCTCGACATCCTCGATGCCGTCGACGATCTGTCCGTCCTGGACGATCGCGGGGCCGAAGCTCAGGGTGTTCCAGGCGCCGGCCGCGAGCAGCTCATCCGCCGACGTCGTCGTCTCGTCGTAGACCGCGACCGAGCCGTCGGTGTAGAACACGAGACCCTCGCGGGCGCCCACGTCGCGGTACACGACGCCGTTGCGGATGACGATGCCGGTGTCGCGGAAGCCGTAGTAGTCGCCGTTGATGGCGAAGACCGCGTCGTTCGCGTCGGCGATGGCGCTCGTCGTCTCGGTGATGTTCTCGCCGAACTGGTCCTTCGCGAAAGCGGATCGCAGCGCCGCCGCGTCGCCGAGGACGACATCGGCGACGTAGTAGGTCACGGTGTCGTCGCCGGTTCCCGTGACGACCTGCGACACCGTGACGGTCGTCTCTCCGTTCGCGTAG
Source organism: Microbacterium sp. NPDC019599 (assembly GCF_040632175.1). Lineage (NCBI taxonomy): Bacteria > Bacillati > Actinomycetota > Actinomycetes > Micrococcales > Microbacteriaceae > Microbacterium > Microbacterium sp. NPDC019599. The sequence continues at coordinate 260,166 of NZ_JBEYBL010000003.1, forward strand.
GTCGAGCCCGTGACGGTGCCCTCGGTCTCGGTCGAGGTGCCCGCCTCCGACGCGGTCGAACTCGACGAGTTCGCGGCCTCGTATTCAGAGACATCGGAGATCTCGACGTGCTCGATGAGGAAGCGGTCCACCGCCCACGCGGCGCCCCCGCCGCCGACGAGCAGCACGACGAGGCCCCCGGCGATCAGGCTGTTGCGGAGGGGGTGGCGTCGGCGTCGCGATGTCGTGTCCATGCTCCATGAGTACGCACGCGACCTAGGCGGGCCCCCGCCGACGCCTATGCGGCGCCTATGGACCGCAGAGGTCCGATGTCTGCGCCGAATTTCGCTAGCATGTCGTGCATGGCGGTGACGGACGAGGCGATCCAGAGGATCCGCCGGATGATCACCTCCGGCGAGCTGGGTCCGGGCGACCGGCTCCCGCCGGAGAAGGAGCTCAGCGAGCGGCTCGGACTCTCGCGCAACTCGCTGCGCGAGGCGGTCAAGGCGCTCGAGGTCATCCGCGTGCTGGACGTGCGCCGCGGGGACGGCACCTACGTCACGAGCCTCGAGCCGCGCCTCCTCCTCGAGGCGATGGCGTTCGTCGTCGATCTGCACACCGACCGCTCCGTGCTCGAGATCTTCGGCGTGCGCCGCATCCTGGAGCCGGCGGGAGCGGCGCTCGCGGCGCGGAGCATGACGCCCGAGACCGTCGTCCGGCTGACCGCGCTCATCGAGCAGACCGACGCGGCGTCGGGGATCGAGGATCTTGTCGCACACGACCTGGAGTTCCACCAGGCGATCGTCGAGGCGTCCGGCAACGAGTACCTGAGCCGCCTCGTCGAGTCGATGTCCAGCGGAACGGTCCGGGCGCGCATCTGGCGCGGCATCACCCAGCAGGGTGCGACCGAGCGCACGATCGCGGAGCACCGCGGCATCCTCGGCGCGCTCAGCCGCGGCGACGCCCGTCTCGCCGAGGCGCTCATGCTGACCCACATCGCCGGCATCGAGGATTGGCTGAGGGATGCCTCGTAACCCCGTGCCGCTCGATGCCCACGTCCACGTGTGGGATCCGCGCCGCCTCGACTATCCGTGGCTCTCGGGCCTCGACGAGCTCGACGGGCCCCGCCTGCCCGACGACTACCGCTCGGAGGACGAGCGCCGCGTCGTCTTCGTGCAAGCCGACTGCCGCCCCGACCAGGCCCTCGACGAGGCGCGCTGGGTCGCGGACCTCGACTGGCCCGAGCTCGCCGGCATCGTCGCGGGCGCGGATCTGCGCTCGCCCGATCTCTCCGACCACCTCGACGCGCTCGCCGACGTCCGCGGCTTCGTCGGCATCCGGCATCTCCTGCAGGGGGAGGATGCTGCGCGCTTCGCCGACCCGGACCTGCGGCGTGGACTGGCGCTCCTCGCGGAGCGCGGCCTGACGTTCGACGCATGCATCCGCCATCCGCAGCTCGACGCGCTCATCGCGCTGCTGGAGTCGGTGCCGGGCCTGCGCGTCGTCCTCGACCACCTGGGCAAGCCGCCCGTCGCAGAGGGCCTCGCAAGCGTCGCGGGGCAGCGGTGGGCGGAGGGGCTCCGGCGGCTCGCCGCGCTGCCGGGCACCCACGTCAAGCTCTCCGGCCTGCCGGCAGAGACGGACGACGGGCGCGCGTACTTCACGCACGCCGACGATTACATCCGCTTCACACTCGACGCCTTCGGCCCGGACCGCGCGATGCTCGGCAGCGACTGGCCCGTGAGCGCTGTCTTCGGCATGAGATCGACCCCCGAGGAGTGGAGCGACCGCGTACGGTTCGCGACGGGGATCGACGGCGAGGAGTGGGAGGCCGTCTCGGCGCGGACGGGCGTCCGCTTCTACGGACTGGCCGGCTGAGCCCCCGTCACGCGTCGACCGCGGCGTGTGCGCCGCGCCACCGGTAGGCCGCGATGGACTCGCGGTGCATCTCAGTGCCCGCGCCCGGAGCGGTCGGCGCGACGTAGCGACCGTCGCGGATCTCGACCGGCGTGGCGAAGTGCTCGTGGAGGTGGTCGACGTACTCGATCATGCGGCCCTCGCGCGTGCCCGTCACCGCGACGAAGTCGAACATCGAAAGGTGCTGCACGGCTTCGCAGAGCCCGACTCCTCCCGCGTGCGGGCAGACCGGGATGCCGAACTTGGCCGCGAGCAGGAGGTTGGCGATGTTCTCGTTGACGCCGCCGACGCGCGCCGCGTCGATCTGCATGACGTCCATGCCACCCGCCTGCAGAAGCTGCTTGAAGACGATGCGGTTCTGGACGTGCTCGCCCGTCGCGACGCGGACGGGAGACACGCCGCGTGCGATCGCGGCGTGTCCGAGGATGTCGTCGGGGCTCGTGGGCTCCTCGATCCAGGCGAGGTCGAACTCTGCGAGCGCAGTGACCCAGCCGATCGCGGCCTCGACGTCCCAGCGCTGGTTCGCGTCGATCGCGATCGGGAACCCGGCGGGCACGTTGGCGCGGGCGATCGCGAGGCGGCGCCGGTCCTCGTCGAGATCGGCGCCGACCTTCAGCTTGATCTGCCGGAATCCGTCGGCGACGGCTTCACGACACAGGCGCGCGAGCTTCTCGTCGGAGTATCCGAGCCAGCCGGGACTCGTCGTGTAAGCCGGGTAGCCGCCGTCGAGGAGAGCGGCGATGCGCTCCTGTCGACCGGGCACGGCGGCCTCGAGGATCGCGAGCGCCTCGTCCCGCGTGAGAGCGTCGCTCAAGTAGCGGAAATCGAGCAGGTCGACGATCTCAACGGGGGACAGCCGGCTGAGGTGCAGCCACAGCGGCTCGCCCGCGCGCTTGGCACGCAGATCCCACAGGGCGTTGAGGACGGCGCCGATGGCCATGTGCATGACGCCCTTCTCGGGCCCGAGCCACCTCAGCTGCGAGTCGTAGCCGAGGAGGCGGGACGTGGCTCCCATATCGGCGAGCAGAGCGTCGAGGTCCTCGCCGAGGAGGTGATCGCGCAGCGCCTCGATCGCGGCGACCTGGACGTCGTTGCCGCGACCGATCGTGAAGACGAACGCGTGCCCCTCGAGCCCGTCCGTCGCGTCGGAGCGGATCACGACGTACGCGGCGGAATAGTCGGGGTCGGGGTTCATGGCGTCCGAGCCGTCCAGGCTCAGCGAGGTGGGGAACCGGATGTCGAAGGTCTCGAGTTCGGTGATGACAGGCATGGGGTCCTTTCCAAGGCAAGACTAAAGATCGGATGTATTGTGCGTCAACACTGAGAATCTTGTCGGAATTGCCCTCACTGAGGTTCAGACTTCCGATCTTCAGGGTCGACTGCGACCTCGGTGTCTGCCGACGGGCCCTGCAAGTCTTGCGCCAGATTGGCAAGTGAACGCAAGAAATCCACAGAATATCGGCATTAGGCGACGAAGTATTGAATCAGTGCATGTGCGCCGTTTAGATTGACGTCGAGCGGGCATTGCCGCCCGTCCCTCCCCGGATTGAAGCGAGTCGACGATGACACGTCCCCGTACCCTGATCGCGGCTGCGGCCGCGGCATCCCTCACCCTCGCGGCGCTCGCCGCGGCGGCCCCGGCCTCGGCCGCCAAGCCCGCGCCGCCACCGCCGCCGGTCGTGACGAGGGCGGCGCTCGATCCCGCGCTCGTCGCCGGCCGCGGGGCGGAGGTCGCGTTCCTCGAGCAGGAGGCCGAGAACGCGGTCACGAACGGCACGATCATCGGCCCGAGCCGCGAGGCGTACAGCCTCGAAGCGGAGGCATCGGGCCGCAAGGCCGTCAGGCTCGCACCCGGGCAGTTCGTGGAGTTCACCCTCCCGGCCGCCGCCAACGCCATCACGGTGCGGTACAGCATCCCGGACGCTTCCGGAGGAGGCGGCCTCACTGCGCCCCTGAAGGTGACGGCCGGCGGCAAGAAGCACACGCTCGAGCTGACGTCGCAGTACGCGTACCTCTACAACCAGTACCCGTTCACGAACGACCCGGACGCGGGCCTCCTGCATCCGGACTGGTGGATCACGGAGTGCGGCTGCGTGCCCGGACCTGGCTACGAGCCGGCCAAGCCCTTCCGCCCCATGAAGTTCTACGACGAGGAGCGCCTGCTTCTCGGCAAGACCTACAAGGCGGGCGACACGATCCGGCTCACGGCGCCGGCGTCGGTCGCATGGACCGTCATCGACCTCATCGACACCGAGAAGGTCGCCGCGCCGTACGTCAAGATCAAGGCCGCGAACGTCCTGCTGTTCGGCGCCGATCCGACCGGCCGGCGAGACTCGGCATCCGCCCTCGAGAAGGCCATCGCGTTCGCGCAGCGCAAGGGGCTCACGGTCTACGTGCCGCCGGGCACCTACCGCGTCGACCGCCACATCGTCGTCGACGACGTCACGATCGAGGGCGCGGGCAGCTGGTACACGACGTTCAAGGGCTCCGAGGTCGCGCTCGAGGCGCCGGCTCCGGACGGCTCGGTACACACGGGAGTCGGGTTCTACGGGAAGGATGCCGCCGAGGGCGGCAGCTCGGACGTGCACCTGTCCGGCTTCTCGATCGAGGGCGACGTGCGCGAGCGCATCGACACGGACCAGGTGAACGGGATCGGCGGGGCGTTCAGCGACTCGAGCTTCACAAACCTGCACATCCAGCACACGAAGGTCGGCATCTGGCTCGACGGGCCGATGTCGGGCGTCACGATCGCCGACAACGTCATCGTCGACCAGATCGCCGACGGCGTGAACCTGCACCTCGGCGTGACCGACTCGGTCGTGCGGAACAACTTCGTGCGCAACTCGGGCGACGACGGCCTGGCCGCATGGGCCGAGCAGAAGGGCGACGCGCCGACGAACGCCCGGAACACGTTCGACCGCAACACGGTCCAGACCCCGAACCTCGCGAACGGCATCGCGATCTACGGCGGCACCGACACGACGGTGTCGGGCAACCTCGTCGCCGACACGATCCGCGAGGGCAGCGCGCTGCACGCCGGTTCGCGGTTCGGGGCGCACGCGTTCGACGGATCGCTCACGTTCTCGGGCAACACGACGGTGCGCGCCGGCACGCGGGAGCTCAACTGGGACATCGGGCTCGGCTCGATCTGGTTCTACGTCCTGGACAAGTCGATCGACGCCGACATCCACGTCGTCGGAGACCACTACCTCGACAGCACGTACAACGCGATCCTCATGGTCTCGGACTGGGGCATCAAAGATCAGTACACGCTGACCGGCGTGCACTTCGAGGACATCCGCGTCGACGGCGTGGGCACCTCGGTCGTGAGCGCGCGGGTCAAGGGCGGAGCGTCCTTCGAGAACGTCGACGTCCGGGGCGTCGGCTGGTGGGGCGTCAACAACTGCGGTTCGTTCGACGACCCGACCTACACGCACACGTCGTTCTTCTCGACCGATCTGGGCGGCAACGACGGCGTCGACAGCAACGAGTGGCACCCCGGGACGAACTGGCTCGGGTACTACCTGCCCAACCCGTACACGTGCAACGACCGCCCGCCGGTCGTCGCACCGCCCGCTCCGTCGACGTGGGTCCAGCCGGTCGGCTGATCCCGGACGCGCTGGGCCCGGGGGCTACTCGTGCTCCGGGCCCAGCTCCAGCCCCGCGACGAAGCGCGCCGCGCGCGGCGCCGCGCCGTCGAGCTCGATGATCACGAGCTCGTTGGCGCCGGCCCGCGTCGCGGGTGCCGGCACGTACAGCGTGCGCTGTGGGCCGTTGCTCCAGTAGCGGCCGAGGAGCAGGCCGTTGACGTAGGCGAAGCCCTTGCCGAGGCCTGCGGTCGAGAGGAACAGGTCGCCCTGCTCGTCGAGCTCGAACGTCGCCGTAGCGGCGCGCGGGCCCCATCCCGACTCCCCGGCCGCCGAGGCCAGCGCCTCGAGCTCGAGCGGCGTCGCGGTCCAGCCTTCGAGGGGCTGCCCGTCGAGCAGCACCGGCCCCAGGAGGCCCTTCGGCTCACCCAGGCGGCCGTCGTAGTTGACGCGGCCCTGCTCCTCGACGAGGAGCGAGAGGCGCCGGCCCGCCGGGACGAGGAGCGCCCGCTCGTGGCGCGTCCGCGACAGCGTGCCGACGGGCCGCCCGTCCACCGCGACCCACGCATGGTCGCGCACCTCCTCGATCTCGAGCGCCCCGCCCGCGCCGCCGAGCTCCGTCTCGTAGAGCACGAGCGCGCCGAGGTGGTCGAGCTGCTCGAACGACGGGGGAGACGGATGCTGCTCCCCGGCGCGCGCGAGGCCGTCGATCGCTCCTCCGGCCCACCTCAGGGGCACCTCGAGCTCAGGCGCGGGCACGCCCGCCGGAGCGACCTCGGCCGGGACTTCGGCGTAGCGCGCGATGACCTCGCGGAAGGCCTCGAACTTGGCCGTCGGGTTGCCTGCCTCGTCGAGCGGCGCGTCGTAGTCGTACGACGTCGTGAGCGGCAGGTATCGCCCCTTGTCGTTCGCGCCATTGGTCAGGCCGAAGTTCGTGCCGCCGTGGAACATGTAGATGTTGACCGAAGCCCCGGCGGCCAGAAGCGCGTCCAGCTCGGCGGCCGCGGCATCCGTCTCGGTCGTGTGGTGCACACCGCCCCACCAGTCGAACCAGCCGTCCCAGAACTCTGAGCACATGAGGGGTCCCGTGGGCTGGTGCTCGCGCAGCGTCGCGAGGCGCTCCGCCGCGCGCGAGCCGAACGATCCGGTCAGGTGCAGGCCGGGCAGGCTCCCGTCGCGCAGCATGTCGGGCTGGGGTTGGTCGACGGTCGTGAGCGGCACCGTGATGCCGGCATCTCGCGTCACGCGGACGAGCTCGGCGAGGTACTCCTTGTCGGAGCCGTAGGCGCCGTACTCGTTCTCGATCTGGACGAGCACGACGTTGCCTCCGCGATCGATCTGCCGAGGCGCGACGATCTCGTACACGCGCTCCAGGTAGCGCGTCACCTCGGCGACGTACTGCGGCTCCCAGCGCCGCAGGCCGATGCCCGGCATCCCCGTGAGCCACACCGGAAGCCCGCCGTTGTGCCACTCGGCGCAGATGTACGGTCCCGGCCGGACGATCGCGTGCAGCCCCTCGATGGCGACGAGGTCGAGGAAGCGGCCCAGGTCGTTCCAGCCCGTGGCGTTCCACTCGCCGCGCCGCGGCTCGTGCGCGTTCCACGCGACGTAGGTCTCGATCGTGTTGAGCCCCATGAGCCGCGCCTTGCGGATGCGGTCCGCCCACTGCTCGGGATGCACGCGGTAGTAGTGCAGCGCGCCCGAGATGACGCGGTGCGGGGCTCCGTCGAGGAGGAAGTCGGTGTCGCCGATCGTGAAGGTGGGCACAGGAGGCTCTCTGTCGTAGGCAGGCAGGGAAGGGGACGGATGCCGGGGCCCGATCAGGGCTCGCCGATCGACGCCGTCGAGCGACGGACCTTGAGCGTGGGGCTCACGGTCACGCGGTGCACGGGCCGGTCCGGCTCGGCGATGCGGCGCACCAGGAGATCGATCGCCGACGCGCCGACGGCCGCCCGGGGCGGGCTGACGGCGGTGAGGGCCGGAGTGAAGAGCTCGGCGACCTCGTCGTCGTACGCGACGATCGACAGGTCGTCGGGCACCGAGACGCCTCGCGCGAGCGCGAGGTCGACGAAGGCCATCGCCTCGGCGTCGGCGTGGACGAGCAGCGCCGTCGCCCCGCCCGCGAGCGCGCGGTCCAGCGACGCGTCGACGGCGGCCGAGAAGTCCGCGCTGCTGCGCGGCGGGAGGAACCGCTCGAGGTTCGGGATCGGCGTGAAGTCCAGCTCGGCCGAGGCCGCGGCCCAGCCGTCGGCGATCCGCCGCGAAGTGGGTGAGTCGCGCGAGAGCACGAGGCCCACCTTCCGGTGTCCGAGGCCCGCGAGGTGACGGGCGGCCAGCGCCGCGCCCAGCGCGTGGTCGGTTGTGACGGACTCGACGGCCGTGCCGTCCGGCAGCGCGGCCTCGCGCTCGGCGAGGACGCTCGGGACGCGGCATCCGGCGAGCCATTGCACGACGTCGGCGGCGTAGGGGGTGTCGGTGTTGGGGGCGACGACGAGGCCCCGCACCGCGGGGTCCTGAAGGAGGCGCTCGAGGACCGGACGCTCGTCCTGCAGGTCGTAGGACGTGCCGCGCACGATGGGCCGGAGGCCGCGCTGCCGCGCCTCCTCCGCCATGCCGCGCACGACGGCGGGCCAGTAGTAGTCGAGCGACGGGACGAGCACCGCGATCGCATCGTCCGTCCCGACGGCCGGGGTCGCGGTGACATCGCTCTGCACCGCGACGGCGCCCCCGTGGACCCGCACGAGGAGCCCCTCGGACTCGAGCTGAGCCAGGTCGCGCCGCACCGTGACGGGTGTCACTCCGAGGTCGTCGAGCAGCTCGGACGCGCGCACGACGCCGTCGCGCGAGAGGACCGCGAGGATGTGCGCGCGCCGCGCGGGCGCGAGCGCGGCGTGCGCGGCGTGCGCGCCGTTCGAGGGTGGCGCGGTCATCGGCCTTCCCTGTCGAGGTGGACGTCCACGTCTATCGTGACGCGCAGGCGGCGGCGCCCCGTCACGAGCAGACCGAGACGGGTGAGGGTCGGGCCCCACACGTCCGAGAGCATCGGGTCGTCGAGCACCCGCTCGGCGACGACGGCCTCGACATCGGGCGACCAGCGCACGACGACGGGCCGCGCGCCGTCGAGCGGAGTCACGTGCGCCTCACCGTCGCCGAGCCGCACGTCGCCCGCGAGCAGGAGGTGCACCATCGTCGGAGGCTCCTCGCCCGCGGTCCACTCCTCGAGCTCCCAGGAGTCCGCCACGACCACGCGGCCCGCGGCCGGGGAGCGCTCGAGCGTTGCTGTGCGGCGCCACGAGACGAGGCCTGCGGCAGGGTAGGCCGGCGCCAGATCGAGCGAGAGGGACGACGCGGACTCGCCCAGCCGCGCCTCGACATCGCGGGCGCCGTACACCGCGCCGGGTGCCTGGGCGACGCCGCGAACCTCGGGGACGCTGTGCCACGAGCTCTGCATCGTCCAGATGTCGTATCGGCCGGGACCGAACGTCGCGAGCGTGTACGTCGGCCGCCCCGCGTCGACGACGACGGGCACGCCGTCGACCGCGACGACGAACGAGCCGACGTCGTTGTGGTTGTGGTGCTCGCCGTTGTGTCCGCCCTTCGCGGCCAGCGCGAGTCCCGCGGCGGTGCCGCCGGCGGCCCGTGCCACGAGCACCTGCGTCGACGGCAGCCAGGTGTCGCGCGGAAGCGGCGACGACCCCGGCACAGCGGTGCGCCAGTCCTCGTCCGTGAGCGCCCGCAGGAACCGCCCGAGCCCTTCGCGCTCCGTGGCCAGCGGCTCGCCGGGCGAGCGATGCGCGACCGCGTGGCGGCGTGCAGCCTCATCTCCGACGCGGCGCGCGGCGCGATGCAGTGCATGCCACGGCTGGTCGCGCGGCGGGCGCGCCTGCCCGTCCGCGAGGTTCAGGTACCAGTCGCCGCCGAGGTGCATGCGGTGCGGGAAGGCGATCGTCTCGCGCAGCCCGGCGACGGCGGGAGCAGCATCCCACCGTCCGTCGGTCGCGAAGGCGAGCAGATCGAGGGCTTCGAGGGCGCGGCAGGCGCCGTTCCACCAGTACGCGTAGCCCTCGTCGATCGCGCCGTCGCCGGGAAGGGATGCCGCGTACCGGTCGAGCCCTTCGATCGCCAGGGCGACGACATCAGCGCGCAGAGCCGCCTCAGCGGGCTCGTCGAGCAGCTGCAGGGCCGCGACGAGGACGTTCCCGTGGATCCACGGGTTCCAGTTGTGTACGTCTCCGTCCAGGCCGATCCAGTGCCAGTCGCGCCGCGCGACGAACGGATCGATGACGCGGACGCGGGCCTCGCGCCTGATGCGTGCCCGCAGCCCCGGGTAGCGCTCGTCGAGCTGCTCGCCGAGGAGCCGGTCTATCCACGCGAGCTGGGCGACGGCCTCGCCGGCGCCCAGGTCGAGGTACGGGTCGTCGACGACCGCGAGAACGGACCCGTGCCGCGCGAGGGCGTCGTCGTGGGCGGGCCAGCACCACGAGCTCTGCTCGCACACGAGCTGTACGCCGTCGGCGACCTCGTCGATCCACGCGTCGTCGAGCGTGACGGCGGCGGCGACGGCGGCGCGGCTGAGCCGGTGCTGGCGCGCGAACGCCGGTGTCTCCCATCCGACGCGGTCGCCGTCGCGATGCACGCGCGCGGCGGCGCTCGCGAGCGGCTGAGGCCACGGTGTGCCGCGGTCGAGCTCGGCTCGGCGGAGGAGGTCGCCGACCGTGGGTCCGTCGAGGCGGTCTTCCGCCCAGACGGCCCGGTCGCTCGCGGGGGGAACGGGAAGCGCGCCGGCAGCCGACACGACGCCATCGGCACCGTGCGCGAACACCGCCGCGAGTGGGCCGCGGAACATCGATTCCCCCATGATAAAAACGATCATAATCGATCAAGACCGAAGAAATAGCCATTGATCTGATCGGTTCGGGTTGCTAATCTCCGAAAGCGCTTGCCCCGACGATTCGACGAGGAACGACTGTGACGGACTGGAGCCGCGCCCAGTGGGTGCAGTACGCCGACCGGCTTCTCGCCGCCGCGCGGGCGTGGGCATCGCCGAACGGCGCGCTCATCACGCCGCCCGGCACCGAAGGCGGCTACGGTCGCGCGGTCGATGGGCTCGAGGGATTCGCCCGGGCATTCCTGCTGGCGGGTTTCCGGATCGCGGGCGAGCGCGGAGAGGGCGTCGATAAGCTCATCGACTTCTGCGCGCGCGGCATCGCGTCCGGCGTCGACCCCACCGCTCCCGACCGGTGGGTGCGGCTCGACGAGCACGGCCAGGCGAAGGTCGAGGCCGCTTCTCTCGCGCTCATCCTCGACCTGACGCGCGCCTGGATCTGGGACCGGCTCGACCACGGGACGCAGGAGCGGCTCGTCGCCTACCTCGCTCCCGCGGTGGGGGATCCCACCTACCCTCGGACGAACTGGCTGTGGTTCCGCGTCGTCGTGCAGACCTTCCTCCGCTCGGTCGGCGGCCCGTGGTCGGCCCAGGACATCGCGGACGACCTCGCGCTGCACGACTCGTTCGCGCGGCCGGAAGGTTGGCTCTCGGACGGCGAGGAGCGCGCGTACGACCACTACGTCGGCTGGGCGCTGCACCTGTACCCCGTGCTGTGGTCGCGGATGCAGGGCGCCGCAGACCTCGCGGACGGGCGCACGGAGCGCGACGTCGCGCTGCTCGATCGCTTCCTCCTCGACGCCCTGGCCCTCGTCGGCGGCGACGGCTCGCCGCTCATCCAGGGCCGCAGCCTCATCTATCGGTTCGCCGCCGCCGCGCCCTTCTGGGTCGGTGCGATGGCCGGCGTCCCGTCGACCTCGGCGGGCGCGCTGCGGCACGCCGCCGACCGCGTCGTCCGCCACTTCGCGGATCGCGGCGTGCCCGACGAGCGGGGTCTGCTCACGATGGGGTGGCACGGCGAGTGGCGCCGCCTCGCGCAGGGCTACTCCGGCCCGGCTTCCCCGTACTGGGCCGCGAAGGGCCTTCTCGGCATCTCGCTCCCGGCCGACCATCCGGTCTGGGCGGCACCGGCCGAGCCGCTCCCCGTCGAGACGTCCGACTCCCTGCGCGCCGTCCGCGCGGCGGGGTGGATCGTGTCGGGCACCCGCGCGGACGGCGTCGTGCGCGTCGTCAACCACGGCACCGACAAGGCGGTCGAGGGCGCGCTCGTGGGCGACTCGCCGCTCTACGCCCGCCTCGGGTACTCGACGGCGACCGCTCCCCTCGCCGACGGCCGCGCGTGGGGCGAGCCGCTCGAGCAGTCGGTCGCGCTCGTGCGTGCGAACGGAGACGCGAGCCATCGTGCCGGGATGACGCTCCTCGAGACGCGGGTCGAGGGCGAGGGCGTCGAGGCCGTCGGCGTCGCCGGCTCGACGTGGCGCGCCCATTGGATCGCACCGGACGAGGTGCAGACCCGCCACGGCGCCGGCATCCGAGGCGCCGTGACGGTCGCGGGGCGCCTCACCGTCCGCTCGCTCGTGCGCGGGCCGTGGGAGGTCCGCATCGTCCGCGTCGACGCGGTCGAGCCCGACATCGACCCCCCCGGGCTCGCATTGCGCGTGGGTGGCTGGCCGCTCGCCGGCGCCGCCGCGCAGCGCGTGAGGAGCAGCATCCGCCCGCTTCTCGGCGACGGGGTGACCAGCGCCGAGCGGCGCGCGGACGCGAGTCCGCTCGGCGGCGACGCGACTGTGCCGATCGCGACCTTCCCCGTCGCGGAGGGCATGACCGTCGCCGTCATCGTCGAGCTCGCCGGCACCGCCTCGCGGCTCCACGTCGCGCGGCTCGCGCTCGCGGACGGCGGAGCCGCGACGGTCACCTGGCCCGACGGCGTCGTGACATCCACTGCACTGACCGCCTGACCGCACCGATTCAGGAAGGACATCCGCCCCGATGACGACGACTCCCCCCGCGTCGCACTCGACAGTGACGACCGAGGCGGCCCTCGCCGCGGCGCTCTGGACCGTCCGCCGCAACATCGACGTGTTCGGCGACCGGTACCCGGACGACACGACGCGCGACGACCGCTACCCGCTCCGCCCCGCGGCGGGCGGGTTTCCGGAGGGCGGCAACCGCGGCTGGACGACGAGCTTCTGGCCGGGCATGCAATGGCTCGCGTGGGAGCGCACGGGCGACACCGCCTTCCGCGACGCGGGTCTGCGCCATGCGGCCGACTTCGCCCGGCGCGTGCGCGCGGGCGAGGATCTCGAGACCCACGACCTCGGATTCCTCTACACGCTGTCCGCCGTCGCGCCGTGGCGGCTGCTGCAGGACGAGAACGCTCGGGATGCTGCGCTCCGCGCCGCCGACCACCTCATGCGGCGCTTCCTCGAGCCGGCCGGGATCATCCAGGCGTGGGGCGACCTGTCCGACCCCGCGCAGCGCGGGCGCACGATCATCGACAGCCTCATGAACATGCCGCTGCTCACGTGGGCGCACGAGCAGACGCGCGATGCGCGCTTCGCCGACGCGGTGCGGCGGCACACGACGCAGCTGCGCGAGCACATCCTCCGCGAGGACGACTCGACGTTCCACACCTTCTACTGGGACGCCGAGACGGGCCGGCCGCTTCGCGGCGCGACGGAGCAGGGTGCGCACGACGGTTCGTGCTGGGCCCGCGGACAGGCGTGGGGGATCTACGGCTTCGCCCTCAATTTCCGGGCGACGGGCGATGACGAGCTCCTCGGTGCGGCGTGGCGCTGCGCCGACTACTTCATCGCGCACCTGCCGGCTGACAGCATCCCTTACTGGGATCTCGTGTACACGGACGGCAGCGACGCTCCGCGTGACAGCTCCGCCGCCGCGATCGCGGCCTGCGGCTTCCTCGAGCTGGCTCGGGTCGACGTCGATCCCGAGCGGGCCGCACGCGCGCAGGCGCTCGGCGAGACGCTCGTCGCGGCGCTCGCGGCAGACTGTGCGCCCCGGGGTCCCGCGGACTCCGACGCGCTGCTCCTGCACGGCGTGTACGACCTCCCCAAGGACAGGGGGGTCGACGAGGGCACGCTGTGGGGCGACTACTTCTACCTCGAGGCGCTCACGCGCCTCGCCGATCCCGATTGGAAGAGCTACTGGTGAGCCACATCGAACAGCGCTACGCGACCAACCCCGACCAGGTCCCTGGCTTCACGACGACCGAGCTGCGCGAGCGCTACCTCGTGCCCGAGATCTTCGTGCCGGGCGAGATCCGCCTCGTCTACACGCACCACGACCGCGTGGTGCTCGGCGGGGCGGTGCCGGCGGGCAGCCCCCTGGAGCTGACCGGCTACCCCGAGATCCGCAGCGACCACTTCCTCGAGCATCGCGAGCTCGGGATCGTCAACGTCGGCGGCACGGGCACCGTCACGGCCGACGGCGAGATGTACACGCTCGTCAAGGGCGCGTGCCTCTACCTCGGCCGCGGCATCCGCTCGATCACCTTCGATGGTGACGGGCAGTTCTACCTCTTCTCGGCCCCCGCCCACACGTCTTACCCGGCGGCCCTCGTCCCACCCGGCGAGGGCACGGTCCGCGAGCTCGGCGACCAGCTCACCTCGAACCGCCGGACGCTCAACCAGTACATCCACGAGACCGGTGTGAAGTCGTGCCAGATCGTGATGGGCGTCACCGAACTGCACCCCGGCTCGATGTGGAACACGATGCCCGCCCACACCCACGACCGCCGCACCGAGTGCTACCTGTACTTCGACGTGCCGGAGGACGCGCGGGTCATCCACCTCCTGGGCGAGCGCACCGAGACTCGTCACCTCGTCGTGGCCGACCGTCAGGCGGTCATCTCGCCGAGCTGGTCGCTGCACTCGGGCGTCGGCACGGAGGCGTACTCGTTCGTGTGGGCGATGGCCGGCGAGAACCAGGCGTTCGACGACATGGACGCGGCGCCCGTCACCGACCTGAGATGATCGCCGGGTGACTTCCCTGCAGGGCGCCCTCCTCGCGGTCGGCGAGACGATGGCGTTGGTGACGCCCGCGGCCGCGACGCCGCTGACGGATGCCGTCGACTTCCGCGTCGACGCCGGCGGCGCCGAGTCCAACGTCGCGGGTCACGTCGCGGCGTTCGGCGGCGAGGCCCGCTGGTTCAGCCGGCTCGGCGACGACCCGCTCGGCCACCGCATCGCCCGTCAGCTCGCCGAGCGAGGTGTCGACGTCTCAGGCGTCGAGTTCGATCCGCGGCATCCGACCGGCGTCTACTTCAAGGACCCGGGCCACGGCGTGCGGTACTACCGTGCAGGATCGGCGGCGGCTCACCTCTCGGCCGGCGACGCGGACCGCGTCGACCTCCACGGCGTCGCGATCCTGCACGTCTCGGGGATCACGGCGGCGATCTCCGCGTCGGCGTCGGCCTTCCTCGACGCCGTCATCGCCCGGGCGCGCGAGGCCGGCGTTCCCGTGAGCTTCGACGTCAATCACCGCGCTCCGCTGTGGGACGCCGCGACCGCCGCACCCGCGCTCCTCGCGCTCGCGCGCGCTGCCGACATCGTGTTCGTCGGCCGCGACGAGGCCGAGACGCTGTGGGGGACGACGGATGCCGCATCCGTCCGTGCACTGCTGCCGGAGGTGGGCGAGCTCGTCGTGAAGGACGGCGACGTCGGGGCCACGGCGTTCACGCGCGCCGGCGTGGTGTTCGAGCCCGCCCTGCCGGTCGAGGTCGTCGAAGCCGTCGGCGCCGGCGACGCCTTCGCGGGAGGCTATCTGTCGGCACTCGTCGAGGGGCGGCCGGCTTCCGAACGACTCCGCCGCGGTCACCACCGCGCGGCACTGACCCTTCAGACCACGAGCGACTCCGTCGACGAGAGGACTTCCGCATGACGGCTCAGCACGACTTCGACGAGATCTTCGGCCGCGTGCCGCTCATGGCGATCCTGCGCGGCATGGGCGTCGACCGCTCGGTCCGGCTCGCCGGGACGGCGTGGGACCTCGGCATCGACTCCGTCGAGGTGCCGCTGCAGACCGAGGAGGACGAGCGGGCACTGCGCGAGCTCGTGCGGCTCGGGGCGGAGCGCGGCAAGCTCGTCGGCGCCGGCACGATCGTGTCGCCCGACCAGATCACGCTCGCCCAGGCCGCCGGCGCCGCGTACCTCGTCTCGCCCGGGCTCGACCCGATCGTCGTCCGGGCAGCGCAGGATGCCGGCATCCCGATCCTTCCCGGGGTCGCGACGCCGACCGAGGTGCAGCTCGCGCAGTCGCTGGGGCTGACCTGGCTGAAGGCCTTCCCCGCGACGTGGCTCGGCGTGGACTGGTTCCGGCACATGAAGGGGCCGTTCCCGCACGTGCGCTTCGTCGCGACCGGCGGGATCGACGCGTCGAACGCGCAGGAGTTCCTGGATGCCGGCGTCCGCGTCGTCGCGGTCGGCTCGGCGCTCGAGGACGCGAGCCAGCTCGACCGCCTCGCCGCCCTCCTGTCCTGACGCGAGAACGCGCCTATGTCCGCACGCCGGGGCGTGAAGACATAAGCGCGTTCTCGCGCGGGGAGGACCGGGGCTACTTGATCGAGCCCCGCGTGACGCCGGAGATGACCCAGCGCTGGCTGAAGATGTAGACGATGAGCAGGGGCGCCATCGCCATGAGGTAGGACGCGAACGCCACCGTGTAGTCGGTGTTGAACTGCCCCTGGAAGACGTACTGCGCGAGCGGTAGCGTGCGGGCGGCGGGGTCGGTCAGCACGACGAGCGGCATGATGAAGTCGTTCCACGCCCACACGCAGGTGAGGATGCCGACCGTCGCGTTCATGGGACCCAGGAGCGGGAAGATGACCGACCAGAACACGCGCCACGTGCTCGCGCCGTCGATCCGCGCGGCTTCCTCGAGCTCGATCGGGATCGAGCGGATGTAGGCCGTGTAGATGAAGATGTTCAGCGACAGGCCGTAGACCGTGTACAGGATGATCAACCCGACCTGGTTGTCGAGCCCCAGGAGCGCGGTCTGCTTCACGAGAGGCAGCATGATGATCGGGAAGGGGATGAACAGCGCCGCGAGCAGGTAGAAGAACACGCCCTTGAAGAACGGCCGGTGGATGTTCCGAGCCAGCGCGTACGCGACGATCGAGCTCGTGAGGAGCGTGAACGCCACCGCGCCGACCGTGATGAACGCCGTGTTCATGAGCGCCTGCGGGAAGTTCGTCCGCTCCCACGCCGTGGGGAAGTTCCCCCAGTTGACGGGGTTCGGCCATTCGAACCCCGTGCCCTCGGTCAGTTGGTCGGGCGTCTTGAGCGAGACCACGACCGCGAGGTAGAGCGGGATGAGGATCGTCAGCGAGCAGACCGCGATGAGGGCTGTGGCCCACCAGTTGGTCTTGCGCGTGTCGTCGGCCTCGCTGCTGCGCCGGGGCCGGCGTCGGACGGCGGCGAGCGCGCCCTCGGCCTGGGTGCCGGCGTTGGTCATGGTGGTCATCAGAAATCGGCCTCTCTGCGCTGAAGGACCCGGAATTGGAAGAGGGACACGACCGTGATCACGATGAAGAAGATCACGGCGTTCGCGGATTGATAGGCGAACTCGCCGCCGCTGAATCCGCCGCGGAAGATGAGCAGCGTGACGGATTCTGTCGCGGTGCCCGGTCCGCCGTTGGTGAGGGCGACGATCGGGTCGAACACCTGGAGGAAGTTCTTCAGGCTCAGCACGACGTTGATCGAGAAGAACGCGCTGATGAGCGGGAAGGTGATCGACCAGAACTGGCGCCACGTCCGCGCGCCGTCCAGTGATGCCGCCTCGTACAGCTCGGCGGGGATCGTCTGGAGCCCGGCGAGATAGATGATGATCGAGAACGCGCACGACTGCCAGACGGCCAGCGCCACGATCGCCGTCCACGCCCACGTCTCGTTCGTCAGGATGTTGTCGGCGAAGAGCGGGATGTTCGGCAGGAGCTTGGGCAGCGAGTTCGAGAAGAAGAACTGGAACACGTAGCCGATGATCAGGATCGCCAGGATGTAGGGGACGAAGTAGACCCCGCGCCAGAACTCGCGCGCCTTGATCTTGGCGTTGAGTCCCATCGCCACCGCGAGCGAGATGACGTTCGTCAGGATCGTCGCGACGATCGCGAACAGGAACGAGAATCCGTAGGCGTTGAGGATCCGGCTGTCCTTGAACAGGTTCACGTAGTTCGACAGGCCCACGAAGTTCCAGTCGCCGTAGCCCGGGTAGTTCGTGAAGCTGAAGAAGATGCCCACCAGTACAGGGAGCGTGTGGAAGAAGGCGAACGCGATGACCGCGGGCCACACCATCCAGTAGAAGGCACCCGGGGCGCGCTTCGTCTCCGAGCGCATCCGGCTGGCCCGCTTCTTCGCGGCGCCGCCCGTGGACGAGGCGCGCACGGCCTCGGTGAGGGTTGTCATGTCACTCTCCTGTCACGGGGATCGTGCGAGCGGCCACTTTCCGCCACTCGCTGTCAAGGGTGGCGAGGGCCGCTTCGGCGTCGCCGGTGAAGAGGAACTGCTGGTCGATCGCGGCGAGCGGGATGCTGGGCGGGATCTGGTGGTCGATGAAGCCCGTGATCATCCCCGCGTCGAAGAACGGCTTGATCGACTGCAGCGAGGGGTCGTCGCTGATCTGGGTCCCCTTCACGGAGGGCACCATGTTCTGCGAGGCGGCGAACTCCTCGATGACGTCGGGCTCGAAGAGGTAGTTGATGAACCGCAGCGCCTCCTCCTGGTGCGGGCCGTTCTTGCCCATCGTCACCGTGACGTCCACGCCCGAGACGAGCAGCCGGTCGTCCGGGTCGTCCGTCGCGGGGTACGGGAAGATGCCGGCCCGGATATCGGGGTTGACCGCCTTCACCGGGTTGACCGCCCAGATGCCCTGCAGGAGCATCGCGACCTCGCCGTTTGCGAACGCGGCGTTGCCGTCGTCGTAGGTCTTGCCGCGATAGCCGTCCTGCATGTAGCCGTACAGCTGGTACTGCTGGTCCATCGCCTCCGCGAAGTCCTTCGAGAACGACACCTCGGAGTCGGGGCCGACGTTCTCGCCCTCGGCCCGCATCTGGTCCCAGAAATCGCCCTGGGACGGATACGCGCCCAGCGCGTTGAACGAGGGCAGGCCCGTCCACGAGTCGGCGAGCGTCCCGTAGAAGGGCGTGATGCCGGCGTCCTGCAGGGCGTCGCAGACCTCGATGAACTCGTCCCACGTCTCGGGGGCCTCGAGGCCCTGTTCCTCGAAGATGTCCATGTTGTAGATCACGCCGTTGGCGTTGTTGACGTAGCCGAGGCTGTTGACCTCGCCCTCCTTGTTGCCGAGATCCGCCAGGATCTCCTGCACCGCGGGGTTGATCGTCTGCAGCACGGGCTCGTCCGAGAAGTCGTAGAACACGCCCGCCTGCGCGAGCTTGCCGAATCCGCCGTTGGCGTTGAGCGTGATGACGTCGGGCGCCTTGTCCTTCACCAGCAGCGCGCGGATGAGCGTGTCGGCATCCGCGACCTGGTTCTGCACGACCTTGATGTCGGGGTTCTCGGCCTCGAAGTCGGCGATGATCTCGTTGAAGTCCTCGAGCGCCTCTCCCTTGAACTGGAAGAAGTTGAGGGTCGTCACCCCGTTCGAGGGGTTGGCGGCGCAGCCGCCGATCGCGGCCGCGACCGCCACGAGGGCGAGTACCGCAGCGGGCCTGCCGTAGCGGGCTGTGGGTTTCATCGTGCGCCTCCTTGCGCGTGGGGTTTCAGGCGAGGGCTTCGAGCTCGACGACGGTCGAGCGCTGGGGGAACTGCACGGGCGGGCGCACGCCGGCGACGGCGAGCTCCCTCCCGCTCATGACGGTGTCGTGGAGCGTCCACTCGAGCGGCGACTGGCCGGCGTCCGCATAGGGCTCACCGGGGGAGTGCACGGTCAGGCGGTACCGGCGGGCCGGGTCGAGCCCCGGCATCCGGATCCTCCCCGGCGGGTAGGCGACGGTCGTGGCGACCTGCGTGATCGTGAAGAAGGCGGATGCCGCATTGTCCGCGACGATGCCGCGCACATCGAGTCCGGGGTCGGTGCCGTCGACGTCGACCGTCCGGCCCGTCGAGACGAGCGGGCGGACGCGCTTGGCGAGGTCGACCCACTCGGCGACGCGGCGGCGGGTCTCGTCGTCGGCCGAGGTGAGGTCCCACTCGACGCCGAAGTGCCCGAAGAGCGCGACGGCGGCGCTGAGACCCAGGCCGACAGCGCGGCCGGACGAGTGCACGACGGGGCTCGTGAGGTGCATGCCCATGAGCTCGGGCGGCACGACGAGCGCCGTGTGCCGCTGGTTCTCGAGGCGCTCGAGCGGGTCGAGGCTGTCGCTGGTCCAGATCCGGTCCGTGCGGTCGAGGATGCCGAGGTCGACGCGGGCTCCGCCCGACGCGCAGCTCTCGATCTCGAGGCCGGGGTGCGCCGCCTTGAGCTCGTCGATGAGGCGGTAGACGGCGAGCGTGTGGTCGTGCACGCGTGCGACGCCCTCGGGGCCCGAGCCTGCGTCCACGAGGTCGCGGTTGTGGTCCCATTTGAGGTATGCGATGTCGTGCTCGTCGAGGATCGCGTGCAGGCGCTCGGCGATGTAGGCGTAGGCCTCGGGGTGCGCGAGGTCGAGCACCTGCTGCTGGCGCGCGGACGGCGGGAGCTGCATGCGGCCGCGGAGGATCCAGTCCGGGTGCGAGCGCGCCAGGTCGCTGTCGGGGTTGACCATCTCGGGCTCGACCCACAGGCCGAACTCCATGCCGAGGCCGCGCACATGGCGGATGAGGGGGTGCAGACCGGCCGGCCACACGGTCGCGTCGACATACCAGTCGCCGAGGCCCTTCGTGTCGTCGCGCCGACCGGCGAACCAGCCGTCGTCGAGTACGAACCGCTCGATGCCGACTGCCGCCGCGGCATCCGCGAGGGCCGTGAGCTTGTCGAGCGAGTGGTCGAAGTAGACGGCCTCCCACGTGTTGAGGGTCACGGGGCGGGGACGGCGCGGATGCTGTGGGCGGGAGCGCCACTCGTCGTGGAAGCGGTGCGCGACCTCGGTGAGCCCGTCGCCCCACGACCCGATGACCCACGGCGAGGCGAGGGCTTGACCCGGCTCGAGGATCGCCTCGCCCGGGCCGAACAGCTCGCCGCCGGCGAGGAAGGCCTCGCCCGTCACGGTGCGCTCCGCGAGCACGCGGTGGTTGCCGCTCCACGCGACGTGGATGCCGTGGACGCGCCCGGACTCGAAGCCGAAGCCGGGACGGCCCGCGGCCAGAAGGAGCGTCGCATCGGCTCCCGGCCGGCCGCGCCGGCTCTCGCGGAGGTGCGTGCCGAACGTGAAGGCGCGGCGCTGCGCGCTGCGCTCGCGCAGGTGGCGGCCTGTCGTGTCGAAGAGCTCGGTCGCGTCCCACGGCACAGGGAATGCGAGGTGCAGCGACTGCACGGTGTAGGCCGTGTCGCCCGTGTTGCGCAGCGTGATGCGCTGGTGGAGGAGGCCGCCGGTGCCGACCCGGAGCTCGACCTGCGCCGCGAGCCGGGCCTCGGAATCGACGAGGGCGAGCACGGCGCGGTGATCGTTGGACTGCACGCCGGCGACGTCGAAGCGGGCGCTGAACGCGGCGCCCGACCGGTGGCCTTCGAAGGCGGGAGTGCCGAGCCACCCCGTGGCAGGCGTCGCGACGACCGTGAGGCGGGGCGTCGCGTCGAGTCCGCCCGATACGCGCTGAGGGCGTGCCGCGACCGCGAGTCCCTGGAGCGTCTGAGGCGTCGAGTGGACGAGCTCTTCGCCCCAGTGGACGATCGCGGGACCGCCGTAGGCGTCGAGATCGACGACGACGCTCGTGCCGCCGCGGCGCAGGTGCAGGACGTTCGCGCTACCTGCGGAGGGGACGGATGCCGCGTGCTCGGCGCCGAGCGAGGCTTCAGGGCGGGTCATGGAATTAGTTCTAGCACGGAAATAAACCATTCAGCAATCCCCTTTTCCGAGATTCCGGATGGGCGTATGGTCGGACTATTCGTGTCAAGATGAAACCAATGGTGAAAGGCAACGGGGGAGTTCGTCGATGCTGACCGACAGCGAGAAGGCGCTCGCGCGGGCGGTGCTCATTCACGGACCCATCTCGCGAAGCGCGCTGACGACCCGCCTCGGGCTGTCCCCTGCGAGCCTCACGCGGCTCGCGAAGCCTTTCCTCGATCGCGGTCTGCTGGTGGAGCTGGACGACACGTCGGACGGTTCCGTAGGCCGCCCCGTGCGCCCGCTCGACGTCGCCCCCGGCGTCGGCCGGTTCGTCGGGGTCAAGCTGACGGGTGAGGCGCTCCACGCCGTCGCGACCGACGTGCGCGCCTCGCTGCTCGACTCCGTGAGCCGCCCGCTCGCCTCGACCGCCCCCGGAGACGTGGCCGCCGAGATCGCCCGTGCGATCGACGAGCTCGGTCTCACCGAACCCTCCGGCGTCGGCGTCTCGGTGGGCGGATCCGTCCGCCAGGACAGGGTCGAATACGCGCCGTTCCTGCACTGGGAGGACGTGCCGTTCGCGGAGCTCCTGGAGCACGTCGTGGGCGTGCCCGTCTCGCTCGAGAACGACCTCGTCGCGCTCGCGGAGGCCGAACGCTGGTTCGGGCTCGGGCGCGGCATCCCCGGATTCACGGTCATCACGATCGGCGCGGGGGTCGGCTACGGGCTGGTCGTGCACGGGGAAGTCGTCCGCTCCCGTGAGGCGGGGCTCGGACTCGGCGGCCACCTGCCGCTGAGTGCGAACGGGCCTGTGTGCCAGGAGGGCCACCGCGGCTGCGCCCAGGCGATGCTGAGCTCGGGGTCCATCTCGGCGCAGGTGTCGGCATCCCTCCAGCGCCCCGTCGAGTACGCCGAGGCGCTCGACCTCGCCGCGGCGGGCGATCCCGCCGCGCGGGCCGTCGTGGACGCCGCCGCCGACGCGCTCGGGCGGTTCGTCGCGCTCGCGGCCAACCTCACGCTCCAGCCGGCGACCGTCCTGGCGGGCGAGGGCATGGGCCTGTTCGCCGTCGCGGAGGACCGCGTGCGCTCGGCGATCGACGCCGACCGCGATCCCCGAGCCGACCCCATCCAGCTCTACGTCGACGACACGGCGTTCACGGCGTGGGCGCGCGGCGCCGCCGCCGTCGCGATCCAGGCGGCCGTGGACCGGCTGCGCCTGGACTGATCCGAAAGGCTCCGCATGACCGACGCGACCAATCCGCTGCTCGACCCCGCCACGGCTCCGTGGTGGACGGGCGCGGTCGTGTACCAGATCTACCCGCGCTCGTTCCAGGATTCGGACGGCGACGGGGTGGGCGACCTCCGCGGAGTCCTCCAGCGGGTCGACCACCTCGCCGAGCTCGGCGTCGACGTCGTCTGGTTCTCGCCGTTGTACCGCAGCCCGCAGGACGACAACGGCTACGACATCAGCGACTACCAGGACGTCGATCCGCTCTTCGGCACGCTCGAGGACCTCGACGAGGTCGTCGCGGCACTGCACGAGCGCGGGATCAAGGTCGTGATGGACCTCGTGGTGAACCACACGAGCGACGAGCACCCGTGGTTCGTCGAGTCGCGCTCGTCCACCGACAGCCCGAAGCGCGACTGGTACTGGTGGCGCCCGGGACGGGAGGGGCTCGAGCCCGGCACGCCGGGAGCCGAGCCGACCAACTGGGGATCGGTGTTCTCGGGTCCCGCGTGGGAGTACGACGAGGCGACCGGCGAGTACTACCTGCATCTGTTCAGCCGCAAGCAGCCCGACCTCAACTGGGAGAATCCCGAGGTGCGCGAGGCCGTGTACGCCATGATGCGCTGGTGGCTCGACCGCGGAATCGACGGGTTCCGGATGGACGTCATCAACCTCATCTCCAAGCACATCGGGGAGAGCGGCGAGCTCGCCGACGGGGTCGTCACGACCGGGCCGCACGGCGACGGCTGGGCGGGAAGCGTCAACGGCCCCCGCCTGCACGAGTTCCTGCAGGAGATGCATCACGCGGTCTTCGACGGACGCCGCGGGAGCCTGCTGCTCGTCGGCGAGACGCCCGGCGCGACCGTCGACGACGCGAAGGTCCTGACCGACCCGGCCCGCCAGGAGCTCGACATGATCTTCACGTTCGAGCACGTGGGCCTCGACCACGGCACGGGCGGGCGCTTCGACGTCGTGCCGCTGGACCTCCTCGCGCTCAAGGCGACGATGGCGCGGTGGCAGGCGGGACTGCACGAGGCGGGGTGGAACGCCCTGTACTGGGAGAACCACGACCAGCCCCGCGTCGTCTCTCGCTTCGGCGACGACGGCCGCTATCGGCGGGAGTCCGCGACGATGCTCGCGACGATCCTCCACCTGCACCGCGGCACGCCGTACGTCTACCAGGGCGAGGAGCTCGGGATGACGAATGCGCACTTCGACTCGTTCGACGACTACCGCGACATCGAGTCGCTGCGCCACGTCGAGCAGGCGCGCGCGCTCGGGAGCGCGAGCGACGAACAGCTCCTGAAGGGACTCGCCGACGGCAGCCGCGACAACGCGCGCACGCCGATGCAGTGGGATGCCTCTCCCGCGGCCGGCTTCACGACGGGCACGCCGTGGCTCGCGGTCAACCCCAACCACGTCACCGTCAACGCCGAGGCGGAGCGGGGGGACGAGGCATCCGTCTTCCACCACTACCGGCGCCTCATCGCGCTGCGCCACGACGACCCCGTCGTCCGCTTCGGGGATTTCGCGCTGCTGCTGCCGGAGGACCCGCATGTGTACGCCTTCACGCGCACTCTCTCCGACACGACACTGGTCGTCCTCGGCAACTTCACCGGGGACGACCAGGCCGTGGTGCTGGACGCTGATGCGTTCGGCGAGGTCGAAAGGGTGATCGGCAACTACCCCGAGGCCGAGCCCGGTGCAGTGCCGATCACCCTTCGTCCGTGGGAGGCGGTCGTGCTGCGCCTCGGCTAGACCTCAGACCGCTCCTGTCGAGCCCATCTCGGACTGCGCGCGTGCGGCCGAGCGCTTGGTCTCCTCGGCGACCGTCTCACCGCTCGCCTTGGCATCGTCGGCGACGTGCTGTGCCGCCGTCTGAGCGGTGTCCTTGACGGAGGTGACGGCGTCGCGCGCGGGCTCCTTGAGGTTCTCGCCGACTTCGCGCGCAGCATCCTTCACTTCGTCCATGAGCGGCTGGGCCTTGTCCTCGACCTTCTGGGCGAGCTCGCGCTCCTTGTCCGACGGCGGGATGAGGGCCGCGACGAGGAGCCCCGCGCCGAAGGCGATGAGTCCTGCGGCGAGCGGGTTGCCCTGCGTTCCGCGCTTGATGTTGCGGCCGGTGTCCTCGACGCCATGCGCCACGGCGTGACCGGCATCGGAGATCGAGGATCCCGCGTCGTCGGCTGCTCCCATGACGCGCTCGCGAAGTCCGCCGAACGCGCGCTTGACCTTGTTGGCCTGGCGTTCCACGATCTTCGACGGCGTGACCTTGTCGGCGAGCGCGTCGACATCCTGGCCCAGCTCGCGGCGGGTCGACTCGATGTCCGCGCGGATCTCTTCGGGTGACTGAGTGCTCATCGGTTCTCCTCGTTCCTCTTCAGCGCCTCGGGGATCTCCTTCAAGGTGTCCACCGTCTGGGGCGCCCCTTGCACCTTCTTCATGTTCTTGCGGCCGACCACGAAGAGGATCGCCGCGGCGATGCCCCAGATCACGGCCACGATGACTGCCGACCAGCCCAGGCTGTCGATGAGGTCGCCAAGACCCCACCAGAGCGCGATCGACAGGAAAAGGATCGTCATGTGCCCCGCGTAGGCGCCGGCGCCGAGCATGGCGCCCGCCTTGCCGGCGTTCTTCGCGGACTCGCGGAGCTCGGCTTTGGCGAGCTCGAGCTCCTGGCGCATGAGTGTCGACATGTCGCCGGTCACCTGGCTCACAAGCTCCCCGAGGGAGGAGTTCGCGGCCTGGCGCTCGGACGGCGTCTCGTCGCCCACCGATCCGGCAGGGGTTACGTCGAACCTCTGCGCAGCTGGGTTCTGGTTGGTCATCCCCGCTCCTCAGCCCGGTACAGCGGGTCGTCCGTGTCCGTGCCGACCGACTGCGGGCGAGCCGCACCGGTGACTCCGTCCGAGCCGTAGCCGCGCGTCGCGTAGCCCGTGCCGGTCGTGCCGTACGCGGCACCCGTCGTGCCGTAGTCGGTGCGCATGGAGTCGTAGCCGGTGCCCGAGGGCAGCTGGCCGTACTGACGCGACGACTCGAGCTCGGGAGAGCCCGCTGCCACGGCGCGGGTCAGGCGGCCGACGACCACGCCGGCCAGTGCGGCCACCGCGAGGAACACGATGGGCCGGCGCCGGGCATAGCGCTTCACTTCGTCCAGGACCCCGCCGGGGTCGCGCGACCCCAGCCACGACGCCGCGCCGTCGAGGCGGTACGAGACCTCGCGGACGATGTCCTTCGCCATGCCCCCGTCCGTGCTCGAGTCGGCCATCCCGCGCAGATCCTGACCCGCCGTGCGCAGGCCCTGGGCGAGCTTCTCCTGACGCCCGGCTGCCTGGTCGCTCAGCTCCATGCGGGTCTGGTCGTACAGACGGGAGAACTGGGTCCGCGCCTCACGGCCGACCTCGCGGGCCTCCTCCTTGGCGGTCTCGACGACGCCGGCCGCTTCGTCCTTCGCGGTGCCGACGACGTTCGAGGCCTCGCGCTTGGCGGTGTCCATGGCGCCCGCTGCCGGGGTCGATGGGGTGGATCCGGCACCCGTGGTGGCGGGCGCGGTGGATCCGGTGGGCGTCCAGGTGGCGGCGGGGTTGGCGTCCCCGCCCGTAGGCAGCGTGTCACGCGTGTCTGACATCGCCACTCCTTCCATTCAGGCGGCCTCGAGGGCCGGTGTCGTTCAGTCCTACGTCGCATCCGGGCATCGCACTCGGGGGTTGCGCCCCGGGGGGAGGGTGTGGCATACCACCCGCGGGATCCGGTTGGTTGACACGCGGGTCGCGGGCCGTCAAGCCCTCGCCGGCGCGCAGGTGCGGCTCGTAGAGTGGCCGCTTCCGACCACGCCGAAAGATGCCGAAGGATGCCGAAGGGGGTCGCCACCTGTGCGCATCGGATTCCACGCCTCGCACGAGCAGTTCCCGCCGTCCACTCTCCTGAGCCTCGTGCACCAAGCCGAGGCCGCGGGGTTCGATGCCGCGATGTGCTCCGATCACTTCGCCCCCTGGGGGCTCGCGCAGGCGCAGTCGGGCTACTCCTGGAGCTGGCTCGCGGCCGCGCTCGCGACGACGTCGCTGCGGATCGGCGTCGTGACAGCGCCCGGCCAGCGAATGCACACGGCGGTGGCGGCGCAGGCCGTCGCGACGCTCGAGGAGATGTTCCCGGGCCGCTTCTGGGCGGCCCTCGGCAGCGGCGAGGCCCTGAACGAGCACATCACGGGCGACGCGTGGCCGGCCAAGGCGGACCGCGAGACGCGCCTGCGCGCCGTCGTGGACGTCATGCGGCGTCTCCTCGCGGGTGAGCGCGTCGACCACGACGGCGCCGTGCGCGTGCACGACGCCCGGCTGTGGACCCGCCCGGCAGAGCCGCCGCCCCTGCTCGGTGCGGCCGTCTCACGCGAGACGGCCGAGTGGGTCGCGGGCTGGGCCGACGGGCTGGTCACCGTAGGGCACGATCCCGAGGCGCTGCGCCGGGTCGTCGAAGCGTATCGGGATGCCGGGGGCCGCGGTCCGTGCGCCGTGCAGGTGCACGTGGCGCTCGGTGCGACGGAGGACGAGGCCCTCGGCGTCGCGGCGGCCCAGTGGCGTCAGGCGACGGTGCCGGGTCACGTCATGTGGGACCTCGAGCAGCCCGAGGACTTCGACGCGCGATCCCATCCGGGAGATGACGAGGCGCTCCGCGCCGGCGTGCTGATCGGGGCGGACGCCGATGCGATGGCGGCCCGCGTCGCCGAGCTCGCCGGCTGCGGCTTCGACGAGGCCTATCTCCACCACGTCGGCGTCGACCAGTCGGTGTTCATCGCCCGCGCAGGCGACGAGCTGCTTCCGGCGCTGCGGAGGCGGACGTGAGGATCGCCGACACGGGCGACCTGTGGTGGCGGGGTGCGGTGTACTACTGCCTCGACGTCGAGACGTTCCGCGACGGCGACGGGGACGGCATCGGCGATTTCACCGGACTGACGGAGTCCATCGGCTACCTCGAGCAGCTCGGTGTCACGTGCGTGTGGCTCATGCCGTTCTTCCCGACGCCCGACCGCGACGACGGCTATGACGTGAGCGACTTCTACGGTGTCGACCCGCGCCTGGGAACACTCGGCGATGTCGTCGAGTTCGTCCGAACGGCGCGCAGTCGCGGCATCCGGGTCATCATCGATCTCGTCGTCAACCACACGTCCGACCGCCATCCCTGGTTCCAGCAGGCCAGGCGGTCGCGCAACTCCCGGTATCGCGACTTCTACGTCTGGCGCGATCGGCCGACGCGCAACTCGAAGAACGTCGTGTTCCCGGGCGAGGAGCAGAGCATCTGGGAGTGGGAGCCCAGGACCGAGCAGTTCTATCTGCACTCGTTCTACCGCCATCAGCCCGACCTCAACCTGGCCGATCCGCGGGTGCGCGAGGAGATCTCGAAGATCGTGGCGTTCTGGCTGACTCTCGGGATCTCCGGCTTCCGCATCGACGCCGTCCCGTTTCTGCTGTCGGGTGACGGGGCTCCGTACGACACCGATCCGCACGAGTTCATCCGTGACCTCAAGCGGTTCGTGGGGCGCCGCTCGAGTGAGGCGATGCTTCTCGGCGAGGTGGCGCTGACACACCAGGAGCAGCTGGCCTACTTCGGCGGCCCGGATGCCGGCGAGCTCGACGCGCAATTCGACTTCACGCTCATGGACGCGCTGTACCTGGGCTTCGTCCGCGAGACGGCCGAGCCGATCGCGCGGGCGCTGCAGTCCCGGCCGACGATGAACGAGCCGATCGCGTGGGGGAACTTCCTGCGCAACCACGATGAGCTGACACTGCAGCTGCTGTCGGACGACGAGCGTGCCGAGGTCTTCGACGTGCTCGCGCCCGACCCCGCCCAGCGGATCTACGGTCGCGGGATCCTGCGCCGCCTCGCCCCCATGCTGGACGGCGATCCGAGGCGGCTGAAGCTCGCATACAGCCTGCTCTTCTCGCTGCCCGGATGCCCCGTCCTGTACTACGGCGAGGAGATCGGGATGGGCGAGAACCCGGAGGTCCCCGGGCGCGGCGCTGTGCGGACGCCCATGCAGTGGTCGCCGGGGCGCAACGGCGGGTTCTCGACGGCGCGTCCGTCGAGGCTGCCGTCGCCCGTGACGAGCGGCGGGTACGGTCCCGCTCACGTCAACGTGCGCGACCAGCAGATGGACGAGGGCTCGCTGTACCACTTCATCCGCTCGCTCATCGCGCGCTACCGCGCGACGCCCGAGATCGGGTGGGGGGACGTGGAGATCCTCGACGTGGGGACGCCGCAGGTGCTCGCGCACCTGCTCCGGACGGAGGAGGAGGGGCGCATGCTGGCACTGCACAACCTCTCGGCCGCGCCTGCGACGGCGCTGCTGCCCGCCGCGCGCGACGTGGGGCGCAGCATCCTGAGCGATCTGCTGACGGTCCGCGAGTTCGCGCTCGACGAGACGCGGACCACCGAGGTCGCTCTCGACGGCTACGACTTCGTGTGGCTGCAGCTCCAGGAGCCGGGCGGCCTCTGACGAGGGCGGGGATCACGGGCGTACGCTGGAAACGGAGTCTCGTCACAGGCGTGCGAACCTCCCGCGCGCGACCTCAGCCCCAGGACCCGAACCACGCCGGGCGTGCCACCCCCCGCCTGCGCACCCTCGCGCAGCAGGTCATCAGGGAGGGGTCACCATGGGAAAGTTCGTCTACGAGGGCACCGTCCACGTCGAGTTCGAGGATCGGGTCCTCGCGCACCTCCAGTTCGTCATCGGCGTCAAGCTGCGCCGCGGGGAGTCGTTCCACTTCAGCTGGCGTGACGACGTGAGCCTCGGCGACGGGCGAACCACGGTGTGGCTGCACCCGCGCTCGTCGATCGTCTACAAGTACTACGGGAGTCGCCGGCCGGCGCTCAACCGCGCGTGGCTGGACGCGCTCTCGATCACGGCCAATTCGAACTCGGGCCTGTACGTCGTGCCGGAGCCACCCGAGTACACCGAGGCCCAGCCGCACCCGGGCGACGAGCTGCACTGACCCGAGAAGACAGTCGCCCCGATTGTCAACCCCCTCCCCGCGCGCGGGCGAGACGACGCAGAGTCTTCATCATCCGACCGGCGGTGCCGGCGGTCGGCGCGGGTGAGGCGGAGATGACGAAGACGCACGTGCACAGGACGTCCAGCGAGACTGTCGATCCCTCGCAGCTGCCCGGGTACGCACCCGAGCGCTCGAAGAAGGACGAGGAGCGCCGCAGACAGATGTCCGGGAAAGGGTACGTGCCCGTTCGCTCGTACCGCATCCCCGCAGACCGGCACGAATAGCGGGTCCGGGCACACCGGGTCCGGCCCCGCGAGGGGCGGAGCAGGGAAGTGATCGACGTGACGACATCCATGGCCGATGGGTCCGTGCATCAGCTCGAGCTCGTACCGCTCGGGGTCGGGGGATGGCGGCTGTGCGATCGCAGTCTCGAGGCCGACGATCCGGTCAGCATCGTCGCGTACGTCGAGCAGACCGCAGACGGCATCGAGGTCGTATGGCTGCAGGGCCGGTCCGGCGTGTCGTTCTACGCCGAGCTGGCCGATGTCTTCCGTGCCGCCGTGTCCGACTTGTCGCCCGGCGGCGTGCCCCGGTCGACACGGCCGATCGAGATCCCGCATTTCGCCCCGCGTACGACGCTTTCCTGACGAGCGCGGCATGTCCCCGCCTGCGCACGACCGTCCCGAGTCCCTGTGGCATCGCACGAGCGGAGCCATCGCCACGGATGCGCGCCCGGAGCGCGCCGATGTCGTCATCGCGGGCGCAGGACTCACCGGTCTCGCGGCGGGGATCATGCTGGCTCGTCAGGGACGCGGCGTCGCCGTCCTCGAGGCGCGCACGGTGGGCGCCGTCACGACGGGCGGAACGACCGGGAAGCTGAGCCTGCTTCAGGGAACCGTCGCGACAGGTATTCGCGCGCATGCGGGCGAGGACGTGCTGCGGGCGTACTTCACGGGCAACCGTGCAGCCCAGGACTGGGTGCGACGCGAGGCCGGAGGGGACGAAGACGTCATCCAGTCGCGCACGGCGTTCACCTACGCGACGACACGAGAGGGCGACGACGCGGTGCGCCGCGAGGCGGACGCGATGGCGCTCGGGGGTCTGCCCGTCGAGGTCGAGGGTCCCGATGCCGACACCGGCCTCCCGTTCGCGGTGACCAGCGCGCTCCGGATGCCGGACCAGGCCCAGCTGCACGCGCTCCGGCTCCTCGCACGACTCGCCGCCGAGTTCCGTCGCCTCGGCGGCCGCATCGTGGAGGGTGCTCGCGTCACGGGGGCCGACGGCTCCGACGGTGGTCTGATCGTGCGCTCGACGGCCGGGGACGTCGAGGCCCGGCTGCTCGTGCTCGCGACGGGGACACCCGTCCTCGATCGCGGACTCTTCTTCGCCAAGCTCGTGCCCTCGCGATCGCTCGTCGCAGCGTACCGGCCGGCGCAGGGCATGCCGCTGCCCCCCGGCATGTACCTGTCCGCCGATCCGCGCAGCCGGTCGGTGCGCGCTGCGAGCGACGGCGCGGGCGGCGAACTCCTGCTCGTCGGGGGAGAGTCGTTCGTCCCCGGTCGCGAGGCGAGCGTGCGCAAGCTCCGTGACGTGCTCGACGAGTGGGTCGCGGAGCACTTCCCGGGTGCAGTGCGCGAGCTGTGGTGGGCGGCCCAGGACTACCGCATGGTGTCGCACGTGCCGTTCGCCGGCCCGCTTCCCCGGGGCGGCGGTCGCATCTACGCCGCCACGGGGTACAGCAAGTGGGGCATGACGAATGCCGTGGCCTCCGCGCTCGCCATCTGCGGCCAGATCGCCGGAGAAGAGCCGGACTGGTCCTCGGCCCTGCGGGCGCATCACCCGACGATGAGCGACGCGGGCGAGGCCGTCGGAGCCAATGCCGAGGTGGCGGGCCGTCTCGTCGGCGACTGGTCGAAGGCCGAGTTCTCCCGCGCGCCGGACGCGCCGCCGCCCGAAGGCACCGGACGCATCTCGCGTGCGGGCCTCAAGCCCGTCGCGGAGTCGACGGTCGACGGCGTGACGTGCCGGCTGTCGGCCGTCTGCACGCACCTCGGCGGCATCGTCTCGTGGAACGACGCCGAGCGATCGTGGGACTGCCCCCTGCACGGCTCGCGCTTCGCCGCCGACGGGCGGCTGCTGGAGGGGCCGGCCGTCGCCGATCTCGGGCGCGCCGACTGACCTGCGCCCTGCCGGATCGCCGTGCGGATGTCAACCCGATCGGCGGATGCCGGGCGCGTGGATACCGTCGCGGACAGACGTCCTGTCGATTCAAGGAGACGAAGATGAGCAACGAGCCCACCGATCCGCGAGACAAGCACGAAGACGAGTTCCCCGCCCAATCGCAGGAGCAGCCCGGCAAGACCGACGAGATGCGTCAGGAACCGGATCACGGCGAGGATTCCTACCGCGGCTCCGGCCGCCTCGAGGGTCGGCGTGCGCTCATCACGGGCGGGGACTCCGGCATCGGCCGGGCCGTCGCGATCGCGTTCGCGCGCGAAGGCGCCGACGTCGCGATCGCGCACATGCCGGAGGAGATCGAGGACGCGGACGACACGGTCAGGCTCATCGCCGATGCGGGTCGTCAGGGTGTGAGCTTCGCAGGCGACCTCCGCGACGAGCGGTTCGCGACGTCGATCGTCTCCGACACGGTGTCGCAGCTCGGCGGTCTCGACATCCTCGTCCTGAACGCGGCGTACCAGAAGGACCGCGAGAGCATCGACAAGCTCGAGACCGACGAGTTCGACCGCGTCTTCAAGACCAATCTCTACGCGCTGCTCTTCTCGGCGCGGGCCGCCGTGCCGCACCTCCAGCCGGGGGCGTCGATCATCGTGACCTCATCGATCCAGGCGTTCAACCCGTCGCCGGCCCTCATCGACTACGCCATGACGAAGGCCGCGCAGGTCGCGTTCGTCAAGGCGCTCGCGGAGGAGCTCGGGCCCAAGGGCATCCGCATCAACGCCGTCGCGCCGGGCCCGATCTGGACCCCGCTCATCCCCGCGACGGGATGGGATGCCGAGAAGGTGACGTCGTTCGGAAGCGACACGCCCCTCGGTCGGGCGGGTCAGCCTGCTGAGCTCGCCGGCGCCTACGTGTACCTCGCCTCGGAAGCCGCCTCGTACGTCTCGGGCGCCGTGCTTCCCGTGACCGGGGGCAAAGGCCTCTGAGATGAACCGCCGGCGCTCGCCCGCCACCGCCCGCGGCATCCCGCTCCTCCTCGCGGCGGGGCTCCTCCTCGCGGGATGCGCGCCGACGCCCTCACCGGACCCGGCGCTCGTCGCCCTCTCGGCCGATGCGCTGAGCGCGACCAGATCGGCGGAGCTCGGCACCGGACTGCGCGAGGACGGCCGCATGTTCACGACGACGGCGCGCGCGCTCCTCGGCGACATGGAGCAGAAGCTCGCAGACGCCCTGCGTGAAGCGGAGCTTCATCGGCCAGCGGATGCGGAGGATGCCGCCTACCGCGACGAGCTCATCGCAGCGACGCTCGAGGCGCTCGACGCCGTGCAGGCCGCCGTCGCGGAGCAGCCCGGCGCGCTCGACGAGCTCGACGCCGCGGCAGAGCAGCTCGAGGGTCTGGAGGGGGCGCCGTGAGCCGCCTCTTCGCCGTGGCGCTCGGCATCCTGACCGCCATCGGCGGGTTCGTCGACATCGGCGATCTCGTGACGAACGCCGTCGTCGGCTCGCGCTTCGGGCTGACGCTCGTGTGGGTCGTGCTGCTCGGCGTCGGCGGAATCTGCCTCTACGCCGATATGGCGGGGCGTGTCGCGGCGGTCGGCGGCCGTGCGACATTCGAGATCATCCGCGAGCGCCTGGGACCTCGGACCGGCTTGGCGAACCTCACAGCCTCTTTCCTCATCAACCTCCTGACCCTCACCGCCGAGATCGGCGGCATCGCGCTCGCGCTGCAGCTCGCTGCGGGTGTGGGCCCCGGCATGTGGATCCCCGTCGCGCTGTTCGGCGTCTGGATCGTGCTGTGGCGCGTGAAGTTCTCGATCATGGAGAACGTCGCGGGGCTCATGGGGCTCGCGCTCATCGTGTTCATCGTCGCGCTCTTCCTCCTGAAGCCCGACTGGGGGAGCCTCGGTGCGAGCGTCGTGCAGCCGTGGCAGATCGGCGCCGAGAACCCGTTCTCGTACTGGTACTTCGCCGTCGCGCTCTTCGGCGCCGCGATGACGCCCTACGAGGTCTTCTTCTTCTCGTCGGGGGCGCGCGAGGAGAAGTGGACGGAGAAGGACCTCGGCGTCGAGCGCGCGAACGTCTTCGTCGGCTTCCCGCTGGGAGGCCTGCTGTCGATCGCGATCGCGGCGTGCGCCGCCGTCGTGCTGCTCCCGCAGGCGATCGAGGTCGAGACCCTCTCGCAGATCGTGCTGCCCGTCGCGCAGGGCGGCGGCCAACTCGCGCTCGCCTTCGCGATCGTCGGCATCCTCGCCGCGACGTTCGGGGCGGCCCTCGAGACGACGCTGTCCAGCGGCTACACGCTCGCGCAGTTCTTCGGCTGGAGCTGGGGCAAGTTCCGCCGGCCCGTCCAGGCGGCGCGCTTCCACCTCGCGATGATCGTGTGCCTACTCATCGGCGGAGGCATCCTCCTCACGGGCGTCGACCCGATCATGGTGACGGAGCTCTCCGTCGTGTTCTCCGCCGTCGCGCTGCCCCTCACGTACTTCCCGATCCTGGTGGTCGCGAACGACCCCGACTACATGGGCGATCGCGTCAACGGGCGCGTGCGCAACGCCCTGGGCGTCGGGTACCTCGGCATCATCCTGGTCGCCGCGATCGCGGCGATCCCGCTCCTCATCGTCTCGGGGATGGGCTCATGACCCGCACCAGGCCTCCACAGCATCCGCTCGAGTGGTACCGCGATCCGGACGGTCGCGGCGTCGACGCCCGCCTGCACCTGCTCGACCGTCAGATGCTCGATCAGGACGGCGTGCCCGTCAGCACGGTCGACGACGTCGAGCTCTCCGGCGTCGAGCTCGGCGCCCCGCTCGACCCCGACGCGCGTCCCGTGGTCGCGGCGCTCCTCGTCGGCGCCGCCGTGCTGCCGCGCATCTTCGGCGGGACCCTGCCCCGCTCGCGATGGGTGCGCATCCCGTGGGAGCTCGTCGTGAAGCTGCACGTCGTGATCGATCTGCGTGCGAAGGCCGACGACCTCGATGCGACGTGGGTCGAGCGGTTCGTGCGCGACGACATCATCGCCCGGATCCCGGGAGGCCGCCATGCTCCTGAGTGAGCTCTTGGGATGCCGCGTCCTCGCGCCCGACGGCGGGTCGCTGGGCGTCGTGGTCGACGTGCGGTTCCGCCGCGGCCCGGCGCGCCGCTCGCACGAGGGTGAGCTCGAGCTCATCGCGCTCATCGTGAGCCCGCACAGCCGGCAGTCCTTCTACGGGTACGAGCGCGGCCGGGTCAACACCCCCGCCGTCATCAACGCCATCGTCACGCGCCTGCACCGCGCGTCGCGGATCATCCCGTGGGAGTGCGTCGAGGCCGTCGATCGGGGCGAAGTGCGCCTGGGCGTCGAGGCGCCCGACATCCCCCTCGACGCGCGGCGGCCGATCGGCGAGGGTCAGGCGTAGCCGAAGACCGGCGGGAAGACGACCACGACGATCGTCGCCCACGCGAGGTAGACCGGCACGTAGGCCGTCTGCCAGCGCTCCACGCTCGAGAAGGGCGTCGCCTGCATCAGGAAGCGCAGCTGAAGCCATGCCGCGCCGACGAGGTTCGCGAGCAGGATGACGTTGAGCCCGAGCGATGCGAGCTTGTTGGGGCTAGCCCCGAACTCCGCGATGCGCGAGATCATCCCGACGAGGACGAGGATGTCGATGACGAGGGCCGCGACGAGCATGACGAGCTGGAGCCGGTCGAACCAGCCGGGGGCCTGCTCGGGCGCCCGAGCCGAGAGCGAGTAGAGCAGCAGCCCCAGCACGACGACCAGGATGACGTCGAAGATGATGAGCAGGTCGCGCTCGCCGAAGACCACGATGCTCGAGTCGCCCGCGGCCATGCCGCCCTGCACGGCGGCCGCGACGATGAGGGCGAGCAGCAGCAGCGTGAACAGCGGCGTGAAGAGCTTCGTGAGCACCGGGGCGATGTTCTCGATGACGCTCTGCTTGGCCTCGACGAGCCACCCCGCCAGGACGACGGCGCCGGCCAGGCCGCACGGGATGAGCCACTCCGAGATGAACCACTCGGCCTCCAGGCCGATCGCCCCGAACACCCCGATCGTGAGGGCCGCGAGAACACCGCCGCCCAGGGCCATCAGGACGAGGTAGATGAACCACTCGCCCGTGAAGCGGATGAAGTCCATGCGCGCGCGATCGGACCGCCAGGCGCCGTCGACATACGCGATGCCCGTGACGATCCACAGCGCCACGACCGCGTGCATCGCGGCCAGCATGATCGTCGCGCCGTCGGGCTGGAACGGGTAGAGATCGAGCACGAGCGCGGCTGCGGCGAACGGCACGGCGACCGCGAGGATCGTGCCGGGCCGCGACCGCCGTCGGACCAGGAAGTAGGCCGCGAGGAACGGGAGGATCAGGAGCGCGAGGTTCAGGCCGTAGAACCCGGGATCGCCGCCGAACGTGATGCCGAACAGTGCCGGCACCTTGACGGCGAGGGCTGCGGCGCATGCGAGGCCGACGGCGAGCGCGAGGCCCCGATTGCGCTCGGCGGCGCGGTCATCATCGCCAGCGACGAGCTGCTTCCACAGGCGGTCGGAGTGCTCGCGCGCGAACTCCCGCGACAGCTCGTCGAGCCTGCCCATGCGCGAGACGGCGACGAGGAACGCTTCATCCGAGGAGAGTCCGGATGCCTCGAGCCCGTCGATCTGGTCCCGCAGATGCCCCTCGAGCTCATCGACGTCCGCCGACGCGATGGCCTGCCGCCGCAGCAGGAAGCTGCGCCACTCGCCGATGCGCTCCTCGACGCGCTGCTGGTCGCCCGTCATGTCACGCCCCCGCCCACGCGAGCGCCGGGCGCCTGTCGCCCCGGTCGCTCCAGACCTGCTGCAGCGCCCGGCTCACGACGGCCCACTGCTGCCGCTGCTCCGCGAGCGCGGCCTCGCCGCTGCGGCTGAGGCGGTAGTGCTTCCGCGGCCGCCCGGTGGGCGACGCACCCCAGGTCGACTCGATGTGACCGAGGCGCTCGAGCCGGTGCAGCAGGGGGTACAGCATCCCGTCGCTCCACTCGAGCTCGCCGCCGGAGAGCTCGCTGATGCGCCGCAGGATCGCGTACCCGTACGACTCGCCGTCGGCCAGGATGCCGAGCACGAGCGGTGTCGCGGTCGCCGCGACGAGATCCTTCCCGATCCGCATCCGCGCCCTCCTCCGTCTTGGGATACCTAGAGCTGCTAGATACCTAGAGCTACAAGGTACATCTGGCGCGGTGCGCCGGCAACCCGGGGTTTCCCGAGTGCTTTCGAGGGCTGGGGATGTCAGAAAGGCGGAGGGTCCCCATCGCCGGCCGCTGCGGGCTTGGCAACCGGAGCCGGTCGCGGCTGCGACTCCGGCACGAACTTCAAGGTCGCCGGGACGTGGTCGGTGTAGACGCGGCCCGTCGGACTCGTGAAGACCAGACGGCCGGATCCCACCTGCGCCACCGTCCACGGCGAGCAGTGCTTGAGCACATGGTGCCGGCGGCAGAAGTCGGCGAGGTTGCACACACTCGTCGGGCCGCCCAACGCCGCATCGACGGTGTGGTCGGCATCGCAGCGCCATGGCTTCATCGTGCAGCCGGGAAACCGGCACCTCTCATCGCGGAGGTCGATGAAGCGCCGCAGCTCGGCGGACGGGCGGTAGCGATCGACGGCGACGGGTGCGCCTGTCTCGATGTCGATGAGCACGCGGTTCCAGGCGGGCGCCGCTGCCATGAGCCGAAGCGCCAGCTCGGTGTCGACGGGGCCGTACCCGCTGAGCAGCACGGGCTCGTCGTCGATGCCGGCTGCCGTCGTGATGGGAATCGTCAGGTGGATCTCGCCGCGGACTCCCGTCATCGCGTCGCCGGAGGCGTCGTGGTGCCCCGTCGGGGTCGAGGTCAGCAGGAGGTCGGTGAACACGTCCGCCCGGATCTCACCGAGCGTGCGGCGCGACTCCGCGTCGTCGGCACTTGGGTCGCCGGTGGCCTCGGGCGCGGCATCCGTCTGCCGTTCTTCACGCTCCGCGTCGGCCACGGTGCGGGCGAACTCATCGATGCGGTCCATGATCGCGTGGGCGAGCGGCGCCGGAAGGTCGGCGAGCAGCCGCGAGATCCCGTCGTCGAGGTCGATGAGGCGCACGTCCCGGCTGCGCACAGCCGCCTTCCGCCGGCGGGCGGAGGCCTCGGGGTCGACCCGCGCCGCGATCACGCGTGCGATCTCGCGTAGGCGTCCTGCTGACTCGACCTCGGCGACGCGCAGGACGAGCGACTCGTACTCGCGGCGCGCGGCTTCGTCGACCAGTACTACGCCCTCGTCGACGATCGTGAAGACGTGCTGGCGGTCGATCCGGCCCGACCGCCAGGCTTCGAACGTGGCGGCGAAGCCCGTCACGAGTGTGTGAGCGTCGCCGATCCGTCGCTGCACCGTGCGGTCGCCGACGCGCATCGCCGCGCCCAGCTCGGCTGAGACCTCGCGAAGCGGCAGGTCGTTGCCGAACTTCACCCCTTGGGCACGTCGCTCGACTGTTCGAGCCTCGACCAAGTCGACGGCCCGCGCGAGCAGCGCCGCTTCGTGCGCCTGTGCCGAGGCGACCGCTTCCCGTGCCCGCTGCACTTCGTCGACCAGCGAGTCCAGCTCACGCCACACACCCGCGGGAAGGTCACTCGCTTCCGTCTCGTGCGCCACAGCATGCCCGTCGACTCGGTGCGACCCGTCTCGAGCGGGCCGACTCAGGATGCTGCGCGCTAAGTGGGGACGTTGCGCGACTTCTGCGAGAAGCATAGCACGTAGCTTCGATCATGTGCAATGACGTCTCCTCACCTTATCGATCAAAACCACGAAGAGACCGGTCCGACACCCCGCCCGCACTCCATCACCCCTCGGTACGCTGAGCCCCGTGGACCCCGTCGTCGCAACACTCGTGATCCTCGTCCTTGCGGTCATCGCCTTCGTGAGCAATCGCATCCCGCTCGGCATCGTCGCGATCGGCGTCGCACTCGCGCTCTACTTCACGGGAGTCCTGACGCTCACCGAGACCTTCGCGGGCTTCGGCGATCCGACGGTGATCTTCATCGCGGGACTGTTCGTCGTCAGCGAAGCGCTCGATGCGACCGGGATCACGGCCTGGGCGGGGCAGAAGGTCATCGCCCGCGCGGGCACGAAGCGGCGCACGCTGCTGCTCGTGATCGGCCTGCTCGTCGCGGTCGTCTCGGCGCTCATCAGCGTCAACGGCGCCGTCGCGGCACTCCTGCCGCTCGTCGTCGTCGTGGCGGCACGGGCGGGGCTCTCGCCGTCGCAGCTGCTCATGCCGCTCGCGTTCGCCGCGAGCGCGGGCTCGATGCTGCTGCTCACCGGAACGCCCGTCAACATCATCGTCTCGGACTTCGCCTCGTCGACCGGAGCCCCGGGCTTCGGCTACTTCGAGTTCGCGCTCGTCGGCATCCCGCTCGTCGTCGGCACTGTCCTCTTCCTGACGTTCTGCTCGCGTCCGCTGCTGCCGCTCCGCGAAGGCGCCCACATGCCGCTCGACCTCGTGCGCCACGCTCGGCTGCTCCGCGAGCAGTACTCGGTCGACCTCTCGACCTCGGTGCTCATGGGGCCCACGAGCGGCGTCACCGAGGTGCTCGTGGCGCCCCGCTCGCCGCTCATCGGCAAGAAGGTCTTCGCCGGCATGTCGACGCCGACGGGCGATCTCGTCGTGCTGGCCGCGCGCCGCGGCGATGCGCATCTGACCGGCGACGTGACGATCCAGGTCGGCGACGCCCTCCTCATGCAGGGCCGCTGGGACGACCTCGCCCGCCACGCCGACGACGAAGGCGTGCTCGCGGTCCATCCGCCCCAGCAGCTGCGCCGCTCCGTGCCGCTCGGCAAGGGCGCGAAGCGCACGATCGTCATCGTCGCGGTCATGGTCGTGCTGCTCGCGACAGGGATCGTGCCGCCCGCCATCGCGGCACTCCTGGCAGCGTGCGCGCTGGTCCTGACCCGCGTCGTGAAGGTCTCGCAGGCATACGGATCGATCTCGTGGACGACGATCGTCCTCATCGCGGGCATGATCCCGCTGTCGACGGCCTTCATCAAGACGGGTGCGGCCGACCTGCTGGCGGGCGGGCTGCTCTCCCTCATCGGCGACGCGAGTCCGTATGTCGCGCTCGGGGTGCTGTGCGTCCTGACGCTCGTGCTCGGCCAGCTCATCAGCAACACCGCGACGGTCCTCATCGTCGCACCCATCGGCATGTCGGTCGCCGCCGCCATGGGGGTCTCGGTGCAGCCGTTCCTCATGGCCCTCGCCGTCGTCGCGTCGGCGGCGTTCCTCACACCGGTCGCGACGCCCGCCAACCTGATGGTCATGGACCCCGCGGGCTACCGCTTCGGCGACTACTGGAAGCTCGGGCTCCCGCTCGCGATCTTCTTCCTCCTCGTGGCCGTGTTCTACGTGCCGCTCATCTGGCCGTTCTGACCTCGACCGGATGCTGTCGGCGCAGCCGACAGCGGCCCGCAGCGTGCGAGTCGCTGCGGGCCGCCGAGTCGTCGGGCGGGGCGGGTTACGCCACCGACCACCCGCCGTCGCTGGCGAGCGTGATGCCGTTGACGTTCACGCCGTCGTCGCTCAGGAGGAAGGTGATGGATGCTGCCAGCGCTTCGGCCTCGGCGGCATCCGGGAGGATCGTCATCGCGAGCTGCACACGCTCGGCGCCCAGCGGCGAGGCGAACGAGGCCTCGATGTTCGTGATGGTGGGTCCGGGGGCGACCGCGTTGACGCGGATGCCGCTCGGGCCGTACATGAACGCGCTCGACTTCGTCAGGCCCACGACGGCGTGCTTCGACGCCGTGTACGCTGCGCCGGCAGCCGAGCCGCGCAGCGCCGCCTCGGAGGCCGTGTTGACGATCGAGCCGAAGCCCTGCTCCAGCATCCCGGGGACGACGGCGCGCATCATCTTCATGGTGCCCGTGACGTTGACGCGCATGACGCGCTCCCATACGGCGTCGGACAGCTCGCCGACGGGCGTCATGTCGTCCATGATCCCGGCGATGTTGGCGAGGCAGTCGATCGTGGTGCCCGCCGCCTCGACGATGCGGGCGATTCCGGCCTCGTCGGTGATGTCGGCGGTGAGCGCCACGATGTCGGCGTCCGCGTGCTCGGCGACGAACTCGTCGAGGCGCTCCTGGCTGACGTCCACGGCGACGACCCGTCCACCCTCGCGGGCGACACGGGAGGCGGTGGCCCGGCCGATGCCCGAGCCCGCGCCCGTCACGACGACGGTCTTGCCCGTGAAGCGGCCCTGGTCGATGCGCTCGATCCACTCGCGGGCGGCGGGAGCGGCATCCGTCTCCGGAGCGGCGGCGGGCGCCGCGGCGGCGGGGGCGTCCCCCGGAACGTCGCCTGCGGCCGCGCGGCGGACGAGGTCGTCGAGCATCTCCTGCGTGAAGGCGCCGCGGCTCATCTTGACGAGTCGCTTGATCGCGAGGCGGCGCACGGGCTTGAAGACGTCGGGCGTCTGTCCGCCCTGAGCGAGCATCTCGGTGAGGATCGCGTTGCCCACCGGATCGGCCAGCCAGTCGGAGATCGAGGTGTCGGCAGTGAGCACACGTGAAGTGGTGATGGTCATGTTCGGGTCCTTCCGTTTCACCGGACAACATTGTCCGGTATTAGTGTAAACCCGTGCCATCTCCCTCGGAGACCGCGAACCGGGCAAATCGCGGTCCCGCAGCCGGGCCTTCCAATCGCCGCGCGCTCATCGCCGCCGCACGCGAGGTCTATGCCGAAGCCGGACTCAGTGCGCCCTTCAGCCAGGTCGCCAAGCGTGCCGGGGTGGGGCAGGGGAGTCTCTACCGCCATTTCCCCGACCGCACGGCGCTGGCCGTCGCGGTCTTCGAGGACAACATCGTCGAGCTCGAGCGCTTCGCCGACGAGCCCGACCACACGATCGACGACCTGCTCGACCTCGTCGCCGACCAGGCGATCGTCTCGACCGCGTTCATCGAGCTGCTGACGGCGGAACCCGGCGAACCGCGCGTCGTGCACCTCGGCCTGCGCTACCGCGACGTCGTCGAGCGACTGCTCGAGCGGCGGCGCGCCGTGGGGGAGTCGGCGTCAGTCGACCTCGAGGACGTGCTCACGGCGACCGAGATGCTCGCCTTCGTCATCGCGCGCGCGTCGCGCGAGGGCCGAGCCGACGCCGCGGCCCGCGCGCGAGGCATCCTCCGCAGGGCGTTCCGCCCTTCCACGCAGATCGACTGACGCGTCGGCGCTGATCGCGGCGCGTCAGGCGGTAGCGTGGCGGCGAGGAAGGGAGCCGCATGGGGAGGTTCATCTACGGCAACGCAGGAGATGCCGTCGAGATCGAGGATCGGACGCTCGCGCATCTTCGGATCGTCGTGATGAACAAGCTGCGGCGCTCCGAAGGGTTCATGTTCGACGTCGAGATCGGCGACGGCAGCGGCCGGCGCAGCTTCTGGATCAGCCCCTCCGCGTCGGTCCAGTTCCACTTCTTCGGCAGCCGTCAGCCGCGCATCAACCGGCTCTGGGTCGAGGAGCTCATGCAGTCCGCGAGCGGACCGAACGGCCTGACGATCGGCGCGGAGCCCGAAGAGGAAGCCGTCGAGTCGGAGGGTTAGTCCTCGTGGATGTCGACGACCTGCGGGGCGTTGTCACCGACTTCGAGGGCATCCGTGTCGAAGTGCTCGGCGACGAGCATGATGCCGCCCGAGGAGTTCGCGGAGTTCGCGAGGTCCTCGATCCACTTGCGATTGAGCTCGGGGGCCTCGGGCTCGTCGAAGACGAACCGCAGGGGGATCGACGGGTTGAGCCAGATGGTGCTGCGCCCGCGGGGCTGATCGTCGGGATGCTGCCATGAGACGGTGAAGCTCTCCCCGCGGCGCAGCTTGGTCGCGATCACGACCTTGAGGTGCGCGAGAGCGCGGTCCTCGATGTGGATCGGAGTGGCTGAGCCGCCGTAGTAGATCGTCCCCATGCGCTCACCCTAAACCCGTGCAACCGCCGCGCAGGCATCGTGGCGGGGAGTATTCTCGCGATCCAGTGGGCGCCTACGCGCGTCAGAGCCGCGACCAGGCCTCCGCGAGAACGCTCCGCAGGATCTGCTCGATCTCGTCGAACTCGGCCGGCCCCGTCGTGAGGGGCGGAGCGAGCTGGATGACGGGGTCGCCCCGGTCGTCCGCGCGGCAGTACAGGCCCGCGTCGAACAGGGCCCGCGAGAGGAAGCCGCGCAGGAGCCGCTCGGACTCGTCGGCGTCGAAGGTCTCGCGCGTGGCCTTGTCCTTCACGAGCTCGATGCCGAAGAAGTAGCCGTCGCCGCGCACGTCGCCGACGATCGGCAGGTCGTTCAGGCGCTCGAGCGTCGACCGGAAGATCGGCGAGTTCTCGCGGACGCGCTCGTTGAGCCCCTCCTCCTCGAAGATGTCGAGGTTCTCCAGGGCGACGGCGGCCGAGACGGGGTGCCCCGCGAACGTGTAGCCGTGCGGGAAGCTCACTTGGCCGTGCGCGAACGGCTCGTGGATGCGGTCGCTCACGATCGT
Source organism: Microbacterium sp. NPDC019599 (assembly GCF_040632175.1). NCBI lineage: Bacteria > Bacillati > Actinomycetota > Actinomycetes > Micrococcales > Microbacteriaceae > Microbacterium > Microbacterium sp. NPDC019599. The sequence continues at coordinate 303,341 of NZ_JBEYBL010000003.1, forward strand.
GGCGCCCAGCGGCGAGTAGCCGCTCGTCATGGCCTTGGCGCACGTGATCATGTCCGGCTGATAGCCGTACGCGTCGCACGCGAACCATTCCCCGATGCGTCCGAAGGCGCAGATGACCTCGTCGCTCACGAGCAGGACCTCGTACCGGTCGCAGATCTCGCGCACGCGCTGGAAGTAGCCGGGCGGCGGAGGGAAGCATCCCCCCGAGTTCTGCACGGGCTCGAGGAACACGGCGGCGACCGTGTCGGGGCCCTCGAAGAGGATCATCTCCTCGATGCGATCGGCCGCCCAGACGCCGAACTCCTCCTCCGACCCGTGGAAGCCCATGTCGGCGGCCCGGTAGTAGTTCGTGTTCGGCACGCGGAAGCCGCCGGGCGTGACCGGCTCGAACATCGCCTTCATGCCGGGCAGCCCCGTGATCGCGAGCGCCCCCTGCGGGGTGCCGTGATAGGCGATCGCCCGCGAGATGACCTTGTGCTTCGTGGGGCGGCCGACGAGCTTCCAGTACTGCTTCGCGAGCTTGAACGCGGTCTCGACGGCTTCGCCGCCGCCCGTCGAGTAGAACACCCGGTTGAGGTCGCCCGGCGCATACGACGCGAGCCGCTCGGCGAGCTCGATCGCGGAGGGGTGGCCGTACGACCAGATGGGGAAGAACGCGAGCTCCTCCGCCTGCCGCGCCGCGGCCTCGGCGAGCCGCCGCCGGCCGTGTCCCGCGTTGACGACGAAGAGGCCGGACAGGCCGTCGATGTAGCGCCGGCCCGCGGCATCCCAGATCTGGTGGCCCTCGCCGCGGACGATGATCGGGATGCCGTCCCCCTCGGTCATGACGGATTGGCGGGCGAAGTGCATCCAGAGGTGGCCGCGGGCCTTCTGCTGCAGCGCCTGCTCGTCGGTCCGTGCGGCCGCGCCGGTCGTCGTCGACATGGAACCCCCTCGTGTCGTTGCGCCCACGCTACTCGCCGGGCCCCGGGCGAGGGGTGTCAGGCCGGGATCGACAGCGGGTCGCGCAGCAGGGCCCCGAAGGCCGATTCCGCCGCGCCGATGAGGAGGCGATCCTGCGCGAGCTCGGCGGAGCGGATGTCGAGATCCTCCGCGTTCGCCGACATCGCCTGGCGCGACACGAGCTCGCGCAGCCCCTCGGGGTCGTGCTCGGCGATCGTCGCGAGGAAGCCGCCCAGCACGACGGCGGAGGGGTTGAGGACGTTGACCGCGTTGGAGAGCGCCGTCGCGAGGATCCGGCGCTGCCGCGCGAGCTCCTCCGGCACCTCGGGCGAGGTCGAGGCGGCGAGCGCGGCGGCGAGCGCCGGGTCGTCGCCCGACGTCAGGCGCGCCACCGACAGGAGCCGCGCGCGGCTGACCTCGTCCTCGAGGACGCCGTCGTGTGCGCGGCGGTCGGCCTCCGTCGCGATGCCGGGACGGTTCTGGCCGAACTCGCCCGCGTAGCCGCCCGCACCTGCGAGCGGCACTCCGTTCACGATGAGCCCGCCGCCGATGCCGCTCGCGCCGCCGTTGAGGTACACGACGTGGTCGAGGCCGCGTGCCGCGCCGAAGAGGTGCTCGGCGATCGTGCCGAGGGTCGCGTCGTTGCCGACGACGGCCGGCAGTCCCGTCGCCTCCTGCACGAGGTCGCGCAGCGGCTCGTCCGTCCAGTGCAGATGCGGCGCGTTGCGCACGAGGCCGTCCGACGCGCGCACGAGACCGGGCACGGCGAGCCCCACTCCGACCAGTCGCGCTTCGGCGAGCGGGCCCGCCTTCCACGCCTGGATGGTCGATGCGATGAGGGCCGCGGCCTCGGCAGGAGTCAGGAGGCGGTTCACCTCGATGCGCTCGCGGACCGGGATGCTGCGATCCAGCCCGACAGCGGCGATCTCGAGCGCGTCGACTTCGGGGTTGGCGGCGATCGCGACGACGTCGGAAGCCGGCGCGACGACGGGGGAGGGCCGCCCGACGCGGCGGGACGGGTCGGGCGCGTGCTCCTCGACGAGGCCGCGGCGCACGAGTTCACCCACCAGATCGGCGATCGTGGAGCGGTTCAGGCCCGTCGTCTCGGTGATGGTCGCGCGGGACTGCGGCCCTTCGACATGCACGAGCCGCAGGATCCGCGCCAGGTTCCACTGGCGGACTCCCTCGATCGTGCCGACGACATCGCTCACGTCCCCACGATACGAGATCGGATCGTGATCTCCTATGTATTTGTTGGGCTTGACCACGAAATTGCCCTGTGCCTATCCTGAGGTCGTCCAGATCACTTTCGACGTTGGTGTCGAAACTTTCGAGAGGTTCGAAGATGAACAGACGCAGCACGAGGCTGCTCGCAGGCCTCGCGGCCGCCGGACTCGGCATCGGCGCGCTCGCCGGCTGCTCGGCCGGCGGAGGCGGAGACAGCACCGACGCAGGAGAGGGCGAGAAGGTCACCATCACGTGGTGGCACAACGCCACGTCGGGCCCGCTGCCCGGCGTGTGGGAGCAGGTGGCTCAGGATTTCATGGCCGACCATCCCAACATCGTCGTCGAGCAGACCGGCTACCAGAACGAGGACCTGCAGCGCACCCTCATCCCGAACGCGCTCGCGGCAGGCGACCCGCCGGACCTCTTCCAGGTGTGGCCGGGCGGCGAGATCCGCGACCAGGTCGCCAACGGCTACCTCATGGCGCTCGACGACGCGATCCCTGACACGATCTCCAGCGTCGGCGCGACGGTGAACCCGTGGCAGGTGGACGGCGCGACGTACGCGGTGCCCTTCACGTTCGGCATCGAGGGCTTCTGGTACAACAAGGACCTCTTCGAGCAGGCCGGCATCACCGAGGCGCCCACGACGCTCGACGAGCTGAAGGATGCTGTCGGCGCGCTGAAGGACGCGGGCATCACGCCCATCGCCGTCGGCGCGGGCGACGGCTGGCCCGCCGCGCACTGGTGGTACCAGTTCGCGCTGCACTCCTGCTCGCCTGAGACCCTCAGCGCCGCGGCCGCGGACTTCGACTTCAGCGACCCCTGCTTCGTCGACGCGGGTGAGCAGCTCGAGGAGTTCATCGGCATCAACCCGTTCCAGGAGGGCTTCCTCGGCACCCCCGCTCAGACGGGCGCGGGCAGCTCCGCAGGTCTCGTCGCGAACGGCCAGGCTGCGATGGAGCTCATGGGCCACTGGAATGCCGGCACGATCGGCGGCCTCACCCCCGACCAGCAGGTTCCCGAGTTCCTCGGCTGGTTCCCCTTCCCGGCCATCGAGGGCTCGGCGGGCGACCCCAACGCCGCACTCGGCGGCGGCGACGGCTTCGGCTGCTCGGCGGAGGCTCCGCCGGAGTGCGCAGAGCTGCTCGCGTACATCATGAGCGAGGACGTCCAGAAGCTCTTCGCAGAGAGCGGCTCGGGTATCCCGACGGTCGCCGCCGCGCAGGCGTCGCTCGAGGACCCGAACCTCAAGATGGTCGCCGACGGCCTGTCCGCGGCATCCTTCGTCCAGCTCTGGCTCGACACCGAGTACGGCACGACGGTCGGCAACGCCATGAACGAGGGCATCGTCAACCTCTTCGCCGGAGCCGGCACGCCCGAGGACATCGTCACGAAGATGCAGGACGCCGCGGCGACGCTGTAAGCGGAGCCCGATCAGAAAGCAGCGATGTCGACACTCACGACGCCCGGGCCCGCGGTCACCGCGGGCCCGGGCCCCAGACAGCCCCGTCCGGCCCGCGGGTCGGCGAGGAGCCGGAAGTGGGCGGAGATCACGATCTTCGTCACGCCCGCCCTCGTCCTCTTCCTCGGCTTCGTGATCCTCCCGGTGATCCTGGCCGCGGTCTACAGCTTCTACAACCTGCCCCCGGCGTTCCGGTGGGATCAGCTCGACTCCGACCACTTCGTCGGATTCGACAACTACATCCGGGCGTTCACGACGCCCGAGTTCCTCCGAGCGATCGGGAACAACTTCTTCATCCTCGTCATGTCGCTGCTCATCCAGGGTCCGATCGCCATCGGCGTCGCCCTGCTGCTGAACCGCGCATTGAAGGGTCGCGGGCTCTTCCGCCTGCTCATCTTCGTCCCGTACGTCCTCGCCGAGGTCATCGCGGGTCTCTCCTGGAAGCTCCTGCTCCAGCCGACGGGCGGCGTCAACGCGATGCTCGAAGCTGTCGGCCTGGGCGCCTTCACGCGGAACTGGCTCGCCGACCCCGAGATCGCCCTGTGGACGGTCTTCTTCATCCTGACCTGGAAGTACATCGGCTTCGCGATCCTCCTCATGCTGGCGGGCCTGCAGGGGATCCCCGACGAGCTCACCGAGGCGGCGCAGATCGACGGCGCGACGTGGTGGCAGGTCCAGCGCCACATCACGATCCCGCTCCTCGCACCCACGATCCGCATCTGGGCGTTCCTGTCGATCATCGGATCGCTGCAGGTGTTCGACATGATCTGGGTCACCGTCTCGCCGGCCGTGCGGCGCATCGCCACCGAGACCATGGCGACCTATATGGTCCAGCAGGGTCAGTTCGCCGGTCAGCCCGGCTACGGCAGCGCGATCGCCGTCATCCTGTTCGTCATCTCGCTCGTCATCGCCTTGATCTACCAGCGCTTCGCACTGCGTCGCGACCTCGCAGGCGCCGTCACCCGGGGAGTCCGCTGATGTCCGCCACGACTGCAATCGTCACGGCTCGCACCGACGAGCCGCGCCCTGCCGCCCACGCCGGTCGCGGGTTCGACTGGGGCCAGCCGTTCGTCTACCTCATCGCGCTCGTCGTCGTCGCCGTCGCCATCGGCCCCGTGCTCTACGTCTTCATCGGCGGCTTCCGCACGACGGCCGACCTCAACGCCAACCCGGCCGGGTGGCCCGACCCCTGGACGTTCCAGAACTGGGCGACGGTCCTGGGCTCACCGCGCTTCTGGGGCAACGTCCTGGCGAGCGTCATCCTCGCGGTCGCGACCACCGCGGGCGTCGTCATCGCGGGCGTCATGGCGGCCTACGTCATCGCCCGCTACGACTTCCGCGGCCGGCAGGGGCTGTACACGCTCTTCGCCGCGGGCCTCATGTTCCCGCTCACGGTCGCGGCGCTCCCGCTCACGCTCATGCTGCGCACGCTCGGCCTGCACGGCACGTACCTCGGGGTCATCATCCCGGGCATCGCGTTCGCTCTGCCGACGACCATCATCATCCTCGTCCCCTTCCTCCGGGCGATCCCGGAGGAGCTCGAGGAGGCGGCCGTCATCGACGGCGCGTCGCGGCTCCAGGTGTTCTGGCGCATCATGCTGCCCCTCTCGAAGCCCGGCCTCGTGACGGTCGGCATCCTGGCGTTCGTCGGAAGCTGGAACGGCTTCCTGCTGCCCCTCCTGGTCATCTCTACGGGCTCGCTGCCGCAGGAGTTCTGGCCCCTGCCGCTCGGAGTCACGCAGTTCTCGACGCAGTACTCGCAGGACACCGGCGCGGTGCTCGCCTACACGTCGCTCGCGATGATCCCGGCGCTCGTCTTCTTCCTCGCGATGGAGAAGCAGATCGTCGGCGGCCTCACGGGGGCGGTGAAGGGATGAGCGCCCGCGTGGACGAGCTCATCGCATCGATGACGCTCGAGGAGAAGATCGCGCAGCTCTACGGAGTCTGGGTCGGCGCATCGGACGAGGGCGGCGACGTCGCCCCGCACCAGCACGATCTCGACGACGCCGTCGACCTCGACGCCCTCGTGCCGCAGGGCCTGGGCCAGCTCACGCGGCCGTTCGGCACGAAGCCGATCGACGCCGCGATGGGCGCGGCATCCCTCGCCCGCACCCAGGAGCGGATCCGCAGCGCCTCGCGGTTCGGCATCCCCGCCGTCGCGCACGAGGAGTGCCTCGCGGGCTTCGCGGCGTGGGGGGCGACGGCGTACCCCGTGCCGCTCTCCTGGGGCGCGACGTTCGACCCCGCGCTCATCGAGCGGATGGCGGCCCGGATCGGCGGCGACATGCGGTCGGTCGGCGTGCATCAGGGCCTCGCACCGGTCCTCGACGTCGTGCGCGACGCGCGCTGGGGCCGGGTCGAGGAGACGATCGGGGAGGACCCCTACCTCGTCGCAACCGTCGGCACCGCCTATGTGCGCGGACTCGAGTCGTCGGGCATCGTCGCCACGCTCAAGCACTTCGTCGGCTACTCGTCGTCGAAGGCGGGCCGCAACCTCGCGCCCGTCTCTATCGGCGCGCGCGAGCTGAACGACGTGCTCCTGCCCCCGTTCGAGATGGCTGTCCGCGAGGGCGGTGTGCGCAGCGTCATGAACTCGTACACCGACCTCGACGGCATCCCCTCCGCCGCTGACCGGTCCCTGCTGACCGGCCTCCTGCGCGAGGAGTGGGGCTTCGACGGCACCGTCGTGGCCGATTACTTCGCCGTCGCGTTCCTCAAGCTGCTGCACGGCACGGCCGAGTCGTGGGCGGATGCCGCGGCACAGGCCCTCGAGGCGGGCATCGACGTCGAGCTGCCCACCGTCAAGACCTTCGGCGAACCGCTCCGCCGCGCGGTCGCCGAGGGGGTCGTGGACCCCGGGCTCATCGACACGGCGCTGCGCCGCGTGCTGCGGCAGAAGGACGAGCTCGGACTGCTGGACCCCGCGTGGTCCCCCGTGCCCGACGCCCTGGCGGGAGCCGATCTGTCCGACCCGGAGGCCCTGCGCGGGACGGTGGACCTCGACCCCGAGGACAACCGGCGGCTCGCGGCGCGCATCGCGGAGGAGGCGATCGTCCTCGTCCGCAACGACGGGACGCTGCCGGTCGCGGCGCCCGCCTCGATCGCCGTCATCGGCCCCAACGCCGACGATCCGTACGCGATGCTCGGCTGCTACTCGTTCCCGACGCACGTCGTGTCGCAGCATCCCGGTGTCGAGCTCGGGATCCGCATCCCGACCCTCCTCGAGGCGCTCCGAGCCGAGTACCCGTCGGCATCGATCGCGCACGTCCTCGGGACGACCGTCGACGGTGGCGAGACCGAGGGGATCGCGGATGCTGTCGCAGCGGCCGGCGCCGCCGACCTCGTCGTGCTGGCGCTCGGCGACCGCGCGGGCCTCTTCGGTCGCGGCACGAGCGGCGAGGGCTGCGACGCCGAGTCGCTCGACCTTCCCGGTGCGCAGCAGCAGCTCGTCGATGCCGTGCTCGGCACGGGGACGCCGTCGGTCGTCGTGCTGCTGGCGGGCCGCCCCTACGCACTGGGCCGGGCCGTCTCGGAATCGTCGGCGATCCTCGAGGCGTTCTTCGCGGGCGAGGAGGGCGGACCCGCCGTCGCGGGCGTCCTGAGCGGCCGTGTGAACCCGAGCGGGCGGCTGCCGATCAGCATCCCGGCGACGCCCGGGTCGCAGCCGACGACGTATCTCGCGGCACCGCTCGCGCGGCAGAACGACGTGTCCAACATCGACCCGACGAGTGCATTCCCGTTCGGGCATGGACTGGGCTACGCGAGCTTCGAGTGGCACGGGTTCGCCGGCGACGAGTCGTCGGTCTCGGTCGACGGTGAAACGCGCGTCCGCGTCCGAGTGCGCAACACGGGCGATCGCGCCGGCGTCGAGGTCGTCCAGCTCTACCTCCACGACCCCGTCGCGACGGTCGTCCGGCCCGTCCAGCGACTCGTCGGCTACGCGCGCATCGAGCTCGCGGCGGGGGATGCGGCGGACGTCGTCTTCACCGTCCCCGCCGACCTCGCCGCCTTCACCGGACGTGACGGCGCGCGCATCGTCGAACCGGGCGACATCGTGCTCTCGCTCGCACGGTCCTCGACCGATCTCGTGTTCTCGCACACCGTGCGGCTCACCGGCGGTGTCCGCGTCGTCGACCACACGCGCCGGCTGCACGCCGCGGTGAGCGTCGAGCCGGCGGCTGTGCCGGTCGCTCCCTGAATCACCCGGCCGCGCCTCCCCCCGGCGCGGCCGGGGCCTTCGGGCCACCGTGACTCCGGTCGCCTCCCAGCCAGCGGAGGGGAACAGGCGCAGGGAGGCGGATTCGCCGGCATCCGTCCTCTCTCGCTCTGTTCTGTTCCCCCCGTCGAGGCAGCGCCAGGGTGGAGCCGCGGCCTCTCGAGGTCGTGGTCAGTCGCCGAGCGGCGCGGTGCTGCCCCGGACGACGAGATGGGTCGCGAGGTCCATGCGCAGCGTGTCGGGCTGGCGGCCCTCCGCCATCCGCAGCACGAGCCGCGCCGCCTCCTCGCCCATGCGCCGCAGCGGCTGGTGCACCGTCGTGAGCTGCGGGCTCATCCAGCGCGAGAGCGCGATGTCGTCGTACCCGACGACGGACAGGTCGCCGGGGACAGAGAGTCCTGCGGCGCGCGCGGCCGCGATCGCGCCGAGCGCCTGCAGATCGCTGCCGGCGAAGATCGCGGTCGGCGGCTCGGCCAGTGCCAGGAGTTCGCGCGCGCGAGCCTCGCCGCCCGTGGGGTGGAAGTCGCCGAACCGGATCCAGGCGGAATCGATCGGCAGCCCGGCCGCGTTCATCGCCGACCGGTAGCCGTCGACGCGGGCGAGGGAGCACATCATGTCCTCGGGGCCGGTGATGGCGGCGATCCGCGTGTGCCCCAGCTCGATGAGGTGCCGGGTGGCCATGAGGCCGCCCGACCAGTTCGCCGAGCCCACGGAGGGCACGTCGGGGGCGGGGTCGCCTGCGGGGTCGACGATCGCGAACGGGATGCCGCGCGACTGGAGCTTCTCGCGATTGGGCGCCGCGATGTCCGAGAAGACCATGACGACGCCGACAGGGCGCCGGCGCAGCACGCCCTGCATCCAGTCCGCGCCCGGCTCGTGGCGGCTGCCGCTCACCGTCAGGACGAGCGAGAGCCCGGCCGCCTGCGCGACCTCTTCGACGCCCTCGATGACCTCCATCGACCAGCTGCTCTCGAGCTCGTGGAAGACGAGTTCGATGAACTGTCCGCGCTGCTTGCCTCCGCGCCGCGTGTAGCCGTGGCGGGCGAGGTGCTCCTCGACACGCGCGCGGGTCGAGGCGGCCACATCCGTGCGCCCGTTGAGCACCTTCGAGATCGTCGCGAGCGAGACCCCTGCCTCGTCTGCGATCTGGGCGAGCGTCACTCGCTGGGCGTCCGTCATGTTTCGAGATTAGGGCACGAAACTATCGGAACCGGCGAACTCCAATCCGGACAGCGCGGTCCGGTGCTACCGTCCATTCCGGACATGGATGTCCGGTTCAAGGAGGAACCATATGCCCGAAACATGGGATCGCGAGGTCGACGTCCTCATCGCGGGGAGCGGCGCCGCGGCTCTGACCGCCGCCATCACCGCCGCCGACGCGGGGCTCGAGGCGCTCATCGTCGAGAGCACGGAGCGCTGGGGAGGCACGACGATGCGCAGCGGCGGAGGTCTGTGGATGCCGAACAACCCGCTCATGCAGCGGCTCGGCATCCCCGATTCGCGCGAGGAGGCGCTCACGTATCTGCAGGCTGCGATCGGCGATCCGGATGCCGCGTCGTCCGTGGCCCGTCGCGAGGCGTACATCGACAGCATCCCGAGCGTGTTCCTGATGCTCGAGAAGCTCGGCGTGCGCTGGGTCGCCGCGAAGAAGTACCCGGACTACTACCCGGATCGCCCCGGCGGCAAGATCGGCCGGTCGATCGAGGTCAAGCCGTTCAACGCGCGCCGGCTCGGCGACTGGCAGAAGACGTCGCGCATGGGCGACGCGATCCCGGTCCCGCTGCGCAACGGCGACGTCTACCTGCTCTCTCGCGCCTGGTCGACTGTGTCGGGATTCGTCATGGGGGCGCGGTTCGTGCTCCGCACGCTCGGTGGGCTCGTGACGGGCCGGAAGCTCTACGGCATGGGCGGGGCGCTCATGCTGAGCCTGGGTGACATCGTGAAGCGCCAGGGGACCGAGATCCTGCTCTCGTCGCCGCTGACCGACCTCGTCCAGGACGCGGACGGCCGGGTCGTCGGAGCCGTCGTATCGACGCCTGGCGGCGAACTGCGCATCCGAGCGCGGCGGGGCGTGATCCTCGGAGCCGGCGGCTTCGCGCACCACACCGAGTGGCGCGAGAAGCATCACGGGATCCCCGGCTACAGCTCGGCGGCCGAGGGAGACTTCGGCACGGCGATCGACGCGGGCGTGCGCGCGGGCGGAGCGCTCGAGTACATGGACGACGCGTGGTGGGGAGCCTCCGTCCCGATCCCGGGCAAGCAGGCGCTGTTCGTCCTCAACGAGCGCAGCGACCCGTTCAGCATCGTCGTCGACCAGTCCGGCGCCCGCTACCTCAACGAGTCCGAGAGCTACATCGACTTCGGCCACGACCTGCTCGAGCGCGACAAGACGGTGCCCGCCAACCACTCGTGGCTCGTCGTGGATCGCCGCCACCGGCAGCGGTACATGTTCTCGGGACTCCTCATGGGCGGTAAGGCCATGTACGAGGAGGGCATCGCGGTGAAGGCCGACACGCTCGACGAGCTGGGCCGCAGGATGGGGGTGGATGCCGCGACCTTCGCGGCGACGATCGAGCGGTTCAACGGCTTCGCCCGCGCCGGCGTCGACGAGGACTTCGGCCGCGGCCGCACCGCCTACGACCGGTACTACGGCGACCCGCGTGTCAAGCCCAACCCGAACCTCGGCGCGATCGAGAAAGGGCCGTTCACGGCCGTCCAGCTCGTGCCCGGTGACCTCGGGACGAAGGGCGGGCTCCTGACCGACGAACACGCCCGCGTGCTGACCGACGGCGGCGCCGTCATCCCCGGCCTGTACGCGATCGGCAACACGAGCGCGTCGGTCATGGGGCGCACGTATCCGGGGCCGGGCTCGACGATCGGACCCGCGGTCGTCTTCGGCCATCTCGCGGCGCTGGATGCTGTCGGGCAGGGCGCTACGCAGCACGACGCCGAGGCATCCCGCGCCCTCGGCTGAACCCGATCGGCGGGCGTGGGAAAGGTCCCGCCGAGGACTGGACGCGGCATCCTTTGTGAGATACGTTGTCTTCGACAACAATTCACCCCGGTCGTTCGCAAAGGAGCGCCATGCCCACCCCCACGCCCGCCGACAAGTTCACGTTCGGCCTCTGGACTGTCAACTACAACGGCGCGGACCCCTTCGGCGGCCCGACCCGTCCGTCGATGGACGTCGTGCACGTCGTCGAGAAGCTCGCCGAGGTCGGCGCGTACGGCATGACGTTCCACGATGACGACCTGTTCGCCTTCGGCTCCTCCGACGCCGACCGTCAGAGCCAGATCGACCGACTGAAGGGCGCGCTCGAGGCCACGGGCCTCAAGATCCCCATGGTCACGACGAACCTCTTCTCGGCTCCCGTCTTCAAGGACGGCGGCTTCACGTCGAACGACCGCGCCGTGCGCCGCTTCGCGATCCGCAAGGTGCTGCGCCAGATCGACCTCGGCGCCGAGCTCGGCGCCGAGACGTTCGTCATGTGGGGCGGCCGCGAGGGCGCCGAGTACGACTCGGCCAAGGACATCCGCGCCGCGCTCGAGCGCTACCGCGAGGCCGTCAACTTCCTCGGCGACTACGTCGTCGAGAAGGGCTACAACCTCAAGTTCGCGATCGAACCCAAGCCCAACGAGCCCCGCGGCGACATCCTGCTCCCGACGGTCGGCCACGCGCTCGCCTTCATCGAGTCGCTCGAGCGCCCCGAGCTCGTGGGCCTCAACCCCGAGGTCGGCCACGAGCAGATGGCGGGCCTGAACTTCGCCGCCGGCATCGCCCAGGCGCTGTACCACGGCAAGCTCTTCCACATCGACCTCAACGGCCAGCGCGGCATCAAGTACGACCAGGACCTCGTGTTCGGCCACGGCGACCTGCACAACGCGTTCGCGCTCGTCGACCTGCTCGAGAACGGCGGCCTCAACGGCGGCCCCGCGTACGAGGGCCCGCGTCACTTCGACTACAAGCCGTCGCGCACCGAGGACGAGGACGGCGTGTGGGACTCCGCTCGCGCCAACATCCAGACGTACCTCCTCCTCAAGGAGCGCGCCGCGGCCTTCCGCGCCGACCCCGAGGTGCAGGCTGCGCTCGAGGCCGCCCGCGTGACGGAGCTCTCGGAGCCCACGTTCGGCGAGGGCGAGACCTACGACGCTTTCGTCGCCGACCGCTCCTCCTACGAGGACTTCGACGCCTCGGCCTACCTCGGCGGCAAGGGCTTCGGCTTCGTCAAGCTGCAGCAGCTCGCGACCGAGCACCTGCTCGGCGCCCGCTGACAGCATCCGTCCTTCCGCGAACCCACCCGTTCGCCGCGAACCCACCCGCTTGCGCTCGCCGCATCGGGTGGGCTCGCGCGAAACGGGTGGGTTCGCGGATGAATCCGAGCAAGAAGGAAAGGAGCGGGCGATGACGCTCGTCGTGGGAGTCGACTCGTCGACTCAGTCGTGCAAGGTCGTCGTGACGGATGCCGAGACCGGCGCCGTCGTCAGGCACGGGCGAGCCTCGCACCCGGACGGAACCGAGGTCGATCCGGCCGCTTGGTGGTCGGGGCTGCAGAGCGCGATCGCCGATGCCGGCGGCCTCGCCGACATCGAGGCCTGGGCCATCGGAGGGCAGCAGCACGGCATGGTCGTGCTCGACGCGGAGGGACGCGTCATCCGTCCCGCCCTCCTCTGGAACGACACGCGCTCAGCGGGAGCAGCGGCGGACCTCATCGCCGAGTTCGGCGCCGAGGAGCTCGCCCGGCGCACAGGGCTCGTACCGGTCGCGTCGTTCACGATCACGAAGCTCCGCTGGCTGCGTGACCACGAGCCCGAGAACGCGGCGCGCGTCGCGGCCGTCGCACTCCCGCACGACTGGCTGACGTGGCGCCTGCGCGGCTTCGGGCCCGAGGGCGAGTCCACGCGCGGCCCCGTGCTCGAGGAGCTCGTGACGGACCGATCGGATGCCTCGGGCACCGGCTACTGGAACCCCGAGTCGACGGGATCGGGGACCGACGGCTACGACCGCGACCTCCTCGTCGCGGCGCTCGGACACGACGCGGTGCTGCCGCGCGTGCTCGGGCCGCTCGAATGGGTCGAGGACGACGCGGGACGCCGTGTCGGCCCCGGCGCGGGCGACAACGCCGGTGCGGGCCTCGGCCTCGGCGCCGGCCCGGGCGACGTCGTCGTCTCGATCGGCACGAGCGGCACGGTCTTCGCCGTGAGCGAGCAGCGCACGATCGACCCGACCGGCACCGTCGCGGGCTTCGCCGACGCCGACGGGCGCTTCCTGCCGCTGGTCGCGACCCTCAACGCGGCGCGCGTGCTCGACGCGATCGGGCGGCTCCTGGGCGTCGACCACGCCGAGCTCAGCCGGCTCGCGCTCGCCGCCGAGCCCGGCGCCGGGGGGCTCACGCTCGTGCCGTACTTCGAGGGCGAGCGCACCCCGAACCTCCCCGATGCGACGGCGTCGCTCACCGGTCTGACGCTCGCCTCGACCACGCGCGAGAACCTCGCGCGCGCGGCGGTCGAGGGGATGCTGTCGGGCCTGGGTGCGGGCCTGGAAGCCCTGCGCGGCCTGGGCGTCCCGCTCGAGCGCGGCCTCCTCGTCGGCGGGGGAGCCCAGTCCGAGGCGGTCCGCGTCATCGCGCCGCAGGTGCTCGGCATCCCCGTCGAGGTTCCCGCTCCCGGCGAGTACGTCGCCCTCGGCGCAGCGCGCCAGGCGGCCCGCGTCGCCGCCGCCTGAACGCCTCGACCTCTCGTCGCGAGAGGGCACGAATGTGCGCGACACGCCGTCGGGACCGCACGCTTCTGCCCTCTCGCGAGAACGGCATGGGCACGAGGGTCGAGGGCCGTGGGGGAGCCGGGGAGGCTGAGGCGTTTCACAGGAGTCGCGTAGACAGCATCCGTAGGTTGGAACCCATGGCGATACCCGCGGAAGACGCGTCACTCACCATCTCCCCCTCGCAGCTGCGGGCACTCCGCGACGAGACCGAGCGGTTCCTCCGTGAGTACCGCTTCGGCATGCAGGAGATCGAGACGAAGCTCGGCATCCTCCGCGAGGAGTTCGAGCACACCCACTCCTACAACCCCATCGAGCACGTCTCGAGCCGGGTCAAGTCGCCCGACAGCCTCGTCGAGAAGGTCGCGCGCAAGGGCATCGAGCCCGACTTCGAGTCGATCCGCGCGACCATCACCGACATCGCCGGCGTGCGCGTCACGTGCAGCTTCGTGTCGGACGTCTACCGGCTCTTCGACCTGCTCTCCCGGCAGGACGACATCACGGTGCGCCGCGTCAAGGACTACATCGCCGAGCCCAAGCCCAACGGCTACCAGAGCCTGCACGCGATCGTCGAGGTGCCCGTCTTCCTCTCGACGGGCCGCGTCGAGGTGCCCGTCGAGGTCCAGTTCCGCACGATTGCGATGGATTTCTGGGCGAGCCTCGAGCACAAGATCTACTACAAGTACGACAGTCAGGTGCCCGACCGACTGCTGGCCGAGCTGAAGGACGCCGCCGTGTCGGCCGCCGAGCTCGACCAGCGCATGGAGCGGCTGCACCGCGAGCTCCACGGCCCCAGGCCGGGCCGCGTCGTCGCCGTCTGATCCGCGGTCCTCACCCGCCCGAGATCAGGCCGAGAGGACGGATGCCGCGGACTCGACGTACTCCGCCGGGTCACGCGGCCCGAGAATCGCCGTGTTCGCGATGTAGCCCTGCGCCAGCGCCGCGACCGTGCGGGCGGTCCCGCCGGCGAGCGCGCGGGCGGCCTCATCGGATGACGCCCGCGTGCGCGCCCACGGCAGCGCGGCCGTGGCGAGTCCGCTGAACAGGCTGCCGACGGTCCGGGTCATCTCGCCGCGGATGTCGGGGTCGACCATGGCCTCGCCCCAGAACTGCAGGACGAGCCCCGGCGACAGCCCGGCCGTGCTGAAGACCCGGAGCAGGCTCTGCAGGATGTCACGGGGCGGGATGACCTCGCCGCCGCGTCCTCGGGACTCCAGCTCGTCGATCTCCACGACGAGGAACCTGCCCACGATGTAGCGCGCGAGCTCGGCCTTGTTCGTGAAGTGCGAGTAGATCGCGCCCGTCGACAGGCCGGACTCCGCGACGATGTCGGCGATCGACGTGTCGCGCACGCCGTTGCGCTCGAGGCAGCGGATCGCGGCCTGCGCGATCTCGTCGCGCCGGGCCTCGCGATACGCCTCCGTGACCTTGGGCATGGAAAAAGAATAGCCGTTCTGCTATCTTCCAAACAGAATACCCATTCTCTTTTACGGAGGACATCATGGCCCACACCCCAGAGGCCACCCCTCGCCCCACCAAGTGGGGATTCGCCGCGCTCTTCGGAGTCGTCGGCGCGCTCGTCGTCGCGCTCGTCGTGATGGCGTTCGTATGGCCCACGGCCACCGCTGAGGCCCAGAACCTCCCCGTCGGCATCAGCGGACCCGACGAGGCCGTCTCGGCGATCGAGGAGGTCCTCGCCGAGCAGGACCCGTCGCCCCTCGCACTGGAGTCCGTCGACTCCCGCGAGGACGCGGTCCAGCGCATCGAGCAGCGCGAGCTGTACGGCGCGATCCTGCTGGGCGACCAGCCCGAGGTGCTCCTCGCGAGTGCTGCGAGCCCCGCCGCGGCCCAGGCCCTGCGCGGGATCGCGACGCAGCTCCAGAGCAGGATCGACGACACGGCGCAGAAGGCGCTGACTGCTCAGCTGACGGCGATCGTCGGTGCGCTGCAGGCGGGGCAGGCGCCTCAGCTTCCCGACGGCGCTGCCGGCGGCATCCCAGAGATCCCGACCGTGACGGTGACGGATGTCGTGCCCCTCGCCGACGGCGACCCGACGGGTTCGGGCATCGGCGCGTCGCTCTTCCCGCTCGTGCTCGGCGGCATGCTCGCCGGCATCCTGCTGACCCTCCTCGTGCAGGGCGTCGTCCGCCGCCTCGTCGGCCTCCTCGTCTTCGGCGTCGTCGCCGGCGCGCTCATCGTCCTGGTCATGCAGACCTGGTTCGGCATCCTCGCGGGCGACTGGCTGCTCAACGCCGCGGTCGTGGCGACCAGTGTCACGGCGACCGGCGCGTTCATCATCGGCATGGCCGCCCTCATCGGCCCTCCCGGAATCGGCATCGCCGCCGTCGTCACCATGCTCATCGCCAACCCGATCTCGGCCGCCGCGATCCCCGTGCAGTTCCTGCCCGAGCCGTGGGGTGCCGTGGGCCAGTGGTTCGTGCCCGGAGCCTCGGCGAATCTCCTGCGCTCGACGAGCTACTTCCCCGACGCCTCCACGACGGCGCAGTGGCTCATCCTCGCGGCGTGGATCGTAGGCGGCGTCCTCCTGGCCCTCATCGGACACCGGCGCAACGCTGCCGAGCTCGCGCCTGCTCCGCAGCAGCTGGAGCGCGAGCCGGAGCGCAAGCCCGAGCCCGAGCCCGTCACGGTCTGACCCAGCATCGAGAGGCGGCCGGCCGGCGTGACCGGCCGCCTCTCGCCCGTCCGCAGGGTGGACGGCAGAATGAACTCCGATGCCGAACCCGCCGTCCCCCGACGACCTCGACGCGATCGCGGTCGAGCTGTACGCCCTGCCCCCCGCGCAGTTCACGGCGGCGCGCAACGCCAGGGCGGGGATGGTCGATCGACAGCTCGCCGCGCTGATCAAGCGGCTGCCGAAGCCCGGCGTCGCCGCGTGGGCCGTGAGCCTGCTCGCGCGCGAGGGGCAGCTCGGCGATGCGCTCGAGCTCGCGGCGCAGCTGCGCGAGGCGCAGGACGACCTCGACGCCGCCGAGCTGTCGCGGCTGAGCCGCCAGCGCCGCGGCCTCGTGGCCGCCCTGTCGAAGCAGGCGGTCGCCCTCGCGGGGGAGCGCGGCGTCACGGTCAGCGCCGCGACGCGCGAAGACGTCGAGAAGACGATCAACGCGGCGGTGATGGATGCTGCTGCCGCCGCCGCCGTCATGACGGGCCGACTCGTCCGGCCGCTCGAGGCGACGGGCTTCGACGCCGTCGACGTCTCGGACGCCGTCGGAGGCAGCCCGGCCGACGGTGCGGCCCTTCCGCCGCCCCCGACGCGGGACGACCTCGCCGAGCGCCGTGCCCGCAAGGAGGCCGAGCGAGCCGCGCGCGAGGCGGAGCGCGCCGCATCGGAGGCCGAGCACGAGCTCGCGCGCGCCGACGCGCGCCTGTCCAAGGCGCGCGAGCGCGCCGACCACCTGCGGGAGCGACTCGACGAGCTGCGCGCGGAGGTCGAGCGCATCGAGGCCGATGCCGCTCACGCCGACTCCGAGGTCGATCGGCTCGACGAGGAGCGCGGGGAGGCGGCATCCGTCGCCCGTGCCGCGCAGAAGAAGGCGGAAGGCGCCCGCGCGGCCGTCCCCGATCGCTGAGCGACCCTTCGACACGCCGCTCTCGCTCGGGACCCGTCTCCGCAGGACGAAACACCGGCACCCGGCGCGGCCACCGACGGTGCGCGTCAGCTCGGGCGTTTCGTCTCGGTCGCTGCGCTCCCTCGCTCAACGACCGGTGGTTTCCGGTCGCTGCCCTCCCTCGCTCGACGACCGGTCGTTTCGGTCGTTGAGCGAGCGGAGCGAGACGAAACGCCTGCGCACGGCGGACGCGTCGGGCGCGACCCGCGTGCGGCCTCGCTAGCCTGATCCCGTGAACGACCAGAACGTCACGGTCCTGCTGATCTTCGTGCTGGCCGTCGTCGCCCCCATCGTCGCGCGCGCCGTCGGCCGCTGGGTGCGCGTTCCGATCGTCGTGTTCGAGCTCGTGCTGGGCATCATCGTCGGCCCGTCGGTGCTCGGCTGGGCGCAGGAATCGGCGTTCGTGGACGTCCTGTCGCAGTTCGGGCTCGCGATGCTGTTCTTCGTCGCGGGATCCGAGATCGAGTTCGGCGCCTTCCAGGGGCGCACGGGCCGGCGGGCCGTCGGCGGCTGGTTCATCAGCATCACGGCAGGCATCCTCGCGGGCTGGCTCCTGGCCCCTGGGGAGGCCGCCGTCGTGATCGGCGTCGCGCTGTGCTCGACGGCGCTCGGCACACTCCTGCCGATCCTGCGCGACGAGGGCGAGCTGCGCACGCCCTTCGGCCAGTCGGTCTCGGCCATCGGCGCCGTCGGCGAGTTCGGCCCGCTCATCGCGATCTCGCTCTTCCTCGGCGGCCGCGAGCCCGGTGTCGCCACCCTCGTCCTCATCCTCTTCGTCGCCGTCGTGGGACTCGCGATCTGGTGGGCCTTCCGCGTCCCGCAGGGGGCGCTCCATCGCGCCGTCAACGTGTCGCTGCACACGTCGGGCCAGTTCGCGATCCGGGTCGTGTTCTTCGCGCTCGCGGTGCTCGTCGCCGTCAGCATCGTGCTCGACCTCGACATGCTCCTCGGCGCGTTCGCCGCCGGCGTCGTGTGGCGCCTCATCATGCGCGACGCCGATCACGCCGACCGGGAGGCCGTCGACAGCAAGGTCGAGGCCGTCGCGTTCGGCTTCCTCGTACCCGTGTTCTTCATCTACACCGGCATCACGTTCGACCTCCAGGCGCTCCTGGAGGACCCCGTGCTGCTGCTGTCCCTCCCGCTCCTCCTGGTGCTGCTGCTCGTCATCCGCGGGCTGCCGTCGATGCTCGCGGCGCCCGCCGACGCGAACCGCCGTGATCGCATCGCCGTCGCCTTCTTCGGCGCGACGGGGCTCCCGATCATCGTCGCGGTCACGGCGATCGGCGTCGACGAGGGCATCATCCCGAGCGGCATGGCTTCGGCACTCGTCGGAGCCGGGATGCTGTCCGTCCTGCTCTTCCCGCTCATCGGCACGCTCCTCCGGCGTGAGCCCGTGAAGGCTTCGGCTCCGCTCGAGGACGACCTCGCGTGAGCATCCGGGCACTCCTCGACGACGCGCGAGATCGCCTGGGCTCGGTCTCGCGGGAGGGGCTGGGCGAGCTCGTGGTTCCCCGGCGGGTGCTCGGCATCGCGCGTCCACCGCGGATCGTGCGACGCGGATCGGCGTGGCACCTGGGCGTCCTCCTCCTGACAGACGGCGCGGTCCTTGCGACGGGGCAGATCGTCCGGGCACGGGCCGAAGTCCGCCGTGGGTACGCCGCCGAGTCGCAGCGCGAGCGAGCCGCGCTCGCCGCCGCCGCGCGGCGCGGGGGATTCGGCGAAGGCGAGACGGTGCACGTCGGCTGGCAGCCCATCGACCTCGACGCGGTCGCGGAGGGGACAGCATCCGGCCCGCTCTCCGTCATGGACGGCGTGCCGAGCGTGCGCTGGAGCGCCGTGGGCGGGTGGGTCCCGCTCGAGGGATATCTCTCCGAGCGCATCGCGCTGCTCGAGCATCCGGAACCCGGAGCGACCTGACGGCTGATCCCCGGGCTGTCAAGCCCACGCGCAGCATCGCGCGGCTTCGTATCGTCGGGCGCATGACCGCTGCAGCCGCTTCGTCTCGCCTCGACACGGCATCCCGTCCCGTCGACCTCGTCCGCCAGATCGCCGTCATCTGCGCGACGTGCTTCATGTTCGTCGCGGCCGCCGTCGGCACGGGGGCCTTCGGCGGCACCTCGGTTCAGGAGCTGCAGGGCGGCGCCCTGGACAGCGACGGGTCGTACCTCGCGCCCGCGCGCCCGGCGTTCTCGATCTGGAGCGCGATCTACCTCCTCCTCATCGTCTACACCGTGTGGCAGGCGCTGCCCGCGCAGCGCGGCGACCGGCGGCAGCGGGGGATCGGCTGGTGGGTCGCGCTCACGGCCGTGCTCAACGGCCTGTGGCTCGTCGCGGCCCAGTTCGCGACGCTGCCCGTGACGGTCGCCGTCATCTTCCTGCTCGCCGCGGCGCTCGGGGCCACGTTCCAGCGCACGACGGTCGTGCGCGCCGACCGCATCGTCGACCGGATCCTCATCGACGGCGCGACGGGCCTGCACCTCGGCTGGGTCACGCTCGCGAGCGTCGCGAACACTGCCGCATGGCTGACAGCATCCGGAATCGACGTCGCCGCCCCCGCGGCGTGGGGCATCGGGGTTCTGGCCGTCGTCGCCGCGATCGGCGTCGCGCTCCCGCTCGCCAGCGGCGGACGGTTCGCCCCGGGCCTCGCGATCGCCTGGGGCCTCGTGTGGCTCTCGGTCGGCCGGTTGACGTGGGATCCGTCCAGCGTCCCGATCGGGATCGCGGCGATCGTGGTGGCCGTCATCGTCCTCGCCGTTCCGATCGTCATGCTGGCACGGCGCGCCGCGCGCGGCGGCCGATGGTTCCGGCCGTGACGGGGCGGCGCCGGATCAGTCGGCTGGCCCGAACCTCCGCGCGAAGGCCCGCAGCAGGCGCACGGGCTCGGTGACGGAGGCGGCGAGCACCTCGCCCGCGATGCGCTCGTAATCGTGCGCCGCGAAGTAGCCGTCGTCGCGGTAGACCGCCATGCGCTCGGTGAAGGCCTTGGTCGTGGGTTCCGGATGGAACTGCGTCGCGTACAGGCGGTCGCCGATGCGATACGCCTGGACGGGGCACGCATCGTTCGTCGCGAGCAGCACCCCGCCGGGCGGCGGCTGCGCCGACCCCTCCTTGTGCGCCGTCAGCGCCGTGAAGCGCGTCGCGAGCTCGCCGAAGACGGGGTCGGCGCGGCCCCCCTCGGTGAGGCTCACGGCGGTCGGCCCGGTGTCCTCCGGGAACGCCCGGCTCACCTCGCCGCCCAGGGTCCGGGTCACGACGCCGATCCCGTAGCACGTGAAGAGCGCGGCGGTCTCGGCCGCCGCAGAGCGCTCGGCGATCCTCGCGAGGTCGGCCTCGAGCCGGCGCTGCGGGTCGGTCTTGGTCGACTCGGGATCGGTCGTGTTGAACGGGCTGCCGCCCACGAGGAAGCCGCTGTAGACGTCGAAGGCGTCCGCCGGCAGCGGCTCGCGCACGAGATCGTGCTCGGCGAGCCGCGTCTCGTCGAGCCGCGTCGCCTTCCGGAAGGACTCGTACTCCGCAGCGGCGGCGCCCACCTGCGGCCGCACGCAGACATACAGCAGCGGCCCACGCGTCATGGCGCGATTCTAGGGTGCGGGCAGGCCGCCCCGCCTGTCGCGCGTCACGGGCCGTCGCCCGTGTCAGCCGCGCGACGAGTTGGCGGTGCGACCCCGGACGATCCCGACGAAGGTCTCGACGAGCGGCGTCGTGCGGTCGGCCTGCCACGCGAGTGCGACCTGCGAGACGGGGCCCTCGCGGAGGGGGACGGATGCCGCGTCCTTCCGGTGATGCAGCCGCGCCAGCGACATCGGCACGATGACGGCGCCGACGCCTGCCGCGACCGTCGCGATGGCGTCCTCCGTCGTTTCGGGCGGATCGAAGCGGGGAGCGACCGCCCCCGGCACGACGGCGCTGAGCACGTCGTCCGCAGGGACGATGAGGACCTCGCCGTCGAGGTCCGAGAGCTCGAGCTCGTCCGCCGCCGTCAGGTGCGAGTCCTTCGCCACGACGACGACGGCCTGCTCCTCGTAGAGCGGGATGACGTGAAGCCCTTCGCGGTCGATGGGCAGCCGGACGATCGCGGCGTCGAGGTCGCCTTCGACGAGTTCGGCGCGCTGGTGCGCGACGGCGACGGTGCGCAGCTCCAGCTCGACGTGCGGCATCCGCTCGCGCCACGCGTCGATCCACTTGCCGGGGGTCGCACCCGGGATCGCGCCGAGGACGAAGGTCGAGGGGAGGTCCGGCTCCCGCTGCGGCTCAGGCGGGGCCGCCGGACGAGGCGCGCGCTTACCCGGAGTGGCCGGCTTGGCCTGCTTGGCCTGCTTGGCGTGGGCCCCCGGCTTGCGGCGGGCCGCGGCATCCTTCCGTCCCCGCTGTGGTGCGCCACGCGCACCGCCGCCCTTCACCATGCCTCGAGCGTATCGGGGCGCTATCGTTCGCTCATGATCGCTGTCATCGCGACGGTCTTCGCAGCCCTCGCCGCCCTGCTGCACGTGTACATCTTCCTGATGGAGAGCGTCCAGTGGACGCAGCCCCGGGTCTGGAAGCGGTTCGGCGTCCCGGACCAGGCGACGGCCGACGCGATCAAGCCGATGGCGTACAACCAGGGCTTCTACAACCTGTTCCTGGCCGTCGGCACGGCGATCGGCCTCGCGCTCTACTGGGCGGGCGGTGCGGGCACCGTCGCGGACGTCGCGGGGCGCACCCTCGTGCTCTTCTGCCTCGGCTCGATGGTCGCGGCGGCGCTCGTACTGCTGACGACGGGATCGAAGTACCTCCGGGCGGCGCTCCTTCAGGGCACGCTGCCGCTCGTCGGCTTCGTGCTGTTCCTCTTCGCGTGAGCGCGCCCCTTCTCAGCCGCACGCGCCCCACTGACCCGCCCCGGCCTCGCGTGCCCGCGCCTCGCTCGCCGCGAAGAGCGCCGCGTGCTCGTCGTTCGGCTCGACGGTCATGGTCTCGGCATCCCCCGCCGCGACGAGCGCGTCGTTGATGAAGCGTCCGTCGTCGGTCCACAGGTACAGGAGGTACCGGTCGTAGCGGTCCTGCGGATCCTCGTCGAAGGCCGCCCAGACCGTCGCGCCGACGGGCGCGAGATCGGTCAGGTGCAGCCGCGCCTCCTCGGCCCAGCACTCCGCGGGGCTGCTCACCTCGGGGGTGTCGATGCCGATGAGACGGACGCGCACATCGTCGGACGTCGGGATGCTGTCACTCGCGGTCGTCGTCGCGCGCAGCGTATCGCCGTCCCACACCGACACGACGGTCATGGCGAACGCGTCGTCGGGTCGCGCGGGCGCCCCGGCTGAGGGCTGGTCTGTCTCGGCGGTGGCCAGCGGCCGGACCCCGAACCACCACACCGCGAGCACGACGGCGCCGACGATCGCCGCCCCCACGATGACCCGAGCCCCGATCCGCACACGCCGACCCTAGCGACCGGTCCCGACACCTCCGTCGAGTCGCCAAGACACGCGGTTGGGACTCGCGCGCCGGCGTGTTCTGACGAGTCGACCGAAGTCGAAGCAAACCCCTGCCGCGTGCGAGCGTGGCCGGGGTGCGCGAAGTCAGGCGGTCAGGCGGCCAGGCGCAGCCCGCGCTTGTCGGTCGCGACCTTCTCGCCGTCGCCGATCGTCTCATCGTCGCCGATGAGCGACCCCACCGCCACGCGCGCGTCGCGGCCGACCTGCGTGCGCACGCCGATCTTCGCGCCGGCGCCGATCGCGGCGCCCGGACCGATGTGCGCGTGCGGCGCGATGTCGGCGTCGGGGCCGATGACAGCATCCGTCTCGACCCACACGCCGCGCCCGACGTGCGCGCCGGCGGCGATCTGAACTCCTGGCTCGACATAGGCGCCTGCCTCGACGACGGCGCTCGGGTGCACCTTCGCTCCGTGCGCGATCAGACCGCGCCCATTGGCGTGCTTGCGGTAGCGCAGCGTCTCGCCGCTGTCGCTTTCGATGTCGATGTAGTTCTTGCCCACGGTCCCCTCCTGCGACGCCACTGAGCGTCGAGAAAAGGAATAACCCGGCGCGTGGCCATTTCATTCCCGCGCATGGGAGATCCTCAGGTCAGTCGCGAACTGGGCTCGAATCGGTTCGAGCGGCGTGCATCGACGACCGAATCGAGGGCCCGATCAGGCTTCGGGCGTCCCCTCGCCACCCGGCCCGCTCGCGCGCGGACGCCGCGCGATGAGATAGATCACCGCAGCGACGAGCGCGGCCACGACGAGGCCCACGACCCATCGCACCCAGTCGGCCGGGCCTTGGTCTTCCGGCGCCGCCTCGGGAGTCGGCGTGGGTGAGGCGCTCGCTGTCGGCGTAGGCGTCGGAGTCGGGGTCGGAGTCGGGGCGGCGGTCGCCGTCGGTGAGGGGGTCGAGGAGGGGGTGGGCGTCTCGGCCGGCCCGGACGGCGCGACTGAAGGCTCCGGCTCGGGCGCCGTCGTGGGCTCCGGTGCGGTGGTGGGTTCGGGCTCTGCCGTCGGAGTCGGCTCGGGGTCCGTCGTCGCTGTCGGCTCGGGCTCGGCCGTACGGGTCGGGAGGATCGGCGTGCGCGTCGGCTCGGGCAGGGTCGCGGTGGGTTCCGGCACGGTCGCGGTCGGCGACGGCAGCGTGATCGTCGGCGAGGGGAGGGTGATCGTCGGACTCGGCAGTCCCCCGTCGATCAGCGAGCATCCCGCCAGGAGAACCGCGGATGCCGCAACCATGAGCGCCGTCGCGCGCAGGCGTCGGGGCAACCTCTTCGAAGTCGTCATGGCGGCTCTCCTCCCCAGGCGAGTGGGTCGTGTTCGACAGCACGCTAGCGCCGGAGGCTCCCGTCGAGCGGGATGCTCGCCCTCGAGGCGTGAGGCAGCGCTGATCGTCGCCTCACCGCTGGCACGAAGGGCACCAGAAGACGATCCGCTCGCGGGTGGGGTCCGCGCCGAGCGATCCGCGGCGGATCGTCGTGCCGCAGCGGCGGCACGGCCGGCCCTCGCGGCCGTATACCCACGTCCGGCGCCCGGGTCGCGGATCGCCCGTGAAGATCCGGTCCCACCGATCGCTGTTGGCGCGGATCATGCGGGCGCCGAGATCCATGACGGCCGCGGCATCCGTCTCGTCGGCGGGCCGGGTGGGAAGGATGCCGCGCAGGAACAGGATCTCGCTGGCGTACTCGTTGCCGAACCCGGCGATGTTGCGCTGGTCCTGCAGCGCGACGTGCGCGGCGCGCCTGTCTGCGCCGAAGCGGCGGGCGGCCTCGGCAGCGTCCCAGTCGTCCGCGAGCGGATCGGGGCCGAGATAGCCGACGAGCCGCTCCTCGTCGCGCGTCGGGACGACGTCGATGTCGGCGAGATCGAAGCCGACGGTCTCGCGAGAGCTCGTGCCGACGATCGCGCGGGCCTTGAAGGCGGGCTTGCGCCACTTGTCGCCCGGCGCGTAGACGTGCCACTCGCCCTCCATCTTGAGGTGCGAGTGCAGCGTCCACTCCCCGATGCGGTGGAGCAGATGCTTGCCCCGCGACGCGACCCCGTGGACGGTCTCGCCCCGCAGATCGACCGTCGCGACCTGCGGGACGCGCAGCTCGAACCGCGTCACCTCCTGCCCTGCGAGGGCGGCGTCGAGCCGCCGCGCCGTCTGGAAGACGGTGTCGCCCTCAGGCACGCGCCGCCTCGCGCGCGACGTCTCCCGCCGTGAGCCGGCGGAGAGTGAGCCCGCGCGGGGACTCGACGAATCCCGCGTCCCGCAGCGCCTGCCCCGCAGCCGCCGTGTAGACGAACTCGCCGTTCACCTGCTCGATCGTGAGGGTGTCCAGTCGCCGGGCTCGCGCGGTGGCCGCGAGGTCGCGGGCAGCAGCCGCGAGCGACTCTGGTGCATCCGTGAACGCGAGCGCCGACTTGCCGCCGCGTTCGAGATAGAGCGCGAGCGCGCCGTCGACGAGCACGACGAGCGCCCCCGCCTTGCGACCCGGCCGGTGGCCGACGCCCTCGAGGGCGGGCCAGGCGAGCGCGGCGCCGTACGGGTTGGCGGGGTCGGTCGCCGCGAGCGTCACGGTGCCCAGCGGGGCGGGCTCGGGCAGGGCCGCGAACTCGCGCAGCCGATCCACCGTCGCGGATGCCGCGAACTGCGCGGCGCCCAGCCGCTCGATGACATAGCCCCGCCGGCAGTGCCCCGCCTCTTCGAAGCCCGCGAGCACGCGGTACACCTGGGCGAACCCGCCGGGAACACCCTCCGACTGCACGGCGCCTCGCGTGACGACGCCGTAGCGGTCGAGGAGGAGGCTCGCGGCCGCGGTCGCGCGCATGGCGGCATCGGGCTCGGGCTCGGGGAGCATCGACCAGCGTCCGCCGATCGACGGCGGTCGTGGCGGGACGGATGCCGCGACCGTCCGCACCGCCGCGCCGCGGTAGAGCCGGGCTCGGGGCGTCCGCCGCGAGACCTTGTGCGCTTGAGACCCTCCCGCGAGGAGCGACCGCACGGGCGCGAACGTGTCGTTGGTGACGTGCCCGCCCCACGTGAGGTTCCAGAGGGCATCGACGATCGACTGCTCGTTCTCGGCGCCCGTCAGCTGACGCAGCTGCGCCGCGAAGTACGCACCGCCCGGGCCGAGCGCCTCGAGGAGCTGCGCCTCGAGTGAGCCCGGTGCGACCTCGAGGTCCGGCGGCGCGAGCGTGAGCGGCACGGCGTCGGCGAGGTGCAGCGCGATCCACCCGTCGCGCCCGGGAAGCGAGCCGTGGCCCGACCAGACGACCTCGCCGGTCGCCGTGAGCTCGTCGAGCATCGTGGGCGAGTAGTCCGAGACGCGCGAGGGCAGGACGAGCGACTCCCACGCGCTTGCCGGTATCGGCACGCCCGCGAGCTGCTCGATGACCGCCGCGACGCCGTCGACGCCCTCGAGCGGCCGCGAGACGTGCTGCCAGGCGGGCAGGAACCGCGCGTACGCCTCCTGCGAGACGGGCTCGACGCTGCCCCGGATCGCGGCGAGCGACCGCATCCGCAGCCGGCGGAGGACGCCGGTGTCGCACCACTCGATCTCGTCGCCTCCGCCACCCGTGGCCGCGGGCAGGAAGAACCCCGACGTGACGCGGCCCTGCGACTCGAGGCGCTGGAGCGTCTGGCGGACGACAGCGACACCGATGCCGAACCGAAGCGCGACAGCATCCGCCGTGAAAGGCCCGTGGGTGCGGGCGTGCCGTGCGACGAGGTCGCCGAGAGGATCGGCGAGCGGATCGAGGAACGCGGTGGGGATGCCGACGGGCAGCGCCGCGCCGAGCGCATCGCGCAGACGGCCGGAGTCCTCGATCGCCGCGACCCGCGCCACACCGCCGATCGTGACGGGGATGGCCCGCCGCGCAGTGACGAGCGCGTCCACGAGAGCGGATGCCTCGGTGATCTCGGTCGTTGAGCGAGCGAAGCGAGACGAAACGTCCAAGCCATCGTCGGCGCCGGGCTCGGGGCGTGTCGTCTCGGTCGCCAGCGCTCCCTCGCTCGACGGCCGGAGGGCGTCGGCCGCCCCGAGCCCATCGACGGACTCAGGGATCAGGCGCGCCGCGACCTCCGCGACGTCCAGGGGTCCCAGCATCCGGAGCAGGTCCGCGACGCCCTCCAGGCCGCGCGCGCGGCGGTCGGGGTCGAGACGCTGGGCTTCGCGCTCGAACTGGAGGATGACGTCGGGGTCGAGCAGCTCCCGCATCTCGACCTTGCCGAGCAGCTCGGACAGCAGCGCGGGGTCGACAGAGAGCGCGGCCGCGCGCCGCTCGGCGAGCGGGGAGTCGCCCTCGTACATGAAGGCGCCGACGTAGCCGAAGAGCAGGTCGCGCGCGTAGGGCGACGGCTGCGCGGGTTCGGTCTCGACGAGCCGGATGCGGCGTTCGCCGATGCCGCGCGCGATGCGCAGGAGGGAGGGGACGTCGTAGACGTCCTGGAGCACCTCGCGCAGCGTCTCGAGGATGATCGGGAACGTCGGATGCCGGCGCGCGACCTCGAGCAGCTGCGCCGAGCGCTGGCGCTGCTGCCAGAGCGGGCTGCGCCGGTTGGGGTTGAGCCGCGGCAGCAGGAGGGCGCGGGCGGCGCACTCGCGGAAGCGCGACGCGAACAGCGCCGAGCCGCCGACCTCGTCCGTCACGAGCTGCTCGAGCTCGTCGGGGTCGAAGACGAAGAGCTCCGCGCCCGGAGGCTCGGCCGTGGCGTCGGGGATCCTCGCGATGATGCCGTCGTCGCTCGCGACGGCCGAGCCGTCGACGCCGAGGCGCTCGCGGATGCGGGCGTTGACGGCGAGTGCCCAGGGCGCGTGCACGGGCATGCCGTACGGGGAGTGCAGGATGACGCGCCAGTCGCCGACCTCGTCCCGGCCGCGCTCGATCGTGAGCGATCGGTCCGTCGGGAGCGTCCCCGTGGCCTCGCGCTGCTCCGCGAGGTACGCCAGGAGGTTGCCGCGCGCGTTGGCGTCGAGTCCCGCCTCGACGAGCCGCGCCTCGGCCGTCTCGGGCTTCGCGCTGGACACCTCGCGTGCGAAGGCGCCGAGCGCCTCG
This sequence comes from Microbacterium sp. NPDC019599, assembly GCF_040632175.1. Classification (NCBI taxonomy): domain Bacteria; kingdom Bacillati; phylum Actinomycetota; class Actinomycetes; order Micrococcales; family Microbacteriaceae; genus Microbacterium; species Microbacterium sp. NPDC019599. The sequence continues at coordinate 331,064 of NZ_JBEYBL010000003.1, forward strand.
CCCAGCTCGGCGGGCCTGCCGATCCCGTCGCCGTGCCAGAACGGCACTTTGCCCGGCTGCCCGAACGCCGGGACCACGTTGACACGATCGTGCGTGATCTCGGCGATGCGCCAGCTCGTCGTGCCGAGGGTGAAGACGTCGTTCACGCGCGACTCGTAGACCATCTCCTCGTCGAGCTCGCCCACGCGCGCGTTGCGCGTCTCGCCCGCGACGAAGACGCCGAACAGTCCCCGGTCGGGGATCGTCCCGCCGCTCGTGACGGCGATACGCTGCGCGCCCGGGCGGCCGGTCAGGACGCCGAGATCGCGATTCCACACGAGTCGAGGCCGCAGCTCGGCGAACTCGTCGGACGGGTATCGCCCCGCCAGGAGATCGAGCGTCGCCTCGTACGCCGAGCGCGGGAGCGCGTGGAACGGGGCGCTGCGCTTGACGGTCTCGTACCAGCCCTCGACGTCGACGGGCCCTGTGGCGCACGCCGCGACGGTCTGCTGCGCGAGGATGTCGAGCGGATTCTGCGGCACGGCGATCGCCTCGATCCGCCCCGCGAGCATGCGCTCGGTCACGATCGCGGTGTGCAGGACATCGCCGCGGTGCTTGGGGAAGAGCGCGGCGCGGCTGATCTCGCCGACCTGGTGGCCCGCGCGGCCGACGCGCTGCAGACCCGAGGCGGCCGACGGCGGCGCCTCGACCTGGATCACGAGGTCGACCGCACCCATGTCGATGCCGAGCTCGAGACTCGACGTCGCCACGACGCAGCGCAGGATGCCGGACTTGAGCTCCTCCTCGACCTGCGCGCGCTGCTCCTTCGACACCGAGCCGTGGTGCGCCTTCGCGAGCACGGGCGCGGCGCCGTCCTTCGAAACCGGTGGTTGAGTAGGGCGCGCAGCGCCCGTATCGAAACCGGCCATCATTCCCGCCGGCACCGCCGGCTCGGGCAGGTCGAGTCCGAGCCGCTCCGAGTAGATCTCGTTGAGTCGGCCCGTCAGGCGCTCGCCCAGCCGCCGCGAGTTGACGAACACGATCGTGGACTGGTGCTGGAGGATGCGATCGACGATCGCCTCCTCGACATGCGGCCAGAGCGACCCGGTGACTTCGGTCGACTCGGGCCGGGGTGGGACGAACCAGTCCTCCTCGGCAGGCGTTTCGTCTCGCTCCGCTCGCTCAACGACCGGTTGGTCGGGCTCTACGACGGGCGGGTCGAGTTCGTCATCCGCACTCGGCGGGGGCGGCGGGTTGAGCATGTCGTCGACCGGCACGACGACCTTCAGCTCGAACGTCTTCGTCGCCTTCGGCGCCACGATCTCGACGGGGGCGGCGCCCCCGAGGAACCGCGCGACCTCGTCGATCGGCCGCACCGTCGCCGACAGGCCGATGCGCTGCGCGGGGGCGGACCCTGGCTGCAGCGATTCGCGCAGCGCGTCGAGGCGCTCGAGGCTCACCGCGAGGTGTGCGCCGCGCTTGGTCGCGGCGACGGCGTGCACCTCGTCGACGATGACGGTGTGGACGCCCGCGAGCGTCTGACCCGCCTGGCTCGTGAGCATGAGATACAGGGACTCGGGCGTCGTGATGAGGATGTCGGGCGGCGCCGTCACGAGCTTCCGGCGATCGCTCGACGTCGTGTCGCCGGAGCGCACGCCGACCGAGACGTCGGGGACTGCCAGCCCCAGCCGCCGCGCCGACTGCCCGATGCCGACCAGCGGCGACCGCAGATTCCGCTCGACGTCGACGCCGAGCGCCTTGAGCGGTGAGATGTAGAGGATGCGGGTCGGGGAGGTCACAGCATCCGACCGCTTCTTCTTCGCGGATGCTGTCGCCGCCGGCTTGTCGCGGAACACACGGTCGATCGCCCACAGGAACGCCGAGAGCGTCTTGCCCGAGCCCGTCGGCGCGACGACGAGGGCGTGCCTGCCGTGCGAGATGGCGTCCCACGCGCCGATCTGCGCCGTCGTGGGCGAAGCGAACGCGCCGCGGAACCAGTCCTGCGTGGCAGGCGAGAACCGCTCGAGCACGTCGCTCATCTGAACATCTTCGCCCGAACTTCCGACATCCCGGCCGAATTCGCGCTCAGCAGCGCTCGGGCCCTGCTCACCTTCGCCCGAACTTCCGACATCCCGGCCGAATTCGCGCTCAGCAGCGCTCGGGCCCTGCTCACCTACGCCGGAACCCCGACATCCCGGCCGGATTCGCGCACGCGGAGTCGGGCCGGCAGTCGTTGCGGCCGAATCGTTGCGGAGGACATCGGCGACCGAACGCGACGGCGGGCTACTCTCGCCTGATCAGGACGAAGAGGACCACCGTGCGACGATCTCCCCTCGCCGCAGCCGCGGCATTGGCGCTGCTCGTGCCGCTCTCGGCCTGCGCGCCGCCTGGCCCGGAGGCATCGCCGACCGTCGAGGCATCCTCGGCACTCGAGTCGACGTCGGGCGACTCCCAGCCATCCGAAGTGCTTCTCGTCCCAGGTGGCGAACGGCCGCCCCTCCTCGCCGACGGCGACTGCTCGGCCCTCCTCGGCGTGGAGGAACTCTCGATGATCCTCGAAGTCGAGGTCGAGGCGATCGAGCCGGAGGACGAGCGATCGTGGGAGCAGCTCGCCAACATCGGCGGGATCAGCTGCCGGTGGAGTGCCGACGACCTGAGCGGAGGCATCCAGGTCGCGCCGAGGACGCTGCTCGAGGGGGTCGAGTTCCCCGCCGAATCAGAGGAGTACTACTTCGAGCGGTGCGAGGAGTGGGCATGCTCGTGGCGGACGGCGACGGACGACCTGTGGGTGAGCGGCACGTTCTCGATCGCGGGCATGACACGCGAGGCGGCCGATGCGCTCGGAGCCGAGATCGCCGACCTGGTCGCCTCGAAAGCGCAAGAGCGGGCGGCGTGGGAGCGCGAGACGGAGGACTGGTGGCCCCGGCCCGATTGCTCCGGACTCGCTGCCCGGGTCGCCGAACGACTCGGGTTGCCGCTCGACGGCGTCTCTAACGACGGCCCCTACATCGATCCCCCGATGCCCGCTGTGCTCATCGCGGATGAGGCATCGCGCATGGCGTTCTGCGCGGTCTTCGACGAAGCCGGCCAGCAGGTCGGGCTGATCCAGACGAACGCGGGAATGGCCTGGACCCTGCCGGAGGCCGAGCCATCGGGGACGACGGGCGTCTCGGCTCTCGCGGCGGGCGAGTTCTGGTTACTTGGCGGCATCGTCCAGGACTTCACGGACGGCACGAATCTGTTGCGCGCCGAAGTCTCGCCGCAGAGCGGCGTGGACGAGGATGCGTTCTTCGCCGCCGTCGCCTCGGCCGTCGCAGACCTCTGACCTGCGCTCAGAAGCGTTCGAGCGGGATGAGCAGCCAGAGGATCAGGTAGAGCCACAGCGACAGGCCGAAGAAGACGACCGCGCCGACCATGAGGATGCGCACGACCGTCGGGCTCATCTCGAACCGGTTCGCGATCGCGAGGCAGACGCCGCCGAAGATGCGGCCGGTGCGGGGTCGTACGAGCTCGGCCATGGGCCCATCCTGCCGTGATCGACCCCGCACCGGAAGAGCTCAGCGCTCCTCGAGGGTGCCGTCCCGCGTGAGCTCGAGCGTGAGGCCCACGCCGAGGCGCCTCAGGAACGCGTCGTCGTGGCTCACGACGAGGACCGCGCCGCGGTAGGCCGAGAGCGCGTCGACGAGCTGATCGACCGTGTCGAGGTCGAGGTTGTTCGTCGGCTCGTCGAGCACGAGCAGCTGCGGCGGCGGGTCTGCCAGGAGCAGTCGCGCCAGCGCGACCCGGAACCGCTCGCCGCCGGAGAGTGTCGCGACCGGCCGGATGGCAGCATCCCCTCGGATGAGGAACCGCGCGAGCCGATTGCGCAGCTCGACCGTCGAGACGCCCGGGGCGGCCGCCGCGACGCTCTCGAGCACCGACGCGGTCTCGTCGAGGCCGTCGACGCGCTGCGGCAGGTATCCGATGCGGTTGGTGTGCGCCTGGCCGCGTGCGCAACTCAGGAAGATCCCACCGTGCGCACCCGCGTGAGGCGGATTCCCGCGGTCGCCCGCGCCCGCGCCCGCCAACGAGCCTGAGTTGCGAACCATCCCCGAGCCATGGCCCGTGCCCGACCCGACGAGCCGCTCGAGCAGCGTCGTCTTTCCGGCGCCGTTGGGTCCGATGAGCGCGACGCGCTCGGGCCCCTGCACGATCCACGAGCGCGTGCCGTCGCTGATCGTCGCGATGCGGCGCCCGGCGGGCACGCCTGGGTCGGGCAGGTCGATGCGGACGGTGTCGTCGTCGCGCACGCGGCGCTCGGCGGCGTCGAGCGCGGCGCGGGCGGATGCCTCGCGATCGGCCTTCTCGCCACGGAGCTTGCCCGCCGAGACCTGGGCGGCGCGCGCGAGGTTGCCGGCGACGATGGGCGGCACGCGCTTCTCGTACTGCGCCTTGCGCCCCATCGCGGCGCGCTTGGCGAGCTTGGATTCGGCCTCGATGCGCTCGCGCTTCTCGCGCTTGACGAGCTGCTCGGCCGCGCGCTCGGCCTGCCGGGCGGCGCCCTGCTCGGCATCCAGCCACGCCCGCCACTGCGAGTACGGCCCGCCGAACACCGACAGGTCGCTCTCGTACAGCTCGGCCGTGTCGTCCATGAGCTCCAGCAGCGCGATGTCGTGGCTCACGACGACGAGCGCGCCGCGCCACGCGCGCACCATGGCGTAGAGCCGGGCGCGCGCCTCGCGGTCGAGGTTGTTCGTCGGCTCGTCCAGCAGCGTGATCGGCGCACCGCGCAGGCGGATGCCGGCGATCGCCGTCAGCATCACCTCGCCGCCGGAGAGCTCGCCGGCGCGCCGGTCGAGCATCTCGGGCGCGAGCCCGGCCTCACCGAGGGCCACCTGGGCGCGCGCCTCGATGTCCCAGTCGGAGCCGACCGCGTCGAAGTGCCGAGGGTCGGGATCGCCCGACTCGATCGCACGGACCGCCGCGAGCGCGTCGGCGACGCCGAGGAGCTCGGCGACGGGCCGATCGACGTCGAGTGTGAGGCGCTGCGGCAGGTACGCGGCATCCGTCGACGCGGACACCCGCCCGCGCTCGGGGGCGAGCTCGCCCGCGATGACGCGCAGCAGGGTCGACTTGCCGGAGCCGTTGCGGCCGACGAGGCCCGTGCGGCCCGTGCCGAACGCGCCGGTGACGCCCGACAGGGCGGTGGTGCCGTCGGGCCAGGTGAAGGTGACGTCGTCGAGGACGACGGAAGGGGTGAGAGTGTGAGCGGGCATGAGGCCTCCATCGATGTCGTGGATGCACTGACACCGAAGGGGCCGCGAAGCGCGCAGGCGGATGCCCGAGCCGGAAGCGGCGGAGTCGACGGAGCCAGCGCGGAACAGGAGCGCAGACGCCGTCGAGAAGGTCCTTGAAGCGGCTCAGGCCGCATGCCGAGGGGTCGACGGATCAGCGCGTGGTCACAGCGCGGTCGCGACGATCTCCGTCAACGTCTTTCCTCACACTCGGGACAAGGACCGGCCCAGCATAGCGGACCAGTCCTGAGAATGCTCAGCCCGACAGCGCCTCGAGCTGCTTGCCGAGGAAGACCACGACGTCGGCGAGCTCCTGCTCCGAGACGCTGTGGGTGAGGCCCTGGTACACCCGGCCGCTCAGTTCGACGTGGCTCGGCAGCCATTCCGTCGTGTGCGCCACGAGGTACTCCGGGATGACGTCGTCGTTGGTCCCGCGGCCCCAGAAGACGGGCGGCCTGCGCTCGCGCAGCTCGGCGTCACGGGGGAGGTCGCCGGGCGTCGCGTACCCCGAGAGGTTGACGGCGAACGCGAAGCGCTCGGGCTCGAGCCGCATCGCCTGCAGCGCGACGGCGCCGCCCTGCGAGAAGCCGAAGAGGCCCACGGGTGCCGGCGCCGGTGCGACCGCGTCGATCCAGTGGAGGAAGCGGGATGCCGCGTCCGTCGTGCGCCGGGGGCTCTGCCCGTCGAGCCCCTCGATGGGGTACCAGGAGTAGCCCGGAGCGGGCCAGGGCGGCGTCAGCGGCGCGCGGACGGCGGCCACGACGAAGCCGGCGGGGAGATACGGGACGAGGCCGAACAGGTCCTGCTCGTCGGCCCCGTATCCGTGCAGGAGCACGAGAAGCGGGCGGTCGGCGCGATCGGCCTCGGGCGCCGACCACAGGACGATGTCGTGGTCCAGGTGCGGTGTCTCCGCCGAGGGATCCGTCATACCGTCCATCCTCGCAGGCCGACCCCGCGAGGGGTGTGGGGTATACAGGACTCATGCCGGTCCGCACGCCAGACCCTGACCCCAACGAGAGCGACGACAAGGGCACGCCCCGCGATCCGCTCGAGGGGATCGGCGCGTCGTTCGGCATGACGGGGCACCCGGTGGGCGACGGGACCTTCGGCTCCCCGGCTCCGGGCAACGCCGCCAATCCGGCCTGGCTCACCGACATCGAGCTCGCCGAAGCGCGCCGGCGCCTCCCGATGCTCTACGTCGAGGCGATCCCGGTGCGCACCGACGGCGTCGGCGCCGTGACGGAGGTCGGCATCCTCCTGCGCGCGACGCCGCTCGGCGAGATCACGCGCTCGATCGTGTCGGGGCGCGTGCGCTACGGCGAGACCGTCCGCGACGCGCTGTTCCGCCACCTCGAGAACGACCTCGGCCCCATGGCCTTCCCCCTGCTGCCGCCGCAGCCGGTCCCGTTCACCGTCGCGGAGTACTTCCCGATCCCCGGCGTGAGCCCGTTCCACGACGACCGCCAGCACGCTGTGTCGCTCGCCTTCGTCGTGCCCGTCACGGGCACGTGCGAGCCTCGTCAGGACGCGCTCGAGGTGACGTGGCTGACGCCCGCGGAGGCGGCATCCGACTCCCTCGCCGCCGAGATGGAAGGCGGACGCGGAACCCTCGTGCGCCTCGCGCTCGCGAGCGTCGGCGCCCTGCGCTGAGCCCGGCTCGGAGAGCACGCGGGAGCGCTCTCGGCGCGGCCCGATGACGCGGGCGATTCGTCTCGGTTTCGCCAGGTAGGATGCCTCCAACCCGAGGCGCGAATCCGCGCCGAAACCCCCCGGTGTGTCGCGGCTCCGCGACGTCCCTCGCCCCTCGCTGCACCCGATCCTGCGGTGCCTCCGGATGGGCAGGGCCGTACGGCTCCCGTGCCGCCGCAACCTCCAGACCAGGAAGCAGAAGCGGAGACACAGATGTCCGATCAGCAGGTTCCCGCCCGGAACGCCGGGCCCGAAGAGACGGCCGCGTTCGATGAGCTGCTCGGGAGCTCCGCGCCCGCTTCCGCCTCGTCCGAGACGTCGTTCGCGACCGTGTTCCGCGGCTACGACAAGGACGAGGTCGACGCGGCCATCTCGCGCCTCACGGCCCGCATGCGCGCCGACCACGCCGAGATCGCCTTCCTCGAGGAGCGCTACCGCCGCGTCAACGAGACGGCGAACGAGCAGGCCCGCGGGGTCGTCGACAAGATCCAGGCGGAGGCCGAGGCGAAGGTCAAGGCGGCCGATGCCCGCAACCGCGAGAACCTCGAGCGCTTCCAGGCCAAGCTGACGGCCGCCAACGCCCGCGCCGCGAAGGCCGAGCAGGACGTCCAGGAGCAGATCGACGCCGCCGGCGGCGAGACCCGCCAGGCGATCGAGCGCCTCGAGGCGGAGCTCACGGCCGCGACCGCGCGCGCCACGAAGGCCGAGGGCCGCGTCAAGACCCTCACCGACGAGCTCGTCGACGGCGGCGGCGAGTCCGGCAGCCGTCCTCAGTTCGAGGAGATCCTGCGCGTCGCCGAGGAGCAGGCGAGCCTCGTCATCCGCAATGCCAGCATCCAGGCCGACCGCCTGCTGGAGGCCTCGCGCGAGGAGATCGAGAACCGCCGCAAGGAGGTCCAGCTCGAGGCCGAGGCGATCCGCGCCGAGGCCGGTCACGACGCGCAGCAGGCGCGGCTGAAGATCGAGACCGAGCTCATGGCCCACCAGGCGCGCCTCGAGCGCGAGGCGGCCCACGCGGCCGAGAAGATCTCGCAGGCCGAGCAGGAGGCCGCCGCCATCCGCAGCGAGGCCGAGAAGGGCGCCGCGGCGCTGCGCTCGATGGTCGCGCGCGAGACGTCGCTGTCGCGCGCCGAGGCCGAGGAGGCCGTGCGCGAGCTGCGCGTGCGCGCCCTCGAGTTCGAGGAGTCGCTGACCCGTCGTCAGGACGACGCGCAGCAGGAGTTCCTCATGCTGCACAACCAGGCCGTCGCCCACGCCGAGCGCATCACGCAGGACGCGAACGACCAGGTCGCCGCATCGCTCGACCACGCACAGCGCGTCGCGGCGAAGGCCGACGACTTCGACCGCCTGATGCGCGCCGAGGCGCAGCAGATCGAGGCCGATGCCAACGTGCGTTCGCGCGAGCAGCTCGAGCGTGCCCGCATCAAGGCGCAGAAGATCATCGACACCGTCACCACCCACTCGCAGGCCGTGCTCCGGGATGCCGAGGACCGCACGCGTCAGCTCCGCTGGCAGCAGCACCAGCTCATGAGCTTCATGGCCGAGGTCAAGGAGCTCATCCGCCCCGAGCTGACGCTCGACGGCGCCGCGACGACCGCCGGTGCGCTCCTCGGGGCAACTGACGAGGCATCCGCGATCGACCCGGATGCACCGGTCGAGGGCGCACCGGTCGACGACGTCGACGCCGAGCTCGCCGAGCTCGTCGAGCAGGCGGCGGCGCCTTCGGGCGAGGACCCCGAGGCCGCCGCGGACGATCAGGTCGGCGAGCACGAGGGCGACGAAGCGCACGAGGGCGACGAAGCGCACGAGGGCGACCACGTCGCGCGCGAGCACCAGGGCTGACGCGGTCGTTCGAGACGCAGCACACCGCCGGGTCGGGGCAGTCGCCCCCGCCCGGCGGTTCGTGTTCCTACTTCAGCTGCCCGCGGATCTCGCCGCTGGGGTACTGCGCGGTGTGGACGTTGACGTAGAACCCGCGCGGATTCTCCTGGATCCGGGTGAGCAGCGCCTCGTCCACCGTGTCGCACGCCTCGGTGTGGAACGACGTCTCGCCGACGGCGACATCGAGGTGGATCACGATGCCGCCGTTCTGGTTCCGCACGTTCTCGTGGACGTGGGCGGCGCCGACCGGCGTCGTGAGGTTGCGGACGTCGAGGGTCCAGCAGAACTGGTCGCCGTCGATCTGGTAGGTGAAGAAGCCGTGGGCGCCGCTGTCGATCTCGGCGACCTCCTGGCCCGGATTCAGCGGCAGCGCGGGAGCGGCCTGGGCGGCGACGCCTGTTCCGACCAGGAGTGCGCCGACGGCGGCGACGACGAGCGTGGCACGAACGGTGGTGTGCATGAGCAGCCTCACTTCTCTGTGTGGGTGCCCGCCCGAGCCGCACGCTACGCCCGACCCGGGCGGCCTACAAGGGTGTCACGAGACGCGCGGGCGTCTGGTTCACCGCTTGCGGGGCCAACGGCACCGCCGAGCGTCAGGCCGTCGTCTCGCGCGCGATCGCGGCGATGAACGCGTCGACGTCGTCCTCGTGCGTGTCGAAGCTGCACATCCAGCGCACTTCGTTCCTCGCAGCATCCCAGTCGTAGAAGCGGAAGCTCTCGCGCAGCCGGTCGGCGACGCCGTCGGGGAGCGTCGCGAAGACGCCGTTGGCCTGCGTGGGCTGCGTGAACGCGACGCCGCGGATCGAGCCGTCGGCCATCCCCGCCTCGACACCCGAGCGCAGGCGCTGCGCCATGGCGTTGGAGTGGCGCGCGTTGCGCAGCCACAGGTCGCCCTCCAGCAGCGCCACGAGCTGCGCCGAGACGAACCGCATCTTCGACGCGAGCTGCATGTTGAACTTGCGGAGGTACGGCAGGCCCGTGGATGCCTCGGCGTCGAGCACGACGATGGCCTCGCCGACCATGGCGCCGTTCTTCGTGCCGCCGAGGCTCAGGACGTCGACGCCCGCGTCGCGCGTGAAGGCGCGCAGCGGGAGGTCGAGGGATGCCGCGGCGTTCGCGATGCGCGCGCCGTCGAGGTGCAGGCGCATCCCGAGCGGGTGGATGTGGTCGGCGATGGCGCGGATCTCGTCGGGCGTGTAGAGCGTGCCGAGCTCGGTCGACTGCGTGATCGACACGACGAGCGGCTGCGCGCGGTGCTCGTCGCCCCACCCCCACGCCTCGCGGTCGATGAGCTCGGGCGTGAGCTTGCCGTCCTCGGTCGGGATGCTCAGGATCTTGATTCCGGCCACGCGCTCGGGCGCACCGCCCTCGTCGACATTGATGTGCGCCGTCGAGGCGGCGACGACCGCACCCCAGCGGGGCAGCATCGACTGGAGCGCCGTGACGTTGGCGCCCGTGCCGTTGAAGACGGGGAACGCGTGGACGCCCTCGCCGAAGTGCTGCCCGACGACCTCCTGGAGACGGTCGGTGTAGGCGTCCTCGCCGTACGCGACCTGATGCCCCTCGTTCGCGGTCGCGAGGGCCGCGAGGATCTCGGGGTGGATGCCGGAGTAGTTGTCGGACGCGAAGCCGCGGACGGCGGGGTCATGCAGGGGAGTCACGGGTATCCAGCCTAGTTCTGCGCCTCAGACGTTTCGTCTCGCTTCGCTCGCTCAACGACCGATCAGTTCCGGTCGTTGAGCGAGGAGCGCAGCGACGAGACGAAACGCGCTCAACCGAGCGTGACGACGGTGTCGTTGACGTCGGCCGCGTCGGCGTCCCACAGCCCCAGGAAGGCGTCCGCGAGCGTCTGCTCCAGGCCGTCGAGGGCTTTGACCCGGAAGACGACGGATGCCGCCGCCAGCGGCTGCTCGGCATCCCGAGCCGCCTTCGCGAAGCCCTGCGCGACTGCCCTCGCCCAGGCCTCGCTCGCGGCCTTGACGGCGGCGTAGTTGGCGCCGCCCGCGAGGGGGCGATCGACGGCCGTCGAGGACACGATCGCGAGGCGGCCGGCATCCGAGTCGCGCAGGTCCTGGTCGAAGGCGCGCGTGACGTGCCGCAGCGCCGTGAGCGACCGCTCGAGGAACCGGAAGTCCTCGTCGCTCTGGCCCGCGAGCCCCCCGCCGCCGCGCCACCCGCCGACGAGGTGCAGGATGCCGTCGACCCGCAGCTCGCCGTGCAGCTCGTCCGCGAGCGCGCGCACGGCCGCCTCGTCGGTGAGGTCGCACGCGGCGGTGCGGACGCCGGGGAGGTCGGCGGCGAGCGCGGAGAGCTTCGCCGGATCGCGGCCCGCCACGACGACGCGGGCGTCGCGGCCGAGCGCCGCGCGGGCCACGACGGCTCCCGCCGCGCTCGTCCCGCCGGCGAGGAGGATCGTGCGGCCGGCCAGCGAGGACGTCATGCATTCATCCTGGCATCCGGGTTCCGCTTGTCGGAGGGGGCGGTTAGCCTCGCAGAGTGGCCCAAGACACCGATCCTTCGGGTGCGCCCACCCCACCCACGCTCGCTCCCCCCGGGGGCATGCGCGTCTTCGTGCAGGTGCTCGTCAACACGGCGGTCGCGAACATCACGACGAGCTTCCTCTGGTTCGCGCTGACGTTCTGGGCGTACCTCGAGACGAAGTCGGTGCTCGCGACGGGCGTCATCGGCGGCGTGTACATGCTGCTCATCGCCCTGTTCGGGATGCTGTTCGGCACCGTCGTCGACCGGCACCGCAAGCATCGGGTCATGGTCTTCTCGGCGCTCTTCACGATGGCGGCGTTCCTCGTCGCGGGCGCCCTCTGGGTCGCGCTCGGCGAGCCGGCGCTCATCGACCTCGGCAGACCGTGGTTCTGGGTGTTCTCGGCGATCATCCTGCTCGGCGCGGTCGTCGAGAACCTGCGCAGCATCGCGCTGTCGACGACCGTGACGCTGCTCGTCCCGGTCGACCGTCACGCCAACGCCAACGGCCTGGTCGGGACCGTGCAGGGCATGGCCTTCATGGTCACGAGCATCTTCAGCGGCCTCGCGATCGGCTTCCTCGGCATGGGCTGGACGCTCTTCATCGCCCTCGTCCTGACGGCGGCGGCACTCGTCCACCTGCTCTTCATCCGCATCCCCGAGGCCGAGCCGGCCGCGGGTGCCGAGAAGATGCCGCTCATCGACCTGCGGGGGAGCGTGCGCGCCGTCGCCGCCGTGTCGGGGCTGTTCGCGCTCATCCTGTTCTCGACCCTCAACAACCTCATCGGCGGCGTCTACATGGCGCTAATGGACCCGTACGGCCTGACGCTGTTCCCCGTCGAGTGGTGGGGCGTGATCCTGGGCATCACGGCGACCGGCTTCATCATCGGCGGTGCGCTCATCGCCAAGTTCGGCCTCGGGCGCAACCCGATCCGCACGATGCTGCTCTTCGTCATCGTGATGGGTCTGCTCGGCAGCCTCTTCACGATCCGCGAGTGGTGGTGGCTCTACGCCCTCGGCATCTGGCTCTACATGTGCCTCATCCCGGTCGTCGAGGCGTCCGAGCAGACGGTCATCCAGAAGGTCGTGCCCTACGAGACGCAGGGCCGTGTCTTCGGCTTCGCGCAGGCGTTCGAGGCGTCGGCGGCGCCGGTCACGGCGTTCGTCATCGCACCGCTCGCGCAGTTCTGGATCATCCCGTACATGAACTCCGACGAGGGGCAGCAGACGTGGGGCTGGCTCCTCGGCGAAGGCGAGGCGCGCGGCATCGCCCTCGTCTTCCTCGTCTCGGGGCTCGTGATGGTCGTGCTGGCGCTCCTCGCCTTCACGACGAAGGCGTACCGCACGCTGTCGGCCGAATACGAAGCCGGCGCCCCTGACGGTGCGCCGGCTTCGCCCCCGACGGCGCAGGAAACGTCGGGAGTCCCGAAGGACTGAGGGTCAGTCGGTCCCGCGGATGCCCGCCGTCGACTCGATGACGGGCCGCATCTTCTTCTCGAGCGCCTCGTAGAACATCGACAGCGGGAACTCGTCGTCCAGGACAGCATCCGTGTAGCCCTTGGGCACGCCCGCCAGGATCTCGTCGGGCAGCCCGCGCGCCCATGCCGAGGCGGGATGGGGAGTCAGCCTGCCGCGGACGAGCTCGTAGGCAGCGAGCCAGTGTGCCGTCTTCGGGCGGTCGATGGACTTCCAGTAGAGCTCGTCGATCGCGTCTCCGAGGGCGACGACGGCGGCCGGCACCTCGTCCCAGTCGAACGCGAGCGACGTGTCGGTCCAGTGCAGGACGCCCCGCTGGTGCAGCCACGCGAAGAGCAGCTGTCCGCCGAGTCCGTCGTAGTTGCGCACGCGCGAGCCGGTGATGGCGAAGCGGAAGATCCTGTCGAAGATGACCGCGTACTGCACGAGCCGCGCGTGCTCGAGCATCGACGCCTCGGCCGCGGACAGGTCGTCCTGCCGCTCCGCGAGGCGGCGCTGGATCGCGACGCACTCGCGGAATGCCGTGAGGTCGCAGCGCAGCTCCTCGAGCGAGTACAGGAAGTACGGCATCCGCTGCTTGATCATGAAGGGGTCGAACGGCAGGTCGCCGCGCATGTGGGTGCGGTCGTGGATGATGTCCCACATCACGAACGTCTGCTCGGCGAGCGCCTGGTCGTCGAGCATCGCGGCGGCCTCGACGGGCAGCTCGAGCTTCGTGATCTCGGAGGCCGCTCGCACGACGCGGCGATAACGGGCCGCTTCGCGGTCCTGGAAGATCGCGCCCCACGTGAAGGCGGGGATCTCGCGCATCGCGACGGTCTCGGGGAACAGGACCGCCGAGTTCGTGTCGTAGCCGGGGGTGAAGTCGACGAGCCGCAGCGAGACGAAGAGCTTGTTGCCGTAGTCGCCGGCCTCCAGCTGGGCGATGAACTCCGGCCAGATCACCTCGACGATGAGGGCCTCGACGTGCCGGTCGCGCGAGCCGTTCTGCGTGTACATCGGGAAGACGACGAGGTGGCGGATGCCGTCGACGCGGTGCTGCTGCGGCTGGAAGGCGACGAGGGAGTCGAGGAAGTCCGGGATGCCGAATCCGCCCCAGGCCCACCGCTCGAAGTCGTGCACCGAGGCCGAGAGGTACTCGACGTCGTGCGGGAACAGCGGTGTGAGTTCGCGGATCGCCTCGACGATCGCCTCGACATGCATGCGGGCATCGGCGTGGTCGGCGGGGTCAGGCACGGATCCGTCCTGGGCCTGAAGGGACTGCAGCGCCGTCGCGGCATCCTTCAGGCGCAGCCAAGCGGCGGTGTGCTCGACCGTTGAGGCGGTGGCGGGGGACTGGGTGAGGGTCATCTGAGGCTCCAATGCGGCGACAACAGGAAAATTTACGGACGATATCTCCGAGTACCGATATTCTTCCATGCATGGAGGATGCTGTCGACCAGGCCATCACACTCGAGCTCGCACGCGACGGGAGGGCGACTCTCGCGCGGCTGGCCGAGGTCGCAGGACTGTCGGTCTCGGCGACCCAGGCGCGCGTGCGCCGGCTCGAGACGCAGGGCGTCATCGTCGGCTATCGCGCCGTGCTCGACGCCGAGTCGATCGGCCGTCCGCTCGCCGCGTTCATCGAGATCACGCCGTTGGATCCCGGCCAGCCCGACAACGCTCCCGAGCTCCTCGAGCACCTCACGGCGATCGAGGCATGCCATTCGATCGCGGGCGAGGCGAGCTACATGCTCTTCGTGCGCGTCGCCTCGCCGCGTGAGCTCGAGGGCCTGATCCGCGACATCCGTTCTGCGGCGTCCGTCAACACGCGCACGACCGTCGTGCTGCAGACGTTCTATGAGAACCGCCCCGTCGTCCCGGCGGAGCGCAGGGCCTGACCTGCACGGGTGACGGCGGATACTGTCAGGCCATGGCAGGCCCCGAGATCGCGCTCGAGCCCCGGCCGGCGGGCGTCGGGGTGCTGATCGTGCGCAATCCCGCCTCGGGCGCGGACGTCCTGCGGTCCGACCCTGCGCCGCTGATCGCCGAGCGACTGCCGGAGGCGGTGGTGCACGAGCTCGCCGAGGGGGAGGCCCTCGACGACGTCGTCGCGGCCGCGCTCGAGGGGTCGGCGCCGCCCGACGTGCTGGGTGTCGTGGGCGGCGACGGCTCGGTCGCGCGCATGGCGCATCTCGCGAGGCGGCATGGGCTGCCGCTCCTGGTCCTGCCGGGCGGGACGTTCAACCACTTCGCGCGCGCACTGGGCGTCGACGGCGTGGACGCGGCCATCGACGCCCTCGCCGCCGGGACCGGCCTCTCCGTCGCCGCGGCGGAGGTCTCGGCCGACGACGCCGAGCCGTTGACGGTACTCAACGTCGTGTCGCTCGGCACTTATCCGCACGTCGTCGCCGAGCGCGAGGAGCGCATCAACGACCTCGGGAAATGGGTCGGCGGAGTCGTCGCCGCCTCGCGCGCGCTGCGCGAGGCCGAGCCCGTCGTCATCGCGCGCCACGGCCGGAGGGCCCGCGTGTGGTCGGTGTTCGTGAGCGTCGGCCGCAACGCGCCGGACCAGGTGGCCACGATGCAGCGACAGACGATCGACGACGACGTGCTCGACATCCGGATCCATCACGCGCGCGGCCCGAGGGCCCGGACGCTCTCATCGCTCGCGTTCGGGCGCATGACCGCGGCGGCGCTGCGAGGTCTGCGGCTCATGCCGCCGCCGACGGACGTCGAGCAGATCCTGGTGCGCGAAATCGAGCTGCAGGTGCGTCCGGCGCCGGGCACGCCGTCCGTCTACGTGCACGACGGCGAGCTCGAGGAGCAGCCGGCCGAGGGCTACACGCTCCGCGTCCGCGCGGTGCCCGACGCTCTCCGGGTCTACGCCCCGCACGCGGGCGCGTCGTGAGTCATCCCCGAGGCGCCCGGATACATCGCAGGGCGGATGCCGCGGCATCCCCGTCTCCCGTAGCGTGAGGGCGTGTTCCGCCCCCTGAAGCCGTACCAGATCATCGTCGACGTCGTGATCGCGGGCGTCTTCGCCGTCATCGTCGGTCCGGTCGAGCTGCGGTTCGGCTGGGCCGGCGACGCGAACACCCTGGGCACGGCGCTCGTCACGGTCATCTTCGCCGGCGCGCTGGCCATCCGCCGGCTGTCGCCGGGGCTGTCGCTCGGCGTCGCGTGGCTGGGCGCGATCGTGCAGATGTCGTTCGGCCGCAACCCGGGGCTCGCCGACCTCGCGATCTTCGCCGTGCTCTACGCGACCGCCGCCTACGGATCGCGGCTCGTGTTCTGGCTCGGCTTCTCTTCGGCTGTCGTCGGTGCGGGCGTCATCACGCTCTACCTGCTCTCCTCGGCGATCTTCGCCCCAGGGAGCGGGTGGCAGGCGCTCACGTCGGCCGTCGCGGTGCTCATCGCCGCTCTCTTCGCGCTCGTGCTCTCCTGGACCGTCGGCGCGCTCGTGCGCACCGCCGTCCGCGCGCGCGAGAACCGCGCTGCGCAGCGGCGCGCGGAGGACGAGACCGTCGCCGAGCAGGAGCGCGTCCGGGTCGCGCGTGACGTCCACGACGTCGTCGCCCACTCCCTCGCCGTCGTGATCGCGCAGGCCGACGGCGCGCGGTATGCCGCGGCATCCGATCCCTCCGCCGCCCCCGCAGCGCTCGAGACGATCTCGACGACGGCGCGCTCCGCGCTCGCCGACGTGCGCCTGCTGCTGACGCAGCTGCGCCACAGTCAGACCGACGGGCCGCAGCCGACCCTTGCGGACCTCGAGGAGCTCTATGCGCAGGTGCGCGCCGCAGGGGTGCCCCTGACGATCGACGTCGACCCGGCGCCCCTCGCCGAGCCGCCCGCCGTCGTGCAGCTCGCCGTTTACCGGATCCTGCAGGAGGCTCTGACGAACGCCCTCCGCCACGGCGACGGCGGCGCCGTGTCGGTCCGGATCGCGTGGCCGGCCGACGCCGGCCGAGGGCGGCCCGAGGTGCAGCTCGAAGTGCGCAACAGAATGCGGCCGGGCGATGATCCGCGGCACTCGGGCCACGGGCTGATCGGGATGGGCGAGCGCGCGAGCCTCGTCGGCGGGTGGCTCAACGCCGCGCCGATGGACGGCGAGTTCGTCGTGACGGCGCAGCTGCCGATCGGAGCCCCGGCGTGACGACCGGGGCGTCGATCCGCGTCGTGCTGGTCGACGACCAGGCGCTGTTCCGCGCCGGCATCCGGATGCTCGTCGACTCGCAGCCCGACCTCGAGGTCGTCGGCGAGGCATCGGACGGGCAGGAGGCGATCGCGGTCGTGCGCGGTGCGCGGCCGGACGTCGTGCTGATGGACATCCGGATGCCGGTCCTCGACGGCCTCGCCGCCACGGCCGAGCTGCTGCGCGACGCCGATCCGCCGCGCATCGTGATGCTCACGACGTTCGATCTCGACGAGGCCGCGGCGCGCGCGATCCGCCAGGGCGCGAGCGGGTTCCTCCTGAAGGACGCCGACCCCGAGTTCCTCCTCGCGGCGATCCGCACCGTGCACGCGGGGTCGGCCGTCATCGCGGCATCAGCCACGCGCGACCTCTTCGCGAGGTTCACGGATGCCGCTCCCCGCCCGATCCCGCCGGCCTACCGCGAGCTCACCGAGCGGGAGCGCGAGATCTTCGCGCTCGCTGCGCGGGGTCTGTCCAACGCCGAGATCGCGGCGCGCGAGTTCCTGTCCGAGGCCACCGTGAAGACCCACATCAGCCGGATCCTCACGAAGCTCGCCCTCCGCGACCGCGTGCAGCTCGTCGTCTTCGCCTTCGAGCACGGCCTGGCCTGAGTCGTGCGCTGGGCGCAGGCGTTTCGCCTCGCTTCGCTCGCTCAACGACCGGGTCGGTGAGAAGCCCGGTCGTTGAGCGAGGCCGCGCGCAGCGCGCCAGACGAAACGCCCCGGGCCTGCGGGTCGCGGATGTTCAGCGCCCCTCGAGGGCGGCGCGGTGCCTCTCGTACCTGGGCTTGCCGATCCAACGCCAGATCAGCCGGAACGGCCCCGGCAGGCTCTTGCGCATCCACGCGTCGCCGCCGTCGGGCTGCGAGGCCAGGATGAGGCCGAGGGAGTTCCACGTCTGGCCCTTCGGCGTCGCCTTGCGGCCGTGCTCACCGAACCAGTCGACCTCCTTCTGCGTGATGACCGTCTCCATGACGGGCACGATGTTCGTCTCCTCATCCGGCAGGTGCACTGCGAGCGCCCCGTTGACGCCGTCGATCGCGGCGAGGACGGGCTCGGCATCCGTCGATGCGGCGGAACGCCGCCACGCGGGGAGGGCGGCGTCGAGCGCCGTGAGGTGGACGAGCAGCTCGGCGTGCTGCGCCTTCATCCGCTCGACGTGGACGGCGCACGACGGCGCGCGCTCGGCGAGGGGCTGCCAGAGGCGTTCGTCCTCGCCCTCGTGGTGCGCGTGCAGGGACGTGGAGAGGAGGGCGAGCTGCTCCGAGACGACCTCCGCGTGCGCCGCATCGCCCGGCGCGACACCGCGCACGAGGTCGGGTCCTTCGCCGAAGCCCGCCTTGTACATGCGGTGGATGTCGGCCATGCCGCTCGCATCGCACGTCTTGGCCTTCGGGACATCGCCGCTCGGCGGCAGGGGTGTGGCGGGCATCGGGTCTCCTTCGCCGGACTCGCGCCCGACGCTAGCCCGGACCGCCGATCGACGGAAGAGCGGTCCTGCGGTGGTGCCCGGTCGTTGAGCGAGGAGCGAAGCGACGAGACGAAACGTCCGAGCGCCGCGGCGACTCCGGTGTGGGCCGAGTGCGGGGCGCTTCGTCTCGCTTCGCTCGCTCAACGACCGGGCCGCTCGCCGGCGCGGCGAGTCGAAGCGGGCAGAGATCATCCTCGAGATGTACGCGGATGCCTCTCCAGGCCGACGCGACCGTCGCCACCCGATTCCTAACGTCGAAGCATGCACATCTCATCGACCGACCTGGGCCTCGCCGCCCGGGTGCAGCAGCTCACCAAGACCTACGGCGCAGGCGAGGGCGCCGTGACGGCGCTCGACGGCGTGAGCGTCGGCATCCGTCGCGGCGAGTTCACCGCCATCATGGGCCCCTCCGGCTCGGGCAAGTCGACGCTCATGCACATCATGGCGGGCCTGGACGCCCCGACGAGCGGCCGCGCGTGGATCGGCGACACCGAGATCACGGGGCTCAGCGACCTCGAGCTCACAGTGCTCCGGCGCCGGCGCGTGGGGTTCGTGTTCCAGGCGTTCAACCTCGTGCCGACGCTCGACGCCATGCGCAACATCCTCCTGCCCTTCGACCTCGACGGCCGCCGGCCCTCGGCGCTCGAGCGCTCTCGCATCGACGCGCTCGTCCGCACGCTCGGACTCGACGCCCGGCTCGGGCACCGCCCGCACGAGCTGTCCGGCGGGCAGCAGCAGCGCGTCGCGATCGCCCGCGCGCTCGCGACGGCGCCCGACCTCGTCTTCGCCGACGAGCCCACCGGCAACCTCGATTCGCGCAGCGGTCGCGAAGTGCTCGCACTCCTGCAGTCGGCGAGCCGCGATCACGGCCAGTCGATCGCCATGGTGACGCACGACCCCATCGCCGCGAGCCACGCGGATCGCGTCATCTTCCTCGGCGATGGCCGCATCGTCGCCGACAAGCCGCACCAGTCCGCCGAGGAGATCGCGGCCTACATGCTCGCCGCCGAGATCGGCTCGGCACGGGCGCAGGTCCACGCCCCTGCCCAGGCGCCGGCGCCCGCCGCGGAGGTGTCGGCATGACCGCCGTCACCGCCGACATCCGGATGCCTCGGCCCGCGGCATCCGTCCCCCTCGCGTGGCTCCGCGAACGCGGGATGGGCGCGAGCGTCCTGGTCTCGGCGCTGTCCAGCGCCTTCGGCGTCGTCCTGATCTCGGCCACGGGCTTCATCGCGGCGATGCTCTCGGCCGACCCGTACATCGGGGACAGCGGCACGCTCGCGATGGTCCTCGGGTTCCTCACGGTGCTGCTCGTCGGCGTGGCGGTGTACGTCGCGGCGATCGTCACAGCCAACACCTTCTCGACCGTCGTGGCCGGTCGCACGCGACAGATCGCACTGCTGCGGCTGATCGGAGCCTCCGCACGATCGCAGCGCGGCGAGGTCGCTCGGCAGGGCCTGGGGGTCGGCGTCATCGGCGCGTTCCTCGGCCTCGTCGTGGGGACGGCGCTCGCGGCGGCAGGCGTCGCCGTGCTGACCGCCGTGCTCGGGCTCGACGGCGTCGAGTACGCCGTCGTCCACCCCGCGCTGCTCATCCCCGCCACTGTCGTCGCCCTCACGACGTGGGCGGCTGCGTGGGCCGGCTCGCGCCGCGTTCTCGCGGTCACTCCGCTGCAGGCGCTCGGCGGCTCGGTCGAGGCCTCGCACGAGGTGATCGCGCGTCGCAGCGGCCGTAACGTCGTCGCGATCGTGCTCTTCGTGATCGGCGGCGGGCTGCTGGCCCTCGGCATCCTCGCGGGGCTCTACACGCCGCTCGGCGTCATCATCGCGTTCGTCGGCGGCATCCTGTCGTTCACGGGGCTGGCGCTGGGCGCGACCCTCGTGATGCCGCCCGTCCTGCGGCTCGTCGGGCGCGCATTCGGCTCGTCGGCGACGGCGCGGCTCGCGGCGGAGAACGCGATGCGATACCCCGAGCGCTCGAGCCGCATGGCGATCGGCGTCGTCATGGGCGTGACCCTCGTGACGATGTTCGCCGTCGCGCTCGAGTCGGTGAAGGCCGTCCTGACCCGGACGGCAGGCGGAGAGCTCCCACCCGAGATGGCGCTCACGATCGACTCGTTCGCGGCGATCATGATGGGCCTCGTCGCGGTGTCCGCCGTCATCGCGGCGGTCGGCCTCGTCAACCTCCTGACGCTCGGCGTGGTCCAGCGCCGCCGCGAGCTCGGCCTCCTGCGCGCCCTCGGCCTCTCGAACGACCAGGTGCGCCGCGTCGTCCTGCTGGAGGCCGCCCACATCACGGTCGCGGCGCTCGCGACGGGACTGGTCCTGGGCATCGCCTACGGCTGGGCCGGGGCCCAGTCGCTCCTCGGGTCGATCCCGCTCGACCCGTCCGCGACGAGCTTCACGCCGACCTTCGTGTGGCCCGCCGTGCCGCTGTGGCCCGTCGTGGCGGTCGTCGTCGCGACGGCCGTCCTGACCCTCGTCGCCGCCGTCGTCCCGACGCGCCTCGCGACGCGGGTCGCCCCCGTCGAGGCGCTCGCCGAGTAGGGGGCGGCGCCTCGCCGGATCGGGCCGGCGCGGGCGCCGAACGGGATGCCGCGGCCTGGCTTCGGCCGCGGCATCCCTCCGTCGTTGTAGCCCGTCCCGCCGCGAGACGCCAGAAGTTCTGGCATCTCGACACCGATCGGCCAGAACTTCTGGCTACTCGCCGACGGCCGCGCTACGCCGCGACCGAGTCGGCGCGCACGCGGACGACTGCGCGCGAGTCGTCCGCGGGGCGGATGCCGACCGTCAGCAGGTACCCGATCATCCAGAACTCGCCGATCGTCGCGAGGAAGGGCGGGTAGTCGGTCGCCCACGCCGGAGCGTCCGCGACGGCATAGCCGGCGAAGGCGCTCACGAGATACGCGACGCCGCCGACGACGAGCAGCCAGCCGAGGAGGACGGGCATCCGGCCCGTCGTGATCGCCGCCCAGCCCATCGGGATGAGCCAGAGACCGAAGAACAGGCTGCCCATACCCCACGCGTTGGTGCTCAGCTGGTCGAGGAGGCCCACCGCGCCGACCGGGTCGGCGACCGGGCTCTCGGCGACCCAGAGCGCGGTCGCGAGGAACACGCCGCTGGCCATGACGGCGGCCCCGTTCAGCAGGCCGAACGCCGCGACCGCGAAGCCCGCCGTGGGTGCGATCGGGCGGAGCAGCTTGTAGAACCAGACCGCCGTGAGCGCCTGAACCACGACGAGCGCCATCTCGAGGCCGAGCCCGAGGTGGGCGAGCGCCGCGTTCTCGGTCACGTTCGCGAGCGACGCGGCGGGGTCGTCCGCGATGTAGAGCTGCGGACGGATGACGAGGAATCCCAGCATCCCCGTGACCGCCACCGCCAGGTACCAGGCCCCCGTCGCGCGGGCCGTCCGCTTCTGTGTGTCCATCCCGACCTCCTGTGTCAAGAATTCTTGACACCAGACGGTACGCCTGTCGATGGGATGCTGTCAATAATTCTTTACACGCGGGTTGCGTCGTCGGACTGCGGCTCTTCGGACGGCTCGGGGTCGTGCGCCCATGTGGGGGCGAGTGCCCGGATCCGCGCGGCGCGCCACTGCCAGGTGGCCCAGAGGACGGGCCACAGCGCGGGTGCGGTCGGGCCGCCGATCACCAGGCGATCGCGCCACAGCGTCTTCGTCGGATCGCCCGGCGCCGGCGAGACCGCCATCTGGTGGTCCCACACGTCGAGACTCGACAGCGGGCCGGTGAGCGGGATGCCGCTGTCGCGGAAGATCCGCACGGGTCCGTTCGGTCCGTCGACGTGGCGCTCGCTCATGTGGATGAGCTGGCGGCCCATCGGCACGACGCCGAGCGCGCTGAGCTGGACCGGGACGTCGTCGCCCGGCGACCAGGACGTCGGCAGACCGTGCGGCACGAGCGGATCCAGATCGAGCAGCGGCCCGTACAGCTCCGCGACGGCGCGGGGCGAGTGGACGGCCCGCCACGCGGCATCCGCGTCGCAGTCGATCACGAGCTTCAGCAGAACGCGCATGCTCCAGTCTCGCACCGGCGGCCCAGGCGCTGCGGCCTAGGATTTCGGGGTGCCCGAGAAGCTGCATCCCTTCGACCAGTCCACGTATCAGGTCCGCTTCGAGTGGGGTGCGGACGGTCTCGTGCGGCTCGCGCCGGCCGACGTCGTCGTGCTCGTGGACGTCCTGGGCTTCTCGGCGAGCCTCATCTCGACCGCCGAGGCCGGCCGGACGACCGAGCCGGATGCTGTCACCGCCGCCATGACGATCATCGAGGCCGCGGAACTCGGTGAGGCGGTCGTGCTGATCGGCGGCCTCCGCAATGCGGCCGCCGTCGCGGCGGCCGTGCTCGCCGAACAGGAGCGCCGGGCCGCCCGCACGAGCGTCGCGGTCGTCGCGGCGGGCGACGGGCATCGCTTCACGGTCGAGGATCAGCTCGGCGCAGGCGCCGTCATCGCGGCGCTCGCCGACCGCGGCATCGACCACTCCTCGCCCGAGGCGGCCGCGGCGTGCGAGTCCTTCCGGGGCCTGCGCCGCGCGACGCGGCACCTCCTGACGGCGAGCGGCTCGGGCAGGGCGTTCCCGGGCGGTGTCGACGAGGTCCACGCGGCCGCCGCCGTCGACGCCTCGTCGGCGGTGCCGGTCCTGCGCGACGGGGCCGTCGGTCTCGGTCGTTGAGCGACACTTCGACTCGCTTCGCTCGCTCAGTGCGGGTCTGCGCGAGACGAAACCGCCCACTCCAGGCCGCGGCGGTTGTCGAGTAGGGCGCTCCGCGCCCGTATCGAGACACGTCTCGGTCGCTTCGCTCCCTCGCTCAACGACCGGGTGCGACTGCGTCGGGCTCAGTCGCGGGGAGTCATCGCCGCGAGACGGGTAGCGGGGGTGATCTCGCGCCGCGTCCACGTGAAGAGGTGCCGCGAGTCGAAGCGGGGCGCGCACTTGACGCACGACGTCGCCCGCGACGGCCGGCGGTGCCGATACGCCGTGTGGCCCGCAGGGCACACGCCGACCCAGGGCGCGAGTTCGATCGCCGTCTCGCCGTGGTGGGTCACGCCGCCGACGTAGCCCAGGTCTCGCGCCACGGACTTCCAGCGCGGGCCGTGCGCAGCATCCGGACCCGCCAGTGCGTGCGCGACCTCGTGGAGCAGCGTCTGATGATTGGTGTCGTCGTCGTAGCGCGCCGTGAGGTAGCGCGACACCGAGATGCGCTTGCGGGTGTAGTCGCACAGGCCCGCGCGGCGCTTCGCGTTGTCGAACGCGAACGTCCACGAGTCGTCGAGATGGGTCGCGATGAGGGCCTCGGCCCACCGCCGCACGCGCTGCAGTTCCGACATGCCGGAGAGATTAGAACAGACGTGCGACAGTCAACTGGCGACAGCCCGGGCGCGCCGCCGGTCGGCGGCGTCGATCGCCTGGAGCGTGGACTCGAGCTGCTTGTCGCTCGCGCCGGAGTCCTGGCGGAGGAACAGCGCCCGCTTGAAGTCGGTGCGGGCCGACTCGTAGTCCTCCGCGTCGTAGTGGACCTTCCCGCGATGCTCGTACGCGAACGCGGCGATCGCGCCCCAGCCCTGGCCCTCGGCTTCCTCGGCGCACGTCGTGAGCTCCTGCTCGGCCGCGGCGAAGGCGCGCCGCTGCTGCAGGACCGACGCGTGCAGGATGCGGGCGCGGAGGAGATCCTTCCGCGTGCCCGCCATGCGGGCGAGCCGCACGGACTGCTCCGACACGACGAGGGAGTCCTCCAGCCGATCGAGCACCTTCAGCAGCCACACGCGCTCCAGGAGCGCTGCGAGGCTGCGTTGCTCGCCGATCTCCTCGAGCCGCTCCTTGCACTGGCGGGGGTCGATCTGCTCACGCAGTGTGTCGGGGTCGTATCCGTGGATGTAGCTCACCGTCTACTCCTCTCCGCGCGCACCGGTTCGCCGTTCCAGTGTGCCCCGCGGTTCGGGGTGCGCCGTCCCGGCACGCCGGGGCACGCGACGGATCAGCGTTCGAAGAGGGAGGCCGAGGGCTTGGGCGACGGCGTCGCGTCGGCGTCGGTCGCGGGCCGGGCCCCGCGCACGAACTCGTCGAGCTCGGCGCCCTGCGCGACCTTGGCGGGGTGGGGCCCTGCGGCCATGAGCCGCGGCAGCCACTGGGTGGGCAGGGGCGCGCCGGATGCCGCGACCACGAGGTTGCCGAACCTGCGGCCCTTGAGCGTCTGCACCTCGGCGAGCACGATGACGTGCGGCAGCACGGCGCGCACGGTCGCGACCTGTCGCCGTGCGAAGGCGAGGCCCGCGCCGTCCGCGACGTTGACGAGGAGGACCCCGTCGGGTGCGAGCAGCCGTGCGGCGGCGGTGTAGAACTCGACCGTCGTGAGGTGTGCGGGCGTCTGTGCGCCCGAGTAGACGTCCGACACGAGGAGGTCGACGGCCCCCGTCAGCGCGGCCGGAAGCCGCCCGATACCCTCGCGCGCGTCGCCGATCCGCACGCGGATGGCCGCTCCGCGCGGCAGCGGGAGGTTCCCGCGGACGAGCTCGACCAGGGCCGGCTCGAGCTCGATGACCTGCTGGCGCGAGCCGGGACGCGTCGCCTCGACGTAGCGCGGGATCGTCAGGGCCCCCGCACCGAGATGCACGGCGGTGAGGGGCTGCCGGGGCATCCGGAGCCGGTCGATGACCGCGCCCATCCGCGCGATGTACTCGAAGTGCAGGTGCGTCGGGTCGTCGAGGTCGACGTGCGACTGCGGCGTGCCGTCGACGACGAGCTCGAACCCGCTCGTGTAGGCCGAGGGGACGATGCGGGCGAGGGTCCCGTCCGCGAGCCGGGCCTGTGGCTCGTCGGCCGGTTCCCTGCGCGCTCTCGCCATGCCTCCACGCTAGCCCGGTGTGCACAACGTCGCTGATCCGAGTCTCGCGGGCCAGATCGCGGCCCCTCGAGGCGCCGCGGCGGCGGCAAAGGGCGACGTTGTGCACGCCGCCGGTCGGCACCCGCTGCGGCGATACCGTGGGCACATGGCTTCGATCGACCTCAACGCGGACCTCGGCGAGACGGTCGGCGGCGTCGCGACGGCCGACGACGAGGCGATGTTCGCCGTCATCTCGAGTGCGAGCATCGCCTGCGGCGGGCACGCGGGGGATGCCGCGTCGATGCGTGCCGCGGTGCAGCGCGCGACCCGGTTCGGCGTGGCCGTCGGCGCCCACCCGTCGTATCCGGATCGGGCCGGCTTCGGCCGGACGCGCATCCCGATCGCGCCCGTCGACCTCCGGGCCTCGATCGCGGAGCAGCTCGCGGCGCTCGAGGCGGCGGGTGCCGGCATCCGCTACGTCAAGCCGCACGGGGCGCTGTACCACTCCGTGACCCGCGACCGCGCCGAGGCCGACGCGGTGGCGCAGGCCGTGGCCGACCTCGCGCAGCGATCGGGCCGGGCGGTTCCGATCCTGGGTCTCGAAGGCGCGATCGCGGACGCCGCGGCCGCGGCGGGGCTCCCGTTCGTCCGCGAGGCGTTCCTCGACCGCGGGTACCGCCCCGACGGATCGCTCGTCCCGCGCGGCGAGCCCGGCGCCCTCCTCGACGACCCCGCGCTCGTCGCAGCCCGTGCTGTGCGCCTCGCCGCGGAGGGTCGTGTCGAGGCCGTCGACGGGTCCGACGTCGGGACGGGCGCGGCCTCCCTGTGCCTGCACGGCGACTCGCCCGCGGCCGTCGCGATGGCCCGCGCCGTGCGCGCCGCGCTCGACGCCGCCGGCATCGGAGTGCGCGCGCCGTGGTGATCGCGACCCGCGTGCTGCCCATGGGCGACCGCGCGCTCCTGGCCGAGACCGGCTCGCTCGACGACGTCCTCGCGCTGCACGCAGGGCTCACAGCATCCCGCCCGCCCGGCGTCGTGGATCTCGTCCCCGGCGCGCGCACAGTGCTCGTGCGCGTCGACTCGCGGATGCCGGCCCTCCCCGCGACCCGCGCGTGGATCGAGCGCACGGCCGTGGAGACGGATGCTGTCGCCCCCCGCCGCAACGACGCTGCGGTCGTCGAGCTCGAGGTCGCGTACGACGGTCCCGACCTCGCGTCGACGGCGGAGCTGCTGGGCCTCGCACCCGACGAACTCGTGCGCCGCCACGCCGCCGCCGAGTGGACCGTGGCGTTCACGGGGTTCGCGCCCGGGTTCGGGTACCTCGTGAGCGGCGAGTGGGACTTCGACGTCCCGCGCCTGGAGAGCCCGCGTACGCGCGTCCCGGCGGGCGCGGTCGGCCTCGCGGCGGGGTTCACGGGGGCGTATCCGCGCGAGACTCCGGGCGGGTGGCGGCTCATCGGCACGACGACCGCGACGCTGTTCGATCCGGACGCTGAGTCCCCGGCGCTCCTCCCGCCCGGGACCCGCGTGCGGTTCGTCCCCGCGCGGGCCAAGGCCACCACCTCGCCGAACCCACCCCTTTCCATCGAGCCCACCCCTTTCCGCACACAGGAGCGGGTGGGTTCGCCGGAAGTGGGTGGGTTCGGCGAACAGACGAGCCCCGCAACCACGCCGAGCGAGCCGCCGCGCGGCATCCGGATCCTCGAGCCCGGCCTCCTCTCGACGATCCAGGACCTGGGCCGGCCGACAGCGGCGTCGCTCGGCGTCGCCGTCTCGGGGGCGCTCGACCGCGGCGCGCTGCGGACGGCCAACCGACTCGTGGGCAACCCCGAGGGCGCGGCCGGCGTCGAGATCACGATGGGCGGGTTCCGCGCCGTCGCGGAGGACGACCTCTGGTTCGCCGTGACGGGCGCCTGGGGTCCGATCCGCCTCGACGACCGCGAGGTGGACCCGTACGAGGCCCACGCGTGGCCGTCGGGAGCCGAGCTCCGCGTCGACTGGTTCGGCAGCGGCGCCCGCGGGTTCCTCGCCGTGCGCGGCGGGCTCGACGGCCGGGTCGTGCTCGGCTCGCGCGCGACGGATCTCCTCGCGGGTCTCGGGCCCGCACCGCTGCGCCCCGGCGATGTCGTCGGCGTCCGGGACGAGGCATCCGGTCCCGTCCCGGCCTCCGCGATCGCGCCGTGGGGCGCGCCGCACGACGAAGAGCTCGTCGTGGAGCTCGCCCCCGGACCGCGCGCCGACTGGTTCGCGGCATCCGCCCTCGACGTGCTCTACGAGGCCGTCTGGACCGTCACGAACGACGCCGACCGCGTCGGCGTGCGCCTCGACGGGCCGGAACTCATTCGCAGCCGCGCGGGCGAGCTGCCGAGCGAAGGCATGGTCCCGGGCGCCCTGCAGGTGCCGCCGAGCGGACGGCCGACGATCCTCCTCGCCGACGGTCCCGTGACGGGCGGGTATCCCGTCATCGCGGTTGCGACGGATGCTGCGCTCGACGCCGTCGCGCAGGCCCGGCCGGGGACCCGCATCCGCTTCCGCCACGCCCGCGCGGGCTGAGACGCGGAGCGCACGTCGATCGGCCAGAAGTTCCGGCGAACCGGCGTCGAATTGCCAGAACTTCTGTGATCTCGACGCGGCCGCCTGCCGACCGCGCGCGAGCGTCAGCGTGCGCTCGCCGCGGTCGCTCCGGTCAGCGCGTACTCGGCTGCCTCGAACGCGCCGTACTCGGCGCCGCGCTCCTCGGCGGCGGCCAGCCGGCGCAGGATCTCGGCGGCGCCGGCGGGGTCGTCGGCGGGGTCGGGCACGAGGGCCGCGACGTAGCGCGTGTGGTAGACGAAGTCCGGTGTGTCGAAGGTCGCGACGCGCTTGCGCATCGCCGTCGCGGCGCCCGCCAGGACGCCGGCGCGCTCGACGTCGCCGCGCAGCGCGGCGATGGCGCAGAGGCCCTCGAGGCCGTACGCGATGCCCTCCTCGTGCGCGAGGCGCATCGAGCCCTCGATCGCGGAGCGGAAGAGCCGCTCGGGCTCGTCGACGTCGCCGCCGAACAGCAGCATGCGGGCCAGGTGGTGCGTCGCGATGGTCGTCGCGAACTGCTCGCCGCTGGCCGCAGCCGCCGCCAGTCCGCGAGTGAAGAGCGCCATGGCCTCTTCGGGCTCGTTCCCCAGGATGGCGAGTCGGCCGAGCGCGACGAGCCCCAGCGACTCGCCCCATCCGGCGCCCGCACGGCGGAACCGCTCCGAGGCCTGCGAGACCCATCCGGATGCCGCGGCGAGGTCCGGATCGGTCGTGTTGAGCTCCGCCATCCCCGCCGTCGCGAGCGACATCGCGACGCCGAGCTCGTCGTGCAGGTCGTCGAAGAACCCGGCCGCTCGCACGAGCGTCTGCGCCACGGAGTGGGGCGGCGCGTTCCACATGTCCCGCCAGCAGATGTAGAAGTCCGCGATCGCCGTCTCGCGCGGCGTCGCGTCGCGGTCCATGCGGGCGCGCAGCTCCTCCATCCAGGCGGCGACCTCCATGAGGTACCCGCCCACCCACCAGTAGATGTACAGCCGCCAGGCGACGTCGGTCGCCGTCTCGGCATCCCCGATCGACACGAGATGGCGGACGGCGGCGCGCAGATTGCCCCGCTCGAGGTTCAGGCGCGCGACCGACGCGATCTGCCGGTCCGTGCCGAGCCCGCGCTCCATGCGCCGCGCGAGCTCCAGGTAGACCTCGGCGTGCGAAGTGCGCGCCGGGAGCTCATCGCCGGCCTCGCGGAGCCGCTCGATGCCGTACTCGCGGACGGTCGCGAGCATCGAGAAGACCGACTCCCCGTCGATGTCCGCCTGCTCCACGAGGGACGAGTCGACGAGCATCTCGAGCGCCTCGAAAGCGTCGAAGTCCCAGCCGCGCCTGGTGCCGAGCGCCTCGACCGAGTCGAGCGTGAACCCCGGCGAGAAGACGGACAGATCGTGGAGCAGGCGACGCTCGGATGCTGTCAGCAGCCCCGTCGACCACTCGATCGTGGAGCGCAGGGTCCGCTGCCGCTCGGGGAGATCGCGCGAAGACTCAACGAGCAGGGGCAGCTGCCGGTCGAGCCGATCCAGGATCGCGACGGGAGTGAGCACGCGCATGCGGGCGGCCGCGAGCTCGATCGCCAGGGGGACGCCCTCCAGGGCGCGGCAGATCCCGACGACGGCCGCCGCATTGGCCTCCGTGACGGCGAAGTCGGGCTTGACGGCGCGGGCGCGCTCGACGAAGAGCTCGACGGCCGGCGATGTGAGAGCCCGCGTGACGGATTCCGGCGACGCCGCGTCGTAGGACGCCAGCGGAGGCACGTCGAACACCCGCTCGCCCCGCACCCGCAGGAGGACCCGGCTCGTCACGAGCAGCACGACGTCGGGGGCGAGCGTGTACAGCTCGACCAGGATGGGCGCGGCATCCACGATCTGCTCGAAGTTGTCGAGCACGAGGAGCATCCGGCGCCCCTCGAGGGCGATCGACAGCCGCTCCGTGAGCGCCAGCTCACCCGTGTCCCGGATGCCGAGCGCGTACCCGATCGTGGGCAGGAGGAGCCCCGGCTCGAGGACGTTCTCGAGCGGGACGAAGACCGCGCCGTCGGGGAAGGCATCGGACGAGGCCGCCGCGACGGCCAGAGAGAGCCGGCTCTTGCCGATGCCACCGGGGCCGAGGAGGGTGACGAGGCGCGTGCCCGGCTCCTGGAGGCGCGCCAGGACGGCCTCCACCTCGCGATCCCGGCCGATGAGGGGAGTGAACGAGACGGGGAGGCGCGAGGCATGGTCGATGGCCGGGGGCGTCACGTCCACCCCGGGCCTGGCAGCGTCGAACCGCTCGGCGAGGAGGGTCGCGAGGTCCGCCGTGACGAGCTCGGCGAGCTCCTCGGGCGTCGCGTACGACTTGTACGACGCCGTGTCGTCGGCGCGGATCCGGTCGATGAGCTCCTCGAGCCGCTCATCGCGATCGGCGGGCTCCTTGAGGTAGATGAGCTTCGGGAGGGCGGCGGGAGCCAGCCGATACTCGTCCTCGAGTCCCGAGATGTCCTCGCCGGGCGCGACCCAGCCGTAGCGCTCGCCGTAGATCCCCACGAAGACGTCGCTCTGCGCGAGATAGGCGCGGTACAGCTCCCGCGGAGGGTGCGGCCGAGCGCCGAGCTCGAACATGACGGGAGCCAGCCGCAGGCGCTCGATGGCTCCGCGCGCCGCGATGCGCTCGCGCTCCAGCTCGCGCAGCGTCGAGGACACGAAGATCCTCAGCCGCTGGTCGGGAGTGCGGATGGTCGTTGTGCTCACCACCTTCGCAGCGCGGCGCGCAGGGTGGGATCGTCGAGGCCGGGCAGGGCGATGGCGACCGCCTCGGCGACGGACAGGCCCGCCCCGGCGCGCTCGCCGGCCGCGAACTCGACGGGGTCGCTCTCGCGGAGCTCGGCGATGCGCTGCGTGTGGACCGTGAACGCGCCGACGTCGAAGATGCCGATGCGGTGCCGGATCGCCTCGGCGGCCGCGGAGAGGGCGCTGGCCCGCCACGTCTCGCCGCGCGATGCCGCGATGCCGCACACACCCTCGAGTCCGTAGGCGACGCCCTCGTCGTAATGGAGGCGCACCGACTGTCCCAGGCTCAGGATGAACTCCTGCTCGGCGGCGTCGACTTCGCCCCGGGCGAAGTTCAGGCGCGCCCGGAGGTTGCCGGCGATGGTGCTCGTGAAGAGATCGCCGCTGGAGTGCGCGACGTCCTTCGCCTCGCCGAAGCGCTCGAGCGCCCGCGCGGGATCGCCTCGCACCCACGCGAGCCGCCCGAGCGAGACGAGCGTGATCGCCTCCGCCCACGCGTTGCCGAGTTCGCGGAGCAGTCCGACCGCCTCCGTGAGCTCGGCCTCGGCCTTCTCGACGTCGGGGTTCGCGAGCTGCACGCGCGCCGTCGCCCGTGCCGCCAGCGCCATCGCCGAGGCATCCGCATCGCCGCTCTCGGCGAAGAGCCGGATGCACTCTCCGATCCCGGCGACGACCTGCTCGGTCGGGTTCTGCCACATCTCGCTCCACAGCGCGAAGAACCAGGCGACGGCCCGCGTGTGCTGCGTGATGGTCGCCTGCTTCTCGAGCAGCTCCATCATCCAGACGCGCACCTCCCCGAAGAAGCCGCCGATCCACCAGTAGATGAGCAGGCGCCAGGCGAAGTCGGCCGCGTCCTCGAGTCGGCCGGCGTTGACCATGTGCCGGATGGCGGCGCGCAGGTTCGGCAGCTCGAGGCCGAGCTCGATGACCGCATCGGCCTGACGCGCCCCGCGCAGGCCCGGGGCGATGCGCGCCACGAGCAGACCGTAGTACTCGGCGTGGGCCGCGCGCATGCGGTCGAGCCCGCCGCGAGCCTCGAGCCGGTCCAGCGCGTACTCCCGGACGATCGTGAGAAGGGAGTAGACGGAGCGGCCCTCGATCTCGGTGACCTTGACGAGCGAGCTGTCGACGAGCGCCGCGAGGACATCGACACCCTGGCCCTCCCACGTGCGGCCGACGCCGAGGGCCTCCGCGGCCTCGAGCGTGAACCGGCGGGCGAAGACCCCGAGGTCCTCGAGCATGTCGCGCTGCTCGTCCGGAAGGAGACTCACGCTCCAGTCGATCGTCGCCCGCATCGTGCGGTGCCGCTCCGGGAGGTCGCGGACCGCCGCCGTCAGCAGCGGCAGGCTCTGCTCGAGGCGTTCCGCGATGGTCTGCGGCGGCAGGAGCCGCACCTTGGCCGCCGCGAGCTCGATGGCCAGCGGCAGGCCTTCGAGCCGCCGGCAGATGTCGGCGACCGCGGACGCGTTCTCGTCTGTGAGCTCGAAGCCCGGTTTTGCCGCCGATGCCCGGTCGACGAAGAGTGCGCACGCCGTCGACTGCTCGACGCGCTCCACGGTCGCCTGCGCCGTCTCCTCGGGCGTCGTGAGCCCCGTGACGTCGTACACCTGCTCGCCGCGGATGCGCAGCACGATCCGGCTCGTGACGAGGAAGGTCGCGAGCGGGGCGAGATCGTAGAGGCGGATGAGGACGGGGGCCGCCTCGATGATCTGCTCGAAGTTGTCGAGGACGACGAGCACGCGACGGCGCGCGAGGGCATGCCCGATGCGCTCTTCGATCGCGGCCTCGCCGGTGTCGCGGATGCCCAGGAAGTACGCGATCGTCGTGATCAGCAGGCGCGGCTCGAACACGTTCTCGAGCGGGACGAAGTAGACGCCGTCCGGGAAGAGGTCCTCCGCCGCCAGCGCCGTCTCTATCGCAAGCCGGCTCTTGCCGATGCCCCCGGGCCCGATGAGGCTCACGACGCGGTGCCGCTCCGCGAGCAGTCGCCGCAGCGCCGCGAGGTCCGCCTCGCGGCCGATCGTCGTCGTGTACGGAACGGGCACGCTGCCCGCAGCGGGCTCGGCCGCCTCGCCGGCCTCGCCGTGGTCATCCCCCTGCGTGCGCGACTCGTCGAAGCGCTCCGCGAGGAGCGTCGCGAGGTCGTCCGTGATGCGGTCCTGCAGCTCTTCCGGGGTCTGGAAGGGGAGATAGGCCGCATGGTCGTCCGCCTGGATCCGGGCGATGAGGGCCTTGAGGCGTTCGTCGCGGTGGTCCGAGGCCTTGATGTAGATGAGCTTGGGCATCGTCGCGGGGGCGAGGTCGTACTCGTCCTCGAGCCCCGACTTGCGCTCGTCGGGTGCGACCCAGCCGTAGCTTTCCCAGTAGATGCCGACGAACACGTCGCTCTGCTCGAGATACGAGCGGTACAGCTCGCGCGGCGGGTGCGGACGGGCGCCGAGCTCGAACATGACGGGGGCCAGCCGCATCCGCTCGATCGCGCCGCGGGCGGCGCGGCGCTCGTCGGCGAGTTCGTGCAGGGTCGAGCTGACGAAGACCCGGATCCGCTGGTCGGGTGTGCGGATCGCGGGCCGATGGCCCACGGTCATGCCCACATCATGACGCGATCGCCGCTTCCCGGCCACTGCTTCGGGCAGCATCCCCTCACCACGGCGCCACGGCCCTTTGGAAGGAGCCGCTTCTCAGCCACTGCTTCGGGCAGCATCCCCTCACCACGGCGCCAGGGCCCTCTGGAATGAGGCCGCTTCTCGACCACTGCTTCGGGCAGCATCCCCTCACCACGGCGCCAGGGCCCTCTGGAAGGACGAGTCGGCGTCTGGCAGTGCGACGGCGAACGCCTCGGCGAGCGTCATGTCGCGACCGGCCCGTTCGCCCGCCGCGACCGCCGCCGGGTCGACGGCGCGCACGGCGGCGAGAGGCTCCGCGTTGGCCGCGAACCCCTCGACGTCGAAGACGCCGACGCGCTGGCGGATGGACTCCGTCGCGGCGGCCAGGGCGCCCGCGCGCCACGCGTCCCCGGCGATCGCCGCGATGGCGCTCATGCCCTCCAGCGCGTACTGCGCGCCCTCGTCGTAGTGCAGGAGCGCCGACAGCTCGAGCGCCCTGCGGTACTCGACGGCGGCCGCCTCGGGGTCGCCGCCGATGAGCCGCATGCGCGCGACGTTGTTGCCCGAGACGACCCGCATGAAGGCATCCTGTCTCTCGACGCCGATCGACGA
This sequence comes from Microbacterium sp. NPDC019599, assembly GCF_040632175.1. Taxonomy (NCBI): domain Bacteria; kingdom Bacillati; phylum Actinomycetota; class Actinomycetes; order Micrococcales; family Microbacteriaceae; genus Microbacterium; species Microbacterium sp. NPDC019599. Next base: position 364,861 of record NZ_JBEYBL010000003.1, read on the forward strand.
CCCGGCGTCGAAGTGCCCGATCGCGTCGGGGAAGGCGCCCCGCGCGAGGGCGAGCAGCCCGAGCCCGACCTCGGCGAGCGCCTCCGTCCACCAGTCGCCGAGGCGGTGCAGCTCGTCGCGGGCATGCTCGAGGTCGGCGAGCGCGGCCGCCATGTCGAGGTCGGGGAAGCGCATGCGCGTGCTGCCGCGTGCGGCGAGGGCCATCGCCGCGGCCTCCTCGTCGCCGGCCTCGGCGAACAGGCGCGAGGCCTCACCGAGATCCTCGATGACCTGCTGCGACGGACGTCGCCACATCTCACCCCACACCGTGAAGAAGACGGCGATCGCCTGCGTGCGGGTGGTGATGGGATGCTGCTTCCCCAGCAGCTCCAGCATCCACAGCCGCACCTCGCTGAAGAAGCCCGAGATCCACCAGTAGACGAAGAGGTTCCAGGCGAAGTCGCCGGCGTCGTCGAGCCGATCGGTGTAGACGAGATGGCGGACGGCGGCGCGGAGGTTGGACAGCTCGAGCCCCAGGAGGTGGACGGTGTCGGGCTGATGAGCGCCGCGCAGATCGGGTGCGGCGCGCTTCACGAGCCCCGAGTAGTAGTCCGCGTGTGCCCGGCGCATCGCGTCGGCCTCGCCGCGTGCCTTGAGCCGGCCGAGCGCGTACTCGCGCACGATCGCCAGGAGCGAGAAGACCGAACGGCCGCCCACGTCGATCTGCTTGATGAGCGAGGCGTCGACGAGCCCGCCGAGGGCCTCCAGCACCTGGCCCTCCCACGAGCGGCCGACGCTGACGGACTCGACGGCGTCGAGGCTGAAGCGCGTCGCGAACACGCCGAGATCTTCCAGGAGATCGCGCTCGACATCGGGCAGCAGGCTCATGCTCCAGTCGATCGCGGCGCGCATCGTGCGATGCCGCTCGGGCAGGTCGCGAGACGGAGCGGTCAGGAGCGGGAGGCTCTGCCCGAGGCGGGCGTCGATCGCGGACGGCTGGAGAGCCCGCACCTTCGCGGCGGCGAGCTCGATCGCCAGCGGCAGGCCCTCGAGCCGCCGGCAGATGCTCACGACGTCGGCGACGTTCGATTCCGTGAGCTCGAAGTCCGGCCGCACGGCACGGGCCCGGTCGACGAAGAGCGCGACGGCCGATGACCGCAGGGCGCGCGGGATCGTCGCGGGCTCACCGCCCGCCGGTGACGTGAGCGGCTCGACCTCGTAGACGCGCTCGCCGCGGATCCGCAGGACGACGCGGCTCGTCACGAGGAACGTCGCCAGCGGCGCGGCCGAGTACAGGCGCACGAGGTCGGAGGCGGAATCCACGATCTGCTCGAAGTTGTCGAGGACGATGAGCACGCGCTTGCCCTCCAGGGCGCGGGCGATGCGGTCCTCGAGGTCGGCGTCGCCGATGTCGCGGACGCCGAGCGAGTACGCGATCGTGGGCAGCAGCAGGCCCCGCTCGAGCACGCCCTCGAGGAGGACGAAGTACACCCCGTCGGGGAACTCCGAGGCGCTGGCCCGTGCGACCTCGATCGCGAGGCGGCTCTTGCCGATGCCGCCGGGACCGATGAGGCTCACGACCCGGTCCGTGCCCGCGGCCAGCAGGTCGTGCACGTTGCGGACGTCCTCCTCGCGGCCGATCGTCGTCGTGTACGGCGCCGGCACGTGTCCGGGCGCCGCGGACGAGGCGTGCGAGACCTCCTCCTCGTCCTGCGCGCGGGCGCTGTCGAAGCGCTCGGCCAGGAGCGTCGCGAGGTCGTCCGCGATGCGGTCCTCGAGCTCCTCGGCGGTGTGGAAGGGGAGGTAGGCCGCGTGGTCGTCCCGCTGGATGCGGGCGATGAGGTCCTTGAGGCGCGGCTCGCGGTCCTGCGACGCCTTGATGTAGATGAGCTTGGGCATCGTGGCCGGGGCGAGGTCGTACTCGTCCTCCAGGCCGGAGATCTGCTCGTCGGGCGCGACCCAGCCGTAGCTCTCCCAGTAGATGCCGACGAAGACGTCGCTCTGCTCGAGGTAGGAGCGGTACAGCTCGCGCGGGGGATGGGGGCGGGCGCCGAGCTCGAACATGACAGGGGCCAGCCGCATCCGCTCGATCGCTGCCCGCGCGGCGGCGCGCTCGTCCGCGAGCTCGCGCAGGGTCGAGCTTACGAAGACCCGGATCCGCTGGTCGGGCGTTCGGATCACGGGTCGGTGGACCCCAGTCATGCCCACATCATGACGCGCCGAAGGCCCCGATGTCATGCGCTTGCATTGAATTTCCGCGGTTCGGCGCGGCATGTCGTGCCGAACGCGGCGTTTATACCGCAGCATCCCGAACTCGTCAAGAATTCGGCTGGACACGGCGCGTCGAACGACATATAGTAGGTAGTTGCGCTCTTGGATTCCCCCTGCCCTCATATGGTGGTCGGCTGTGCCTGCGTGCCCCCGCTTCATCGCCCTGGCGATATCGCGGTGAGCGGCGCGCAGGATTCGGGGATTGTCCGAGCACTCCACCTGACGACAAGGAAACGTGCCCCCCGGGGCCCACGGAGGTAATCCCCTTGGCTGCTGCGCCCAACGCATCCAACCCCACCACCAACCTCAAGAACGGCCGCGGAGCATCCCGCCTCTCGTTCGCCAAGATCTCCGACACGCTGACGGTTCCCGACCTTCTCGCGCTGCAGACCGAGTCCTTCGACTGGCTCGTCGGCAACGACGCGTGGAAGGCGCGCGTCGAGGAGGCCGTCGAGGCCGGCCGCACCGACGTGCCCGAGGTCAGCGGCCTCGAGGAGATCTTCGAGGAGATCTCGCCGATCGAGGACCTGAGCGAGACGATGCAGCTCTCGTTCACGAACCCCTACCTCGAGCCCGAGAAGTACTCCATCGAGGAGTGCAAGGAGCGCGGCAAGACGTACGCGGCCCCGCTCTACGTCGAGGCCGAGTTCATGAACCACCAGACCGGTGAGATCAAGACCCAGACGGTCTTCATGGGCGACTTCCCGCTCCAGACCGACAAGGGCACGTTCATCATCAACGGCACCGAGCGCGTCGTGGTGTCGCAGCTCGTCCGCTCGCCCGGCGTCTACTTCGACCGCACGCCCGACAAGACGTCCGACAAGGACATCGTCTCGGCCCGCATCATCCCGAGCCGCGGCGCGTGGCTCGAGTTCGAGATCGACAAGCGCGACCAGGTCGGCGTGCGCATCGACCGCAAGCGCAAGCAGTCGGTCACCGTCTTCCTCAAGGCCCTGGGCCTTTCGAGCGAGGACATCCTCAACGAGTTCGCCGGGTACGAGTCGATCGAGGAGACGCTGTCGAAGGACACGATCCTCTCGAAGGAGGACGCGCTCCGCGACATCTACCGCAAGCTGCGTCCGGGCGAGCAGGTCGCGGCCGAGGCCGCCCGCGCGCTCCTGGACAACTTCTACTTCAACCCGAAGCGCTACGACCTCGCCAAGGTCGGCCGGTACAAGATCAACCACAAGCTCGGCCTCGACGCCGCGCTGACCGAGTCGGTCCTGACGGTCGACGACATCGTCGCGACGATCAAGTACCTCGTCCGCCTGCACCGCGGCGACACCGTCTTCGACGGCGTGCGCAACGGCGAGCAGGCCGAGATCCGCCTCGACGTCGACGACATCGACAACTTCGGCAACCGTCGCATCCGCGCCGTCGGCGAGCTCATCCAGAACCAGGTCCGCACGGGTCTGTCGCGCATGGAGCGCGTCGTCCGCGAGCGGATGACGACGCAGGACATCGAGGCCATCACGCCGCAGACGCTCATCAACGTGCGTCCCGTCGTGGCCGCGATCAAGGAGTTCTTCGGAACTTCGCAGCTGTCGCAGTTCATGGACCAGAACAACCCGCTCGCGGGTCTGACCCACAAGCGCCGCCTCTCGGCGCTCGGCCCCGGCGGTCTGTCGCGTGAGCGCGCAGGCGTCGAGGTCCGCGACGTCCACCCCTCGCACTACGGCCGCATGTGCCCCATCGAGACGCCGGAAGGCCCGAACATCGGCCTCATCGGCTCGCTCGCCTCGTTCGCGCGCATCAACGCGTTCGGCTTCATCGAGACGCCGTACCGCCGCGTCGTCGAGGGCCGCGTGACCGACCAGATCGACTACCTGACGGCCAGCGAGGAGAGCGACTACATCGTCGCCCAGGCCGGTGTCGAGCTGAAGAAGGACGGCTCGTTCGCGAACGACCGCGTCCTCGCCCGCCGTGGACAGGGTGGCGAGGTCGACCTGTTCCACGCCGAGGAGATCGGCTACATGGACGTCTCTCCGCGCCAGATGGTGTCGGTCGCGACGTCGCTCATCCCCTTCCTCGAGCACGACGACGCCAACCGCGCCCTCATGGGTGCGAACATGCAGCGCCAGGCCGTTCCGCTCCTCCGCTCCGAGTCGCCGCTCGTCGGCACCGGCATGGAGGGCTACGCGGCCATCGACGCCGGTGACGTCGTGACCGCCGAGAAGGCGGGCGTCGTGGTCGAGGTCTCGGCCGACGTCGTCACGGTCCAGCTCGACGAGGGCGGCACGCAGGACTACTTCCTGCGCAAGTTCGACCGCTCGAACCAGGGCACGAGCTACAACCAGCGCGTCATCGTCTCGGCGGGCGACCGAATCGAGGCCGGCGAGGTCATCGCCGACGGCCCGGCGACGGAGGACGGCGAGCTCGCGCTCGGCAAGAACCTCCTCGTCGCGTTCATGACGTGGGAGGGCCACAACTTCGAGGACGCCATCATCCTCAGCCAGGACCTCGTAAAGGACGACACCCTCTCCTCGATCCACATCGAGGAGTACGAGGTCGACGCCCGCGACACGAAGCTCGGCAAGGAGGAGATCACGCGCGACCTCCCCAACGTGAGCCCCGACCTGCTGAAGGACCTCGACGAGCGCGGCATCATCCGCATCGGCGCCGAGGTCCGCCCCGGCGACATCCTCGTCGGCAAGGTCACGCCCAAGGGCGAGACCGAGCTCTCGGCCGAGGAGCGCCTGCTCCGCGCGATCTTCAACGAGAAGAGCCGCGAGGTCCGCGACACGTCGCTCAAGGTGCCTCACGGCGAGCAGGGCACGATCATCGCGGTCAAGGAGTTCAACGCCGAGGACGGCGACGACGAGCTCGGCTCGGGCGTCAACCGCCGCGTCGTGGTCTACATCGCCCAGAAGCGCAAGATCACCGAGGGCGACAAGCTCGCCGGCCGCCACGGCAACAAGGGCGTCATCGCGAAGATCCTCCCCGTCGAGGACATGCCCTTCCTCGCGGACGGCACGCCGGTCCAGGTCATCCTGAACCCGCTCGGCATCCCGGGTCGAATGAACTTCGGCCAGGTCCTCGAGCTGCACCTCGGCTGGATCGCCCAGCAGGGCTGGAAGGTCGAGGGCACGCCCGAGTGGGCTGCCGCCCTGCCGCAGCAGGCCTTCGAGGCCGCCCCCGGCACGAAGGTCGCGACCCCCGTGTTCGACGGCGCCTTCGAGGAGGAGATCGCAGGTCTGCTCGACTCGACCAACGTCACCCGCGACGGCGAGCGCCTCATCGGCTCGTCGGGCAAGACGACGCTGTTCGACGGCCGCTCGGGTGAGCCGTTCCCCGCGCCCATCTCGGTCGGGTACATGTACATCCTGAAGCTGCACCACCTCGTGGACGACAAGATCCACGCGCGGTCGACGGGCCCGTACTCGATGATCACCCAGCAGCCGCTCGGTGGTAAGGCGCAGTTCGGCGGCCAGCGCTTCGGTGAGATGGAGGTGTGGGCCCTCGAGGCCTACGGCGCCGCGTACGCGCTCCAGGAGCTCCTCACGATCAAGTCCGACGACATCCTCGGCCGCGTCAAGGTCTACGAGGCGATCGTCAAGGGCGAGAACATCCAGGAGCCCGGCATCCCCGAGTCGTTCAAGGTCCTCATGAAGGAGATGCAGTCGCTCTGCCTGAACGTCGAGGTCCTCTCGGCCGACGGCACGGCGGTCAACCTCCGCGACACCGACGACGAGGCCTTCCGTGCCGCCGAAGAGCTCGGCATCAACATCTCCAGCCGGTTCGAGTCGTCGTCGATCGACGAGATCTGATCCGCGACAGCATCCCGACTGAATTTTCGACACAGGAGAACTAGTGCTCGACGCAACAACTTTCGATGAGCTTCGCATCGGCCTGGCCACCGCCGACGACATCCGTCGCTGGTCCTACGGCGAGGTCAAGAAGCCCGAGACCATCAACTACCGCACGCTCAAGCCCGAGAAGGACGGCCTCTTCGGCGAGCAGATCTTCGGGCCCTCCCGCGACTGGGAGTGCGCCTGCGGCAAGTACAAGCGCGTCCGCTTCAAGGGCATCGTCTGCGAGCGCTGCGGCGTGGAGGTCACCAAGTCCTCCGTCCGCCGCGAGCGCATGGGCCACATCGAGCTCGCCGCGCCCGTGACGCACATCTGGTACTTCAAGGGCGTGCCCTCGCGCCTCGGGTACCTGCTCGACATGGCGCCGAAGGACCTCGAGAAGGTCATCTACTTCGCCGCCTACATGGTCATCTCGGTCGACGAGGACGCGCGCCACCGCGATCTCCCGACCCACGAGAACAACCTCCGCCTCGAGCTGAAGACGCTCGCGGACCGCCGTGACGCGCGCATCGCCGCGCGTCTGGCGAAGCTGGAGGAGGAGCTGGCCGGTCTCGAGGAGGAAGGCGCCAAGGCCGACCAGAAGAAGAAGGCCAAGGACTCCGCCGAGAAGGACATGGCGGCCATCCGCAAGAACGCGGACGAGTCCATCGCCAAGCTCGAGCGCGTGTGGGAGGAGTTCCGCAACCTCGAGGTCGGCTCGCTGAAGGGCGAGGACGAGATCTTCCACGAGCTCCAGGACCGCTTCGGCCAGTACTTCGAGGCGTACATGGGCGCCGAGTCGATCCAGCGCCGCCTTCAGGCGTTCGACCTGGCCGCCGAGGCCGAGAGCCTGCACCTGCAGATCTCGGAGGGCAAGGGCCAGCGCAAGATCCGTGCGATCAAGCGCCTCAAGGTCGTCAACTCGTTCCTGCAGACCGGCATGAGCCCGGCATCCATGGTCCTCGACGTCGTCCCGGTGATCCCGCCGGAGCTTCGTCCGATGGTGCAGCTGGACGGTGGCCGCTTCGCGACCTCCGACCTCAACGACCTGTACCGTCGCGTGATCAACCGCAACAACCGCCTCCGCCGCCTCATCGACCTCGGCGCCCCCGAGATCATCGTGAACAACGAGAAGCGGATGCTGCAGGAGGCCGTCGACGCGCTGTTCGACAACGGCCGCCGCGGTCGTCCCGTCACGGGCACCGGCAACCGCGCCCTCAAGTCCCTGAGCGACATGCTCAAGGGAAAGCAGGGTCGCTTCCGCCAGAACCTGCTCGGCAAGCGCGTGGACTACTCGGGCCGTTCGGTCATCATCGTCGGTCCGCAGCTCAAGCTCCACCAGTGCGGTCTGCCCAAGCAGATGGCGCTCGAGCTGTTCAAGCCGTTCGTCATCAAGCGCCTGATCGACCTCGGTCACTCGCAGAACATCAAGGCGGCCAAGCGCGCCGTCGAGCGCACGCGCCCCGAGGTCTGGGACGTGCTCGAGGAGATCATCCGCGAGCGCCCCGTGCTGCTCAACCGCGCGCCCACGCTGCACCGCCTCGGCATCCAGGCCTTCGAGCCGCAGCTCGTCGAGGGCAAGGCCATCCAGCTGCACCCGCTCGTCTGCGCGGCGTTCAACGCCGACTTCGACGGTGACCAGATGGCCGTGCACCTGCCGCTGTCGGTCGAGGCTCAGGCCGAGGCCCGCATCCTGATGCTCGCGTCGAACAACATCCTGAAGCCGTCCGACGGCCGCCCGGTGACCCTGCCCTCGCAGGACATGATCATCGGCCTGCACCACCTGACCACGGTCAAGGAGGGCGCCGCGGGCGAGGGTCGCGTGTTCGGCTCTGTCGGCGAGGCGATCCTGGCCAAGGACGAGGGCACCCTCGACCTGCAGGCCAAGGTCCGCATCCGCATCCCGGGTCTGTCGTTCCTCGAGGGCGAAGCCCCCGAGGGCTATGACCGCCATGGTCTGGTGGACGCCTCGCTCGGCCAGGCGATCTTCAACGACACGCTCCCCAAGGGCTACCCGTTCGTCCGCGAGCAGGCTGACAAGGGCAAGCTGTCGCAGATCGTCAACAAGCTCGCCGAGGAGTACCCCAGGGTCGAGGTCGCCGCGTCGCTCGACCGGATCAAGGACGCCGGCTTCTACTGGGCCACGCGCTCGGGCGTCACGGTCGCCCTCAGCGACATCCTGACGCCGCCGAACAAGGCGGAGATCGTCGGCGGCTACGAGAAGCAGGCGGCGAAGGTCCAGGCGCAGTTCGAGAAGGGTCTCACGACCGACGCCGAGCGTCGCCAGGAGCTCATCAAGATCTGGACCGAGGCGACCGACGAGGTCCAGAAGGCGATGCGCGACCACTTCCCGGCCGACAACACCATCAACCGCATGGTGTCGTCCGGTGCTCGTGGAAACTGGCTGCAGATCCGCAACATCGCGGGTATGCGCGGTCTCGTGAACAACCCGAAGGGCGAGATCATCCCGCGTCCGATCATCTCCTCGTACCGCGAGGGTCTGTCGGTGGCGGAGTACTTCATCGCGACGCACGGTGCCCGCAAGGGTCTGGCCGACACGGCCCTGCGTACGGCCGACTCGGGCTACCTCACGCGGCGCCTCGTCGACGTCTCGCAGGATGTCATCATCCGCGAGGAGGACTGCGGCACGACGAAGGGCCTCGAGCTCCCGATCGCGACGCAGGGCCTGGGCGGCACGCTCGTCAAGGACCCGAACGTCGAGAACTCGGTCTTCGCCCGCACGCTCGCGGCGGAGGTCACAGACGCCAAGGGCGAGGTCCTCGCCGAGGCGGGCGACGACGTGGGCGACGTCCTCATCGACAAGCTCGTCGAGGCCGGCATCGAGACCATCAAGGTCCGCTCGGTCCTCACGTGCGACTCGGCCGTCGGCGTCTGCGCGCAGTGCTACGGCCGCTCGCTCGCGACCGGCAAGATCGTCGACATCGGCGAGGCGGTCGGCATCATCGCCGCCCAGTCGATCGGTGAGCCCGGCACGCAGCTGACGATGCGCACGTTCCACACGGGTGGCTCGGCCTCGGCCGATGACATCACGCAGGGTCTGCCGCGTGTCCAGGAGCTCTTCGAGGCCCGCACCCCCAAGGGCGCGTCGCCGATCGCCGAGTCCGACGGTCGCATCACGATCGACGAGACGGACCGCGCGAAGAAGGTCATCCTGACGCCCGACAACGGCGACGAGCCGCACGTCTACCCGGTCCTCAAGCGCGCCACCCTCCTCGTCGAGGACGGCCAGCACGTCACGGTCGGCCAGCCGCTGCAGGTCGGCACGCTCGACCCCAAGGAGGTCATGCGTGTCATGGGTGCCCGCGAGGTGCAGAAGTACCTCGTGAACGGCGTCCAGGGGGTGTACCGCTCGCAGGGTGTGCCGATCCACGACAAGCACATCGAGGTCATCGTGCGCCAGATGCTGCGCAAGGTCACCGTCGTCGACCACGCCGACACGACCCTGCTCCCGGGCGAGCTGGTGGACTTCAAGCGCTACCAGCAGATCAACCGCGAGGCCGTGGCGGAGGGCAAGCGCCCCGCGTCGGGCCGGCCGGAGCTCATGGGCATCACGAAGGCGTCGCTCGCGACGGAGTCGTGGCTGTCGGCCGCGTCGTTCCAGGAGACGACGCGGGTCCTCACCCAGGCGGCGATGGAGGGCAAGAGCGACCCGCTCGTCGGCCTCAAGGAGAACGTCATCATCGGAAAGCTCATCCCCGCCGGAACCGGACTTGCGAAGTACCGCAACGTCACGGTCGAGGCGACGGAGGAGGCCAAGAGCGAGCGGTACCCCAACCGCATCTTCGCCTCGGACGGCGCGTACAGCGACGCCGACCTGAGCTACGTCGACTTCGACAGCTTCTCCACGGACGGCTTCTCGGGCGACTACAACTGAGGTCCCGGGATGCCTCAGCTGAGAGCATCCCGGATCTGAACACGATGGCCCCGGCATCCGCCGGGGCCATCGTCGTATCCGCTCCTGCGCGCCGAACGCGCTGAGTCCCCGCGCCCGCTTACCGTTGAGTGGGGAAAGGGGCGGCATGGCGCGCATCGGCGGTCGCAACCTCTGGCTCGCGTGGCCCGCGGGCCTCTTCTGCGCGGGCGTCGTCGCGGCCCTCGTGTGGCTGGCGATCCCCGCCGTCCCCGGAACGATCGCCTTCGTGGGCGACACGCTGCGGGCCGCGACGTCGGCGCCCGAGGCGGCCGGCGCGCGGCCGGTCGCGGAGGCCGCGCTCGACACGACCGCCGACATCGACTGCCGCGACCTGTATCCCGGAACGCTGTGGCTCGAGCTCGCGTGGTCCCCTCAGTCGCTGCTGAGCCAGAACCGCAACGCTCCGGCCACCGAGGTCACGAGCCTCGTCGACGCGCTGCAGCCGTCCGTCCGTGTCACGTGCGCCTGGCGCGAGACGGCGGGCACGATCTCGTCGACCCTCTCGGTCGTGCAGACGGATGCTGCTCCCGTGGCCGACCTCGCGCTGCGCGGGCAGGGCTTCGCGTGCGTCGCCTACGGCTCGGGCGTCGCCTGCACGAGGATCTCGGGCGCCGTCGTCGAGGAGCACGTCGTGCGCGACGGCCTGTGGCTCGCGAGCGTCGAGAGGTCGTGGCATCCCGAGGACTACGGCACGCGCCTGGCCGCCTTCGTGTGGGGGTGAGTCAGCCCCACTGCCCCCAGATGTACGCGACGATGCTCGCGGTGTAGCCCGTCGGAGCGAGGTTCGAGTACTGGGTGTCGATGAGGATGCCGTCCCGCCAGAAGAGCGTCCGCCCGTCCGTGACGGGGTAGTCCTCGTTGGGCCACGTCTTCTCGCACCGCGTCCCGCCGTCGGGCGTGTAGCAGGTGAAGCCCTCCTCCTCCGCGAGCTCGTTGAGCATGTCGAGGGCGGGGCCGCGGGAGACGTTCGTGATCTCGGTGCGCAGGTGCGTCGTGTCGGCCGCGGGGTCCGCCCAGATGCAGATGAGGCTGCCGTCCGGCTGCGGCCCCGACGGGCCGAACGCGGGGTCGTTGAGCGGCACGTCCTCGAGCTGGGCCAGCACGTCCTCCGCGAGCATCTCCTCGCAGTCGTCGGGGATCCGGGGGACGAACGAGCCCGAGGCGCTCGGCGTCGCGGACGGGGTGGGGCTCGTGCCGATGTCGGGCGTCTCGGCCGAGGAGGGCGTCGAGCCGTCGCCCGTCGACGCCTCCGGCGCGCAGGCCGCGAGCATCGTGAGGAGCAGGACGGATGCCGCAGCGCCGGCGAGCTTCGCGCCGATCGATCCCGGACGTGCCATGCGGCTCACCTTAGCCGCGGCGGTGCGCGCGGCCGCAGGCGAATCGCCGCGGCATGCCTGCCGGGGCATGGGCGGTCGCCGCGCTACCCTCGCTGGTGCGGGGGCGTGCCCCGCGTGAGGAAGTGCCATCCGATGAGTGACGCGAAGTCGACCTACGGCGAGCCCGTCGACGAGCCGAAGCCGGTCGACGATGTCGTGGGCAGCGTGAACGAAGGTCTCGCGGACGCCGAGGCCGCCGGTCGCGACGCCACCGGGGGTTCCTCCGCCGACGAGCCCGCACCCGACGAGTCCGCATCGCCCGAGCCCGTCGCCGCCGAGCCGGATCCCGCCGCCGAGCCGGAACCCGCCGCCGAGCCCGAACCCGCCTCCGAGCCCGCGCGGGCCGAGGTGACCGCCGCCGAGGCCGCCGCTCCCGAGCAGACAGACGACGAGATCACGGACGCGGCCGCCTACATGGCCGCCTACCGCGCCGCCGCCGGCGACGAGGACGACGCGCACGCCGCGGCGCCCGAGAGCTCCGTCGCGACGCACGCTTACGAGGACGCCCCGGTCGCCGCCGCCGAGCCGCACGTCGTGGCCCCCAGCGAGCCGGTCGCGCAGACCGAGTACGCCGCGCCCGCGCCGCAGCCCATCTTCGTCCAGGCGCCCGAGCCGCCGCGGGCTCGCGGCAACCGCGCCGCCGCCGGCGCCATCGGCCTGCTCGCGGCGCTGGGCTTCGCCGTGCTGTACCTCGGTCTGTGGCTGGGCGTGGACCTGTTCACGGGCGACCTCACGACGGACGGCATCGTCGACGCGATCACGACCGCCGTCTCCTCGTGGATCTTCTGGGTCCCGGTCGTCCTGTTCTTCATCGGCTTCTGGCTGCTGGGCGCGATCATCAACCGCGGCCGCTGGGCGCACTGGGTCATCTTCGGCATCTTCGTGGGCGTCATCAGCTGGTTCGGCTACATCCTGGGCCTCATGTTCCAGGAGCCGTTCTGGATGCTCACCCCGACCGAGGGCGTCGAGCTCATCCGCGACAACCTGTTCGCACCGCTCGCCGTGATCGCCTTCATCCTCGGCCGCGAGCTGACGATCTGGTTCGGCGCGTGGGCGGCGGCGCGCGGCAAGCGCGTGAGCGAGCTGAACACCGAGGCGATGCGCGAGTACGAGCGCACACTCGAGGCGGGTCCGCAGCTCTACCGGCAGTAGGCCCCGCGGGCTCGCAGTCGGCGTATCGTCGAAGGTGTCGGCAGATCGCGCGCCCCAGCCCGGGCACGTCCGGCCGCTCGTGGCCCTCGGCTTCGCAACGGCCGCGTTCGTCGCGCTCCTGATCTTCGGGCTCGGGATGCTGAGCCTCCTCCTCGACGAGGACGTCATCGCGGTGCCGGGTCTGGGCCAGCTCCCCGGCATCGTCGCGACGATCGCCGCGACGGGCGCCTTCGCACTGAGCCTGTGGATCGCGTTGCGCAGACAGCATCCGCCCCTCCGCGGCGCCGTCGTCACGGCCGTCGCAACGGCGCTCGCGTACCCTGCGGGCGTGTGGTTCGGGGCGCTGCTGGCCGACGAGGCGCTCGGCGACGCCGCGCGCGCGGCGGGCGGAGTCTTCCTGTCGTGGTTCGAGGTCGTCATCGCCCTCGCGGCTCTCGCCTGCTCATGGGGCGGCATCGCGCTGGTCCGCACCGACGCATCGCGGCCGCGCTGGCCGTGGGAGGACCCGTTCGACGAGTAAATCCCGGTCAGGCCGCCGGATCCGACCTCTCTCGGGATACCGTTGACGCGTGGAGCGGTCCCTCGAGACCCAGGTGAGCCAGGCAGTCGACGCCTGGCTCAAATGGCTTCCCCGCTGGGAGCCTGCGACGCACCGGGGACGCGTGGCGCCGTGCCGGCGATGCTTCGGGTCGCCGGTCCTGTCAGCGGCGGGACTCGGCGGCGATGTGCCGCACGGAGTGCAGCACGGACTCTCGACGCGCATCAAGGCGATCGTCGACCACTCGGTCGCCGAGTACACGGCGCGCAACCTCCCGATGCTCCAGGCGGAGCTCGACCAGCAGGCCGCGCGCAACCGGGCGCGCAGCTATCGGCCGAGCGAAGGCCTCGAGCCCGAGTTCGAGGGACTCCCGCTGGATCCCGAGCCCGTGCCCGGCGCACCGTTCCTCTTCACGATCGCGGGGCTCGCCGAAGAGGTGGATGCCGGCATCCCGGCCCTTCCGCCGTTGAGCGATGAGGCGAAGGCCGCACTGCGGCAGGAGGTCGGGCTCGCCGACGACTACGCGAACATGGTGGGGCGCGAGGTCTGCACGATCCTGCTGCACCACCGGCTGCGCATCCAGGCGGCACTGAGCCAGTACGTCGAGCCGCAGATCGAGGCGCTCCTGGAGGAGCTGACCCGGTCTCTGGACGCGCCTTTCGACCCCAATGAGCCGCCGCCCGCCTGACACTCACAGGCTCCCGGAAGGCTCAGCGGTGTTTGTTAGCATTGCCGGGTTTGCACAGCGACGGCGCGGGGCCGTTGCGAGCATGATTCCGGGGGAGGAAACGTGGCCACTCGCCTGCCTTCGTCGCCGCCCATCCTCCCGGGCCTGACATACATCCGCCCGCTCGGCTCGGGCGGCTTCGCCGACGTGTTCCTCTACGAGCAGGACATGCCCAGGCGCGACGTCGCCGTCAAGGTGCTGCCGAGCGATGTTCGTGACCCCGAGCTGCGGCGCATGTTCAACGCCGAGGCGGACGTCCTCGCCCACCTCTCGGCGCATCCGTCGATCGTCACGGTCTACCAGGCGGGCATCTCGGCGGACGGCCGGCCCTACATCGTCATGGAGTTCTGCCCCGGCGGGTTCGCGCTGCGGTACCGCCGCGAGCGGGTCCCGGTCCCCGAGGTCCTCGAGATCGGCGTGCGGATGGCGAGCGCGCTCGAGTCGGCGCACCGTGCGGGCCTCGTCCACCGCGACGTCAAACCGAGCAACATCCTGGTGACGACCTTCGGCGCCCCCGTGCTGGCGGACTTCGGGATCTCCTCCTCCCTCTCGCGCGCGACCGCCGACGAGGTGCTCGCGATGTCGATCCCCTGGAGCGCGCCCGAGGTCGTCGCCGAGCAGACCGCCGGCACCGTCGCGAGCGAAGTGTGGAGCCTCGGCGCCACCGTGTACTCGCTGCTGGCGGGCCACAGCCCGTTCGAGCGCCGCGAGCGCGGCCAGAACACGAAGGAGCAGCTGCGCCGCCGCATCGCGCGGGCGAGCTACACCCCGATCTCCCGCACCGACGTCCCGGACTCGCTGCAGGAGGTCCTGGCGCGCGCCATGACCCGCGACCCGGCCCGGCGCTACGCCTCCGCCCGGGAGTTCGCCGAAGCGCTTCGGGCGGTGCAGTCCGAGCTCGGGATCTCGCCGACCGCGCTCGAGGTGCCCGTCGACGAATGGAGCGCCGCCTCCGCTCCCGTCGACTTCGCCGACTCGACGATGCGCGGCGTCGCCCGCAGCCACATCACGCGCGACGAGCGCCGCAAGACCCGTCCCGGCGCCGGCGTCGCAGAACTCGCGCGCGATGAGGACACAGATATCTCCGTCTCATCGTCGCCGCGGCGCCGAGTGCTCCCGTGGGTCGTCGCGGGCATCGCGGCACTCGTCGCCCTCGCCGCGATCGGTGTGGCGCTCCTGGCATCAGGAGTCCTCTGAATGCGTCGCCGCACGATCGCCGGCATCGTCGCCGCCATCGCCTCCGCCGCTCTCGTCGTGACCGCGAGCGTCGTGTGGCCCGGCCTGGACGCGCAGGAGACGCCTGAGGTCGACACGGCGGTCTGGGCGCTGCAGACGGGGGACGGACGCCGCTACGCGCGTGTGAACACGGCCGTCGGCGAGCTGGACACGGTGCGCAGCATCGCCAACCCGAGCGACGTCGCGCAGGCGGCGGACGGCGCCTTCCTCTTCTCGGACAGCTACAGCAAGCTCACCAGGATCGACGCGGCCAGCCCCATCGACCTGGACGAGGAGGCGCTGCGCGCCTCGGCGTCGACGCCGGCAGGCACGACGGACGTCGCGACGGCCGCCGACTTCGTCGCGTACCTCACCGACTCGGGGGCGGTCTTCGTCGGGCGCCTCTCGACGGGGGACGCGACGCAGCTCGACCCGTTCGCGTCCGAGGACGACGAGGGCCCGCAGTACACGGCAGACGCCATCGCCGTCGACGAGCGCGGCATCCTTTTCAGCTACTCGCGGGCCGACGGATCCGTGCTGCGCTACGACATCGCGTCGTCGGAGGTGCGCGGGCGCGACGAGCTCGCGGCCGACGGCATCGCGACGCCCGCCATCACCGCGGCAGGCGAGGACTGGGCCGTCGTCGACACCGAGGACGGCACCGTCTGGCTGCGGGGAGCGGATGCCGCGACCACCTTCACGACGGCGGGCTCGGTCGTCGTGGGGGCACCGGATCCGTCCGGGGATGCCGTCTATCTCGCGACCGAGACGGGGCTCATCCGCGTCCCGGTCGACGGCTCCGAGGTGACCAACCCCGTCGGGACGGGCGTCCAGGGCACACCGGCCCGCCCCATCGTGCGCGACGGCGAGGTGTTCGCGGCATGGCTGCCGCAAGGCGAGTCGGAGGGCCTGTTGTGGAGTTCGAGCAATGGGCCGAAGGCGCTCGGCTACGGCGCCGGATCGCTGGGTGACGACCGCCGGCCGCAGCTCATCGCGAGCGACGAGGCCGTCATCCTGAACGAGACGCGCAGCGGCTGGGTGTGGACGGTCCCCGACGGCCGGCTCGTCGAGTCGAGCCAGAACTGGACGCTCGACGACCGGACGAACTCCGACTCCGAGCCGAGCGACGAGCAGCTGACGATCATGATCGATCCGAAGCCGCCCGTCGCCGAGGCCGACGCCTTCGGCGTCCGCGCGGGCAGTCTCGTGACGCTGCCGGTGCTCCTGAACGACCACGATCCCAACGAGGACGTCCTCTCGATCGATCCCGCGTCGGTCACGGGGCTGGACCCCGGATTCGGCACGACCTCGATCACCGACAACGGACAGCGGATCGCGGTGCGCGTCGCGCCCGAGGCGAGCGGCACGGCGACCTTCTCGTACGCCGTCACCGACGGCACAGCCGCCGACGGCCTGCTGTCCGCATCCACGACCGTCACGCTCGAGGTCGCGCCGCCCGAGCGGAATGCGGCGCCGGCATGGTGCGATGTGGAGGGATGCCTCCTCCCGTGGCCCGAGCCGGAGGTCGCCGTCGGCGGCACCGTCACCGTCCCGGTCCTGCCGGGCTGGGTCGACCCGGAGGGCGACCCGCTCTTCCTCCTCTCGGTGCAGAACACGACCGGTCGGGGCAGTGTCGCCGCGACGCCGTCCGGCGACGTCGTCTATCAGCACGCCGACGACGGCACGAGCGGCGAAGAGGTCGTCGAGCTCGCCGTCACGGTGTCGGACACGCGCGGGATGACGTCCACGAAGCCGCTCATGGTGCGCGTGACGCCCGAGCCGAAGCTCCACGTGCAGTCCTTCGCCGTCGTCGACTCGATCGACGCGGGACTGACGGTCGACGTCGCGCCCCACGTGACCGGCACGGCGGGAGCCCTCGAACTCCAGTCCGTCCGCGTGCTCGACGGGGCCCCCGCGACGGCGACGGTCGTGGGCGGCACGACGACCTTCGACTTCGCGGCCGAGAACCCCGGCACGTTCCGCGTCGGGTTCACGGTGAGCGACGGCGTGAGCGACGCCGACGGGACGGCGCGCATCACGGTGCTGCCGGCCGATGCGCCGCCCGACCTCGCGACGGATCCCGTCGTCGCCTTCGTCCATCCCAAGCAGGACGCGACGCTCGACGTCTTCGCCGCCGTCTCCAACCCCACGCGCCGCGTGCTGCTGCTCAGCGACGTCGTCGTCCGCGCCGATGACGGGGCCTCGCTCTCGGTCGACACCGTGGGGCAGAACCACCTGCGCGTCTCGGGCACGACCGAGACGCGCGCGGCCGGGCGCCTCGGGACCGTCTCGTACACGGTCAGCGACGGCACCGAGGATCGCGGCGCGAGCGTGCAGGGCGAGGCGACCGTGTACCTCCTGCCGCCGGCGCCGGAGCTCGCACCGATCGCGGTCGACGACACCGTCGTCGTGCGCGCGGGCTCCCAGATCGACATCCCCGTCCTCGACAACGACATCTCGCCCGCGGGCGGCCGCCCGACATTGGACCCCTCGTCCGTCGTCTCCTCCAGCGACGCGGCGCTCGCGTTCGCCTCCGGCCCCGTGCTGCGCTACCTCGCGCCGTCCGAGCCCGGCGAGTACGGCATCCGCTACTCGGTCTTCACGACGGGGGCCCCGTCGCTGGCGGACACGGCCGAGGTGCGGATCCGCGTCCTGCCGGACGACGCCAACCGCGCGCCGCTGCCCGAGACGCTCGAGGGCCGGGTCCTGTCCGGCCAGTCCACGCTCGTCGAGTTCGACGGGTTCGGCATGGATCCCGATGGCGACGTCGTGACCCTCGACCGCATCGTGACGCAGCCCGAGAGCGGAGCTGCCACCATCTCCGCCGACGGAGAGTCGATCCTGTACTCGAGCGTCGCGGGGCACTCGGGACAGGTCTCGTTCCGCTACCGCGTCGTCGACGCGTTCGGCGAGACGGGCGAGGGGACAGTCCGCATCGGCGTGCTCGACGGCGAGTCGAACCCGAGTCCCATCACCTTCACCGACTACGTGCAGGTGCAGGCGGGCGCCGACCGCACGATCCGCGTGAGCCCCCTGTCGAACGACCTCGATCCCACGATGGGGACGCTGACCCTCACCGACGTGCGCCCAGACCTCCCCGAGATGCTCGGCGACGGCAGCGAGAACCCCGAGTTCGAGCGGCTGGACGACCTCCTCGTGTCGACATCCGACACGACCGTCGTCATCGGCGCAGGCACGCAGCCCACGACGATGTCGTTCCTCTACGACGTCGTCTCCAGCTCCGGCAACACCGGTCGCGGCCTCATCGTCGTGAAGGTCGTGCGCGAGAGCGTCCCCGACTATCCCGTCGTGGCCGACACCGTGCTGACGGTCGAGAATCGCGACGACTTCGAGGACGGCGTCGACGTCCTCGCCGGCAAGGCGCAGTGGTCGGGCGGCGAGGTCGAGGACCTGTCCGTCGGCCTGTGGGGCGACCCCGACGGCGTCTCGGCCGACGGCACTGAGCTCAGCGGCGAGCTGCCCGCGAAGACGCGGGTCATCCCCTTCGCCGTCACGGGCGAGGGTGCGTCGGGACCTGTGACGACCTACGCGTTCCTTCGCGTCCCGGGCGACGACGACCTCTCGCTCGTGCTGCGCAGCGGCGCGAAGACCCCGCAGGCCACCGAGCTGTCGTCCGTCTCGTTCGACATGGCCTCGCTCGTCGCGCGCCCGCCCGGCGCCCGCCTCGAGGTCGGCGACGACGTGCGGGCGTCGGGTGCTCGCACCGATGCCTCCTGCGCGGCCGAGTCCGGCACGGATGTGCGCTACGACGCAGGCGCGGGGGCGCCCTGGGCCGACGCGTGCCAGGTGCCCGTCCGGATCGCGGGGCAGAAGGACTGGACGTATCTGTCGGTGCCGATCGAGGTCGTCCCGCTCGATCCGCAGCCCGAGCTGCACCCCGCGTCCCTCGCGGTCGGCCCCGGCGAGACCGTCACGTTCGACCTGACCACGATGACGACGTGGCAGCTGCGCGAGGACTGGGAGGGCATCGAGTACGAGGTCCAGCACGCCGGCTCGGCCTTCGAGGTCGTGCAGAACGGATCGCGCGTGACGATCACGGGCGCCGACCGCGCGGTCCCGGGATCCGAAGAGGTGGCCTTCGTCACGGTCCCCAGCCACCCCGACGTCCCGCAGGCGCGGCTCATCCTCAGGGTCGGAGCCGCGCCCTCGACTCTGCCGCAAGGTGCTTCCGTCACGAAGCAGTGCTCGCAGGCCGCGGGCGCGTCGTGCGACATCACGGTCGTCGGCGCGTCGGGCGAGGTCAATCCGCTTCCCGGCACGCCGCTCGAGCTCGTGGGGGTCGAGGCGACCGGCGCGTGCGCGGGCGTGAGCTTCGCGCTCGCATCCGCGACGACCGTCGTCGCGTCGTGGACGGCGGATGCTCCCGGGGCGACGTGCACAGCATCCTTCTCCGTCCGCGACGCGCAGGGCCGGCAGACCAACGCCGACCGCGACGGCCGGATCCTGCTCGACCTGCAGGGATTCCCGCGCGCGCCCCTGAGCATCGCGCAGACGGCGTACGACGACGGCTCGCTCACGCTGCGCGTCGATCCGGGCGAGGCGCGCCTGGCGTATCCCGCCCTCACCGGGTTCGTCGTGCGCTCGGACGGCGCCGAGGTCGCGCGCTGCGACGCAGACGGGGCGTGCCCCGCGATCGCGGCGCCGAACGGCGAGCAGCGCACATACGAGGCCGTCGCCGTGAACAGCGTCGGGGAGTCCAGCGGAAGCGTCCGGACCGTGGGCTGGGCCTACAGCGCGCCGGGGGCCCCGCAGTCCGTCACCGCCCGTCCCGTCGTCACGTCCTCGGGCGACGGGGGCGTCGTCTCGCTGTCGATCCTGGGCATCGACCCGGCTCAGACCGGCAGCATCGAGATCACGAGTCCCGCCGGCGAGACGGCGCGCATCCCGGTGCGGCCCGGCCAGGATCGGATCGACCTCGCCGCGTACCAGGTGGGCTCGAACTCCGCCTCGCCCATCACGGTCACGCCGACGTCGCGCTTCGAGCTCCCCCCGGGCCTGGGCGGCAGCCAGACGGGCATGGCGGTCACGATCTGGGCCAACGGCGTCGGCGCCCCGCGCGATCCCGTGCTCACCCTGAGCTCCGAGTCGATGGGCGACGGCACCTCGACCGTCACGGCGCGCGGCGCGGCGGCGCTCAACGGCGACGGCTCGGCGCTGCGCTACGGCATCGTGCGCGACGGTGACGCCTGCACGACGTCGGGCGACGGCGCGATCGCGACCTTCCCTGGCCTTCCGGACGGCGAGGAGTACCGGTTCACTCTGTGCGTGGAGTCGTGGCGCGACGGAGCCTCGTTCGGACGCTCGACGACCTCGCAGAGCGTGCGCGCCGTCCAGAGCGGCAAGCCGCCCAAGGACTGGACGTTCACCGTCGACGCGCAGCCCGACGTCTCGGACGCCCGTGCCGAATGGCTCATCCGCGCCGAGCCCGTCTCGAGCGAGCGCGTGCCCAACCGCAACCACGTCGAGTTCGCGGGGTGGCCGACGGGCGTCTTCGACCGCGACCCCGCGATCCAGGTGCGCTACGTGCACAACTGGTGGGGCACGGCGACGCCGTGGGCCACAGTGGTCCCGGCGGCCGGCAGCGCGCCGTATCAGCTCCAGGCGACATGGTGGGTCGAGTCCTGCACCGGGGGCGGACAGCTCGTCCCCCGCGGCGACTCCTCCAATACGGCGCTGGGCAAGGCCGCCTTCACGTTCTCCAACGCGGCCCTCGTCTACTACGACAAGCACGACCAGGTCCTCCCGTACACGGCCGGAACGTGGGACGTGCCGCGCGGCGCCGTGCGCGTCGACGGCATCGGCATCACCGCGAGCTGGGCCGCGCAGGGATGGGGTCTGGCCGACGCGACGCGCACGATCAGCGCGACCTGCGAGCCGAACGACCCGCCGGGCCAAGAGGTCGGCCCGTGAACCCGCTCTCCCCCCACCACCCCCCGAAGGACACCGCACGATGACCCTGACCCCCGAACAGGCGACCTGGTTCGCCAAGACGTTCGCGCAGATCTCCGACAACGTCGAGCGCGCGATCCTCGGCAAGCGGCATGTCGTCGAGCTCGTCCTGACGGCGATGCTCAGCGACGGGCACGTGCTCCTCGAGGACGTCCCGGGCACGGGTAAGACGTCGCTCGCGCGCGCTCTCGCGCAGTCGGTGCAGGGCACCAACACGCGCATCCAGTTCACCCCCGACCTCCTCCCCGGCGACATCACGGGCATCACGGTGTACGACCAGAAGGAGGGCCGCTTCGAGTTCCACGCGGGGCCCGTCTTCGCCAACATCGTCCTCGCCGACGAGATCAACCGCGCGAGCCCGAAGACGCAGTCCGCGCTCCTGGAGGTCATGGAGGAGGGCAGCGTCACGATCGACGGCGTCACGCGGCAGGTGGGCGTCCCCTTCCTGGTCCTCGCGACCCAGAACCCGGTCGAGCAGGCCGGCACGTATCGCCTCCCGGAGGCGCAGCTCGACCGCTTCATGATGCGCGCCTCCCTCGGCTACCCGGACCACGCCTCGACCGTCCGCATCCTGGACGGAGCCGCCGTCGCGACGCAGGAGCTCGCGCCGATCATCACGCCGCAGGCTCTCGTCGGCATGGCCGACCTCGCGCAGGAGGTCTACGTCGACGCGCTCGTGCTCGACTATGTCGCGCGGCTCGTGGACAGCACGCGCTCGGCCGACGAGGTGCGGCTGGGGGTCAGCATCCGCGGCGCCCTCGCCCTGACCCGCGCGACGCGGACGCGCGCCGCATCGCAGGGCCGCTCGTACGCGACGCCCGACGACGTCAAGGCGCTCGCCGTGCCGGTGCTCTCGCACCGGCTGATCCTCCACCCGGAGGCGGAGTTCGATGGCGTCACGCAGGAGGCCGTCGTCGGCCAGGTGCTGCTGGACGTCGCGCCGCCGACGCGCCGAGAGGTCGTATGAGTCTCACCGAGTCCCGCATCACCCGCTCCGTCGCCTCCACCGGCACGGGGACGGGTGAGGCGACGCGCACCGTCGCGCCCGTCACGCGAGGGCGCACACTCGTGCGCGCCGCCGTGTGGGCGACGGGCGCCTCGCGCGCGGTGGGCTCGGGTGTCAGGGCGGCCTCCGACTGGGCCGCGCGGACCGTCCGTCCGGCCGGTGTCGTCGTCGCGCTCGCGGCGTCGGCGGGGCTCATCCTGGGAATCGCCTTCGGCTGGGTCGAGTGGATGGTGGCCGGGGCCATCTCGGTGCTCCTGCTCCTCATGACCGTGCCGTTCCTGTTCGGCGCCCGCTCGTACGACGTCGATCTGACGCTCGCGCACGAGCGGATCGTGGCAGGCCAGAGCGTCGCGGGCGAGATCGTCGTCCGCAACCACGGGCACCGCACGGCGCTGCCCGGGCGCATCGACATCCCGGTCGGCGCGGGCCTCGTCGAGTTCGGCGTCCCGCTCCTGCGTCCGGGGCACATGATCGCGCAGCCGCTGGAGATCCCGGATCTGCCGCGGGGCATCGTGACGGTCGGACCGGCCACGACCGTCCGCAGCGATCCGCTCGGCCTCCTGCGGCGCGAGCACTCCTTCGAGGAGGTGCACGAGCTCTACGTCCACCCGCGTACGACGGACGTGCCCTCGACGAGCGCCGGCCTCATCCGCGACCTGGAGGGCAACCCGACGCGCCGCCTCGTCGACGCCGACATGTCGTTCCACGCGATCCGCGAGTACGCGCCGGGGGACTCCCAGCGCCAGATCCACTGGAAGTCGACGGCGAAGACGGGCCGGCTCATGGTCCGGCAGTACGAGGAGTCGCGCCGCTCGCGCATGGCGGTCGTCCTCGCGATCGCCGAGGCGGAGTACGCCGACGCCGACGAGTTCGAGCTCGCCGTCAGCAGCGCCGCGTCCGTCGGGCTGCGGGCGGTCCGGGATGCGCGGGACCTCGACATCGTCGTCGGGTCGGAGGTGCCGCGCGTCGTGCGAGGGCGCCTGCGGGCCGTGCAGCACATCCCCGCCGTCTCGCCGCGCGTCATGCTCGACGGGTTCAGCGGCATCGACCGCCTCGAGAACACGATGCCCATCGAGGACGTGTGCCGCCTGGCCGCCGAGGCGAACGACCGCCTCTCGATCGCCGTCGTCGTCACGGGGTCGCGGGTCTCGCTCACGCGCCTGCGTCAGGCCGCGCTCGGCTTCCCGGCCGACACCGCCGTCATGGCGGTCATCTGCGACGAGCGCGCCCACCCGCGCATGCAGTCGCTCGCGGGCCTGACCGTCCTGACCGTGGGCACGCTCGACGACCTCTCCGGGCTCCTCCTGCGCGGAGCGACGACGTGATCAGCGGCATGGACCTCTCCAGCGGGCGGGACGAGGCCGCGCGGATCCGGCGCGCGTCTTCGCGACGTCGCGTCATCGCGGGGACGCTGTTCACGGCTGCCATCGTCGGGATCGCCGCCGTCGCCGCGTGGCCCGTGTACCGCTCGCCCTGGTTCCTGCTCCTCGTCGGCGTCTCGACGATCGTCGCGGCCGGCATCGCGGTCCTCGCGCACATGCGGCACTGGGGCGGCTGGATGACGACGGCCGCGCTCGCGGTCGCCTTCCTGCTCTTCGGCATCCCGCTCGCCGTGCCCTCTCGGCTCGGCGCGCCGCCCGGCCTGCTCCGCGGCTTCCTCGATCTCGGCTCCGGGGTCGTCTTCGGGTGGAAGGACCTCGTCACAGTCGATCTCCCCGTCGGGACGTACCGCAATCTCCTCGTGCCCGCGCTCGTCGTCTTCCTCGTGGGCACATGCGCGACCCTCGCGCTGTCCTGGCGCGACAAGCCGATCGCGACGGCGGCCGCACCCCTGGGCCTCGCGATGGTGTCGTTCGGCCTCTTCTTCGGCAGCCCGTCGACGAGCGATCCGATCTCCATCGGCCCCTTCACGCTCTTCGCCCCGGTCGAGACCGCGATCGGGATCGCGGCTCTCGTGACGACGATCCTGTGGCTCGCCTGGCGCACCCGCGCCGCCCGCGTCCGGGCGCTGCAGCGCGCCGCGTCGTCGAGCGGCGTGCGCATGTCGCGCCGGTCGTCGAGCGCCGACCGGCGGCGCACGGCGCTGGGTGCCGGAATGCTCGCGGTGGCGGTCGTGGTCGCGGCGGCCGTCGTGCCGTTCGCCGCGAAGGGAGCGGAGCGCACCGTCCTGCGCTCGGCCGTCGGTCCCGAGCTCGCCGTCGCGGCGGCGGCGAGCCCGCTCTCCTCGTACCGGTCGCTCTTCGGCGAGGAGCAGGCCGATGAGGTGCTCTTCTCCGTCACACCCGAGGTCGGCGCGCCCTCGCGCATCCGGCTCGCGACGCTCGACAGCTACGACGGCGAGGTGTTCCGCGCCGGCGGCGGCGAGTCCGCGGACCAGGCGCACTTCGTCCGCGTCCCTGCGTCCCTCGAAGCGGGCGAGGGCGAGCCCACCCAGACCCGGATCGCGATCGACGGCCTGCAGGGCATCTGGATGCCCACCGTCGGCCGCCTCGCCTCCGTCGACTTCGCAGGCTCCCGCGCCTCGAGCCTTGCGGACGGCTTCTACTACAGCGCGGCCGCGGAAGCGGGCGTCCAGACGGCGGGGGACGGCGTCCAAGCGGGCGACTCGTATGTGCTGGATGCCGTCGAGCCCGCCGTGCCGACACTCGCCGACGTCGAGGCGCCGGGCGGCGCCGAGCATGCCGTCAAGGCGCCGGAGAGCCTCACGACGTGGGTCGAGACCCACCGCACGGGATCCGGCGGCGCGGCGCTCGAGGAGCTCGTCCGGCTGCTGCGCGAGCGCGGGTACCTCAGCCACGGTCTCACCGAGGCCTCCGTGTGGACGGAGGAGCTGCCGGGCTACACGTTCCAGCCGAGCGCCTCCGGGCATTCGCTCGCGCGGATCGGCACGCTCTTCTCCCGGCTCCTCGAGCGCGAGACGGACCCGCGTGCCGAGGCGGCCCAGAACTACGTCGCGGCCATCGGCGACGACGAGCAGTTCGCCGTCGCGGTCGCCCTCATCGCGGAGGAGCTCGGGTTCCCCTCGCGCGTCGTCGTCGGAGCCCGGCTGACCTCGCCCGAGCCCGCGCTTCCCGTGTGCGAGAACGGCCTGTGCCGCGCGCAGGACATCGCGGCCTGGACCGAGGTGCAGGATGCCGCGGGCCGCTGGATCCCGGTCGACGTCACGCCGCAGCACGAGATGTCGCCGAGCCTCGACGTCACCGAGCAGCGCGACCCCGAGAACGTCACGGAGGTGCGGCCCGACTCGGTCGAGGAGGTGCTTCCGCCCGACCCCGTGCAGGAGGACTCGGGGGCCGACGACTCCGAGGCCCCCGCAGCCGGGCTCGACCTCGCGTGGCTCTGGCCGATCCTGCGCACGGGCGGCATCGTGACCGCCATCCTGCTGCTCGCGTTCGGTCCGCTCCTGGTGATCGCGATCGCCAAGAGCGTGCGGCGGCGCGCACGCCGGAGGAAGGGGCAGCCCGCATCGCGCATCGCGGGCGGATGGGACGAGTACGTCGACGCCGCCGTGGACGCCGGGCGCGGTGCGCCGCGCTCGCACACGCGCGGCGAGCTCGCGACCGAGTACGCGACGGCATCCGGGATGCTGCTGGCCCAGGCGGCGGACCGCGCCGTGTTCTCGGGCTCGACGACGACCGTCGACGACGCCGCCGAGTTCTGGCGCATCGTGGACGCCGAGCGGCGCCTGCTGGCGCGCGAGGGCGGCGTATGGCGGCGCCTGCGCGCAACCGTATCGTTGAGATCGTTCGTCCGACACCTCGCCCCTGCGGCCGGACGTCGGGAGAGTACCGCTGAAAGGGAGAAGCGCCGCACCGCTCAGCGCGCGCACACATCGCCATGACCAACCTCGACCTGTGGAACACCGTCGCCATCGTGACGACGTCCCTGCTGGCGGCGCTGCTCGTCTACGTCTGGACCGCGATCGCCCTCGGCGCGGTCTTCCGCAAGAGCGGGGAGCCCGCGTGGAAGGGCTGGGTGCCGTTCCTCAACATCGTCGTGCTCCTCCGCCTCGGTGGCCTGTCCGGCTGGCTCGTCCTGCTGTTCATCGTGCCCATCGCCGGCTGGATCGCCCTCATCGTCGCGGCGCACCGGGTCAACCTCTCGTTCGGCTACGGCGGCGGGATGACGGTCCTCGCCTGGTTCCTCTTCCCCGTGTGGGCGAGCATCGTGGGCTTCGGCCCCGAGCGGTGGGTCGGACGCGAGACGAGCGGCTCGCACGGACCGCTGCGCTCGCCGCAGCCCGAAGCCCCGGCATCCGACGGTCCCGAGCCCGCCGACGCCGTGACGGCCTACGCGCCGATCGCGCCGCCGCCCGCGTACGGCAGGCCCGCAGCCGCGCCCTCTGCGGGCTGGACCCCGCCGCCGCTGCCCCCACGCCCCGCCGACGCCCCCGTCGCCGCCGCGCCCCCGGCTCCCGTGTCGGTGCCGCAATGGACGAGCACGGATGCCGAGCCCCGGCCCGAGGCGGGCGCGCCGTCGCGCCCCGAGGCTCCCGTCGACGAGGTGCCGCCCGCATCCGCGGCGGCCGACACCCCGCCCATGCCGATGTTCGTCCGCCGCTCGAGCGCGCCCGTCGAGCCGTTCGAGGACGACGCGGCCGACGACGCCGACGATGCCGACGAGCCCTGGAACTTCGACATCGCACCGGGCTCGGCGACGAGCGAGGTGACCGGTGCGATCTCGGGCGCTCCCGCCCCCGTCTCGGCGGCGCCCATGAGCGCCCGCCGCCTCGACGAGACTCCTGAGCCGGTCGCCGACGTCGCACCGCCGGTCACCCGCGTGCCGTCCGCCGCCGATCCCGGCGTCGCGCGCGAGCCGTGGGCGCCCGCACCGTCGCCGGTGCCCACCGAGGGCGAGGCGTTCCCCGAGAGCTCCGGGCCCGTCTCGGCGATCGCGGGCGCACCGGCTGCCGGAGGCCCGCGCTCGGCCCGCACGTCGGTCTCCGCCCTCCACCCGCGGCCGCACATCCCCGAGGAGGACGAGCTCGAAGAGACCATCGTGGCGCGCCGCAAGCGCACCGCCTGGACCCTCGTCGGGCCGACCGGGACACGCATCCCGCTGACCTCCGAGACGGTCATCGTCGGCCGCCGGCCGGTGCGCGATCCGGAGTTCCCCGACGCTCAGCTCGTCTCGCTCGACGACGACACGCGCACGATCTCGAAGACGCACGCGCGCCTCGAGCTGCGCGACGACCGCTGGTTCATCACCGACCTCGACTCGACCAACGGCGTCCTGTTCGCGACGCTCATGGGCACCGAGATCGCGGCGGAGCCGGGCGAGGCGACGGAAGCGGGGGAGAAGTTCCTCCTGGGCGACGCGGAGGTGTCGCTCAGCCGGAGCGACTCGTGAGCGATCCCGGTCACGATCCCTCGGCCGGGACGCCCGACGACGCCGACCCGGACGACGAGCTCGACGACCGCACCGTGCGCATCTCGCGCACCGCTGCTCCCGACGACGCGACCCACGTCGCCCGCAGGCGGGGCGGCGACGGCGGAGCCCAGACGCAGCCCTCCGAGGCGGGCGACGCCTCAGCAGAGCCCGGACCGCGCCGCACGTCCGCGGACCCCACCGCCGAGGATCCCGACGACGGGTCCACGATGGTCGCGCGCCGCGAGTCCCGCCGCCGCGCATCCCGCGATGTGAGCGGACCCCTCGCCGCGACGAGCGCCGCCGACGTCCCCTCCTCGATCGGCCGCATCGCCCGCTCGCCCGAGGAGCCGCTGCCGTCGTACGGCCCCCGGTCCGCCGATCCCGCGAGGATCGCCCGCTCCGCACCGGAGCCCACATCGCCGCAGACGCCGGTCGACACCGCCGGCGTCGACGCCGCCGCGCGTCGCCGCGCGCGGCGTCGCGCGGTCATCGCGCTGGTCGCGGCATCCGTTCTCGTCGCCGCCGTCGTCGCGGCCCTCATCGCACTCACCGCCGTCACCGGCTGAGAGGACCCCGTGCACGTCAAGCTGAGCCTCTACCGTCCCGACGGATCCGCGCAGGACGTCGTCGTCACGGCCGAGCCGACGGCGACCGTGAGCGACGTCGCCGCGCGCGTCGCGGCCGCCGACCCGCGTCGCACCTACGACCCGCAGCGGCGCTACACGCTGCAGACCGCATCGCCCATGAATCCGCAGTGGCGCCTCCTGCCGCCCGACGCCGTCATCGGCGAGGAGTGGCTCGCGTCGGGGCTGTCGGTCGCGCTCGTCGACGAGGCGGATGCCGCGCACGTCCTCCCCTCGCTGCACGCCGGCTCGACGGCCGTCGTGACGGTGCTCAGCGGGCCGCAGACCGGCCGCTCGATCCCCCTCGGTCGCGGATCGCACCTCGTGGGGCGCGACCCCTCGTGCGAAGTGGCGCTCGCCGACCCGTACCTGTCCAAGCGGCATCTGCGCATCGACGTCGGCCAGACGGTCGAGATCGTCGACCTCGGCTCGGCCAACGGCGTCGAGGTCGACGGAGAGCTCGTCTCCCGCGTGCGGGTGCCGGGCAGCCTCGTCGTCCTCGCGGGAGGAACGGAGCTGCTCGTCGAGGTCGAGACGCACGA
The DNA here is from genome assembly GCF_040632175.1 of Microbacterium sp. NPDC019599. Lineage (NCBI taxonomy): Bacteria > Bacillati > Actinomycetota > Actinomycetes > Micrococcales > Microbacteriaceae > Microbacterium > Microbacterium sp. NPDC019599. Next base: position 393,352 of record NZ_JBEYBL010000003.1, read on the forward strand.
GGCGGCCACGCGCGAGGACCACATCGGCCCCGTGGAGTTCAACCGCTCGCCCCGCGTCGAGGAGCGCTACAACGGCCGGACCTTCTCCGTGCCCGAGGTGCCGCGCGAAGCCGACGACCAGCCCTTCCCGCTGCTCGCCATGATCGCGCCCATCCTCCTGGGGCTCGCGATGTTCGCGCTGACGCAGCGCCCCATCACGCTCCTGTTCATCGCGATGACGCCCGTCATGCTCGTCGGCAGCTGGATCTCCACCCGCCGGCGCGACAAGCGCAAGCTGCAGCGCCAGATCACGCGCTTCGACGTCGGCCTGGACGAGCTCGCGGCGCGGCTGGAAGCCGAGAAGGAGCGCGAGCAGGGCGCGCGCATCGCCGAGCTGCCGTCGTCGGCCGACGTGCTCGCGGCCGCCGCGAACCTCGGGCCGCTCCTGTGGACGCGGCGGCCCGAGCACTGGAGCTTCCTGTCGCTGCGCCTGGGCACCGCCTCGATGCCGAGCCGCAGCACGGTGGACGAGGACCAGCGCGGCGACCTCGTCTTCGAGTTCCAGGAGCGGCTCGACGAGGTCGTCGCGCAGCACCGCCTGGTCGAGGGCGTCCCCGTCGCCGTCGAGCTCGCCGAGTCGGGCGCCGTCGGCATCGCGGGCGATCCGGATGCCGCGCTCGAGGTCGCGTGCTCCGTCATCGTGCAGCTGACCGGCCTGCACTCGCCCGCCGAGCTCGTCGTCGCGGCGGCGCTCACCCCGGAGTGGGCGGGCAGGCTCGACTGGCTGAAGTGGCTCCCGCACACGTCGTCGCCGCACAGCCCGCTCCCGGGGAACCACCTCGCCGCGACCGAGCCCGCCGTCCTCGCGCTCACGAACGAGCTGGACGCGCTCATCACCGAGCGCGAGCAGGCCCTCACCCGTCGCCGCGAGGAGGCGCGGGGCGCGATGGGCCTCGAGCGGTCGGCGCTGTCCGCCGGTGCCCATGTCGGCACCGCCCAGGGGGATGCGCCGGGTGCCGGCATCCCCCTGCCCGCTGTCCTCGTCGTCATCTCGGAGCGCGCTGCACGCGACCGCGCGCGGCTCGTCGCCCTCAGCGAGCGCGGCGCCGACGTCGGCGTCTACCCCGTCTGGATCGCCGAGACGGGCGCGCAGCTGCCCGCCGTCTGCCGCGCTTTCGCCGAGGCGCACGGTGAGACGATCCGCATCGGCCTCGTCCGGCTCGGCGAGGAGGTCGAGGCGCCCCTCGCCGACCGCGTGAGCGCGCAGGCGGCCGCCGGATTCGCCCGCAACCTCAGCCGCGTCGTGGACGCCAACGTCCCCGTCGACGACGTGTCGGACCTCCCGACGAGCGTCGCGCTGGCGAGCCTCCTCGACCCTGCGCTGCTGTCCGAGCCGCTCGCCGTGCTGGAGCGCTGGCGCGCGAACGACTCGATCACCGACCGCTCGCGCGGCGAGCAGGCGCCCGCGCGCCGCCGTGCCGGGAGGCTCCGGGCCACGATCGGCCAGGGCGCGTCGGGGATCATGCACCTCGACCTGCGCGCGCAGGGGCCGCACGCGCTCGTCGGCGGGACGACGGGCTCGGGCAAGAGCGAGTTCCTGCAGGCCTGGGTGCTCGGGATGGCCGCGGAGTACGGGCCGGACCGTCTCACCTTCCTCTTCGTCGATTACAAGGGCGGCTCGGCCTTCGCCGACTGCGTGACGCTGCCGCACTCCGTCGGCCTGGTGACCGACCTCACGCCGCACCTCGTGCGCCGCGCCCTCACGAGCCTGCGCGCCGAGCTGCACCACCGCGAGGCCCTCCTGCACCGCAAGGGCGCCAAGGACCTCCTCGAGCTCGAGAAGCGGGGGGATCCGGATGCTCCTCCCGCGCTCGTCCTCATCATCGACGAGTTCGCAGCCCTCGTGGGCGAGGTCCCCGAGTTCGTCGACGGCGTCGTGGACATCGCCCAGCGCGGCCGCTCGCTCGGCATCCACCTGATCATGGCGACGCAGCGCCCGGCGGGCGTCATCCGCGACAACCTGCGCGCCAACACGAACCTCCGCATCGCGCTGCGCGTCGCCGACGAGGCGGACTCGCACGACGTCATCGGGGTGAAGGACGCCGCGCACTTCGATCCCGGCGTGCCGGGCCGCGCGATCGCGAAGACGGGCCCCGGCCGGCTGGAGCGCTTCCAGTCCGGCTACGCGGGCGGCTGGTCCAGCGGGGCCGTCGAGACGCCTCGCGTCGACGTCGCCGACATGCCGTTCGGCGTCGGCGCCGCGTGGTCGGCGCCCGGCGACGACTCCGCGCCCGAAGAGCGCGACCTCGGACCCACCGACCAGAAGCGCATCGTCGCGACCGTCATCGACGCGGCGCGCCAGGCCCGCATCCCGTCCCCGCGCCGCCCGTGGCTCGACGAGCTGCCTTCCGCCATCGCGCTCGGGGAGCTGCGTTCGCGCACCGACGAACGGCTCCCGCTCGGCGTGAGCGACCTTCCGGAGCGGCAGGCTCAGGAGGTCGCCGCCTTCCAGCCCGACACCGACGGCCACGTCGCCGTGTTCGGCACGGGCGGCTCGGGCAAGTCCGTCGTCCTGCGCACGATCGCGGCCGCCGCGGCGCTGGCCGAGGACTCGCACGTCGACGTCTACGGCCTCGACTTCGGATCCGGCGCGCTCCGCGCCCTCGACGAGCTGCCGGGCGTCGGCGCCGTCATCACCGGCGAGGACGACGAGCGCATCGTGCGGCTGTTCCGGATGCTGCGCGCCGAGCTGGACCGCCGGTCGCGTGTGTACGCGGACGCGCGCGCGACGACCCTCGCCGAGTACCGGCGGACGCCGGGCCACGACCGGGAGGCGCGCATCCTGCTGCTGGTGGACAACTTCCCCGCCTTCCGTGAAGGGTGGGAGATCCCCACGGGCCGGAGCGAGTGGTACCGCGTCTTCCAGGACATCGTCGCCGTGGGGCGCCCGCTCGGCGTGCACGTCGCGCTCACGAGCGACCGCCTCGCCTCGATCCCGAGCGGCGTCGCGGCCGGCATCCCGCGCCGCGTCGTCCTGAGGCTCGCCGACGACACGGGCTACGCCGCGCTGGACGCGCCCGTGGACGTCCTGACCGAGGACTCGCCCGCGGGCCGCGCCCTCATCGGCGGGCGCGAGACGCAGCTCGCGATCCTGGGCGGATCGCCCGACGCCGGCGAACAGGCCGCGGCCCTGTCGGCCCTCGCCGCGCGGCTTCGAGCGGCGGGCGCGCCGGAGGCGCCCGGCATCCCGTCCCTTCCGGCCCTCGTCCCGCTCGCCGCGCTTCCCGAGCTGCGCGACGGCGAGATCGTCCTGGGGCTCGCGGAGGACACGCTCGAGCCCGTCGGCATCGCCGCGTCCGGCGCGTTCGTCGTCGCGGGCCCTCCCGGCAGCGGCCGCTCCAACACCCTCGCCGTCATCGCGGAGCGCGCGCTGGCGCTTCCCGGGCACGCCGTGTACTTCATCGGCCCGCGCCGCTCGGCGCTCGCGTCCGATCCGCGTCTGACGGCATCCGCCGGGACGCCGGAGGAGGCGGCCGAGCTGGCTCGGCTGCTGCGCGACGTCGCGTCCGACCCGGCGTCGGACCTGCGCTGCGTCGTGATCATCGAGTCGCTCGGGGACTACCTTCAGACGCCGGCTGACGCCCCGCTCGTCGACATGGTCCGGCAGTTCAAGCGCGAGGAGCATTTCGTCGTCGCCGAGGCGGAGTCGTCCTCCTGGGTGTCGTCATGGCCGCTGTTCGGCGAGTTCAAGAACGCCCGGCGCGGCCTGCTCCTGCAGCCGGACCAGACCGACGGCGAGGTCATCCTCAAGACGGCGCTCGGTCGCGCCCGGCGCGCGGACTTCCCGGAGGGGCGGGGCGTCATCGTCACCGGCGGCAGGACCCGGCGGGTCCAGGTGGCGCTGGCCGAGCGGGCCCTCGTGGAGCTCGACCGCTGACGCATGTCCCCCGAACGGGGGACTGTGGATGGTTCGGAGCACGCTTCAGCCGTTGTTAGCCTGGACCGGCCCCCGCACTCACCGACGAGAGGATCGACGTGACCAACATCAACGTGACCTACGGCGACATGAAGTCCGCCGCCGCCCAGCTCATCACGGGCAAGGGCGCCCTCGAGGACAAGCTCAACGAGCTGCAGCGCCTCATCGGCGACCTCGTCTCGAGCGGATTCGTCACGGATGCCGCGTCCGGCGCGTTCCACGAGTCGTACACGCAGTTCACCACCGGCGCCACGCAGACGATCGGCGGCCTGCAGGGCCTGTCGGACTTCCTCAACGCCGCCGCAGACGCGCTGAGCGACACCGACACGCAGCTCGCCAGCGCCATCCGCTCCTGACGGCCGCCGCGGGGCCCGGTCTTCGACGGCCGGGCCTCGCGGCATCCCCGCCCCCGTTCCGGAACCACCCACAGGAGACGCCGGCGATGACACTGATCGTCGACCTTCTCGCCCTGGACGCCGCGCGCATCGACGTGAGCCGCATCCACGGCGAGTTCACCGAGGCGACGGCGCGCAGCGAGCGGCTCGCCGACGCCGTCGGCCACGATCGGCTCGCGGATCGCGTGCAGGCGTTCGCGGACAACTGGGACCACCGCCGCAGCGAGCTCGCCGAGCAGCTGGCCGTCGTCCGCGACGGGCTCCAGACGATCGTCACGGGCTTCGAGCAGACCGATCAGGCGCTCGCGCGCGTCCTGACCGATCAGCGCACCTCGTACCCGCCGTCCGTCGTGGCGGAGGCGTGATGACACGCCCCGCCGACTGGTCGCCCATCGACCGCGCGCACGATCCGGTTCCCGGCGACCCGGACCGCGTCGCCCTCACGGGTCGCATGTACCTCGGCACGGCCGAGGCGATCCTGCGGGCGTCGCAGAACCTCACGACCGCGCTCGGCGAGGGCTTCGGCCAGGCGCAGGCGATCGATGCGATCCGCGAGCAGGCCGAGGACGTCGCGCGCCGCATCGTCCGTGCCGAGGAGCGGTACCGCGGCGTGGGCGACGCCATGGTCGCCTACGCCCCCGTCCTCCGCGACGCGCAGGCGCGCTCGCTCGACGCGCTCGACAAGGCCATCCAGGCTCAGAGCGACCGTGCCACCGCAGAGTGCATGGTCGACCACTACCGCGACCGCGTCGACGATCCCGCGACGCCGCCCGCCAACCTGCCCGGCCTGCAGTCCCAGCTGCAGGACTGGCTGCAGAGGTCCGGCAGCGCGCAGCTCCTGCTCGCGGGTGCCGAGCAGGACCTCCACGACGCCATCGTGGACCGCGACATGGGCGCCGAGTCCGCGGTCGAGGCCATCCGGCTGGTCGAGGACTCGGGCGATCTCAACGACAGTGCGTGGGACGACTTCTCGCAGTGGGTCGGCGAGCACAAGGACATCCTCGACACGGTCGGCAACGTGCTCGGCATCGTCGCAGCGGTCGCGGGCGCCGTCCTGCTCTTCATCCCGGGCGTCAACCTCGTCGTGGGCCTCATCCTGACGGCGATCGTCGTCGCGAACATCGCCTACCAGGCGCTGAACTCCGCCGCGCAGATCACGACGGGCAACATGTCGCTCGCGGAGGGCATCGTCAACGTGGGCCTCGCGGTCCTCAACATCGTGGGGGCCGGCGTCGCGCTGAAGGCCGCCGCGACGGCGACGAAGACGACCGTCGCGACCTCGCTCATGCGGAGCTTCGCCGGCAGCGGCATCCGCGGCATGACCTTCGCCCGCGCCACGGTGCTCGTCGAACGGGCCGGCGTTGCGGCATCCGCTCCCGGCGCGACGCCCGCCGGCGTCAAGCTCGCGGGCCAGGCACTGGGCCTGAGCACGCAGAAGCTGTCGATGATCCACGCGATGGCCTCGGGGCAGATGCTCAGCGGCAATCTCGCGACCGGTGCGATGCGGCCCCTGTGGTGCGCCGCGGGCGGTGTGGGTGCGCTCAACACGGCCACGGCGCTCGCCGAGAACCCCCTGTCCGACGCGCTCGAGCCCCATGTGCCCGACATCGGCTGGCGGCTCGGCGGGGACTGGTGACCACCGCAGCATCCGGTCGCGCGGATCTGCTCATCGGACGCGTCTTCGGCTGGCTCGCGATGGGCTGGCTCGTCGGCGGCATGCTGCTCATCCTCGCCGTCCCGCCGGTCTCGCGGATCGCGACCTGCCTGAGCGACGACCGCCCCTGCCCGGCATCGGAGTTCGGCGCCACGCCGTGGTGGTGGGGCGGACTGTGGAGCGCGACCCTCCTCGTCGCCGTCATCGTGTGCCGGCCGCCGAAGCGATGGTGGACGCCGCAGGACCGCGCAGGTCGGCCGAAGCTCCCCGGCGTCTTCTCGACGCCCGAATGGCTCCGGTTCCACTCCCTGGTCGCACTGCTCGTGAACGCGGCCCTCGTCGTCACGGATCCCGAGGCCGGACCGGCGGATCGCCTCGGCTACGCCGCGGCGGGCGTCGCCGCGCTGGCCGCCGTCGTCCTGGCGACGGTCGGCATCCGCGTGACCGCGTCGCACATCCCGAAGGCGCTGCACCGCGGCATCGCGCAGGGATTCGACGAGATCTGGCTCCTGCCCGCCGAGCGCCGGCTCCGCGCGGCGCATGGCGGACCTCGTGTGCCGGCTCCGCCCACGCGCGCACAGCGGCGGCGCCGCGCACTGCGCTGGACGCGCGCGGCCCTCGTGTGGATCGCCTGGTGCTTCGGCATCCTGTGCGCGCTGCCGATCCTCGTCGCCACCGTGGTCCTGCTCGTGTCGGCTCCTGCGGCAGAGCCTGGGCCGTTCGCGCTGCTGCTCATCCTGGTGTGGGTGCCCTGGGCGCTGGCCCTCGCGCTCGCGGTCACGTTCGTCGCCGGCATCCGTCATCCGCTCGACGGTCCGCGCGGCGGGCCGCGGGTCGGGATGCTGGGACTCGTCGTCCTCGTCGCCGCTGCGGCGACGTGGTACCTCGTTCTCGGAACGCCCTTCTTCGGCGGCTTCCGCTGGGGCCTGGACGTCCTGCTCGCGCTCCTCGGCGCGCTCGCGGTCGCGATCGTCGTGCGGATCGTTGCGGGCCGTGTCGCCGCCCGGCGCCGGACGGCGGGAGCCGCGCGATGAGGCCGGCCGCCGCGCGGACCCGCATCTCGGTCGTGCAGCCCGAGGGCTGGGTCCGGCTGCGCATCGACGACGACGTGGAGGAACGGATCGCCGAGCTCAGCGCCGCTCTGGCACGCTCCGCCGAGCCTGCCCGCCGAGACCTCGTGCGGGCTCAGCTGCGCCGGTCGCTGCGGGAGCTCGCCGACAGCGCGCGCGGGCGCGCCTACGAGGTGTGGCTTCCCGTGGGGACGACGGGCGGCGTCACGATCCCGGTCACCGTCACGGTCGGGCCGCTGCCCACCCGGCCGGATCCCCGCCGCTCGATCGCGGACGTGCTCCTGGCCATGGCGGCCGCGTCGCCGGGAGCCCGCGCCGTCGACGTCGGGGGACTCCTCGGGGTCCGCACGACGGACGACATTCCGGGGGAGCAGGATGCCGAGGGCACGTACACGTCGTTCCCCCGACGGCGCGTCGTCTACACCGTGAGCCCGCCGGCCGACGGCGAATGGCTGGCCTTCCTCGCCGAGATCATCGTCCCCGACACGGACGAAGCGGACGAGATCGCGCGGGCGAGCGAGTTCTTCGTCGATGCGCTCATGGCGACGGTCGCCTTCGGCGATGAGACGATCGGGGATGCCGCGACCCGGGCGCGCGCGGCGGACGACCGCGAGGCCGCCCAGCGTGAGGAGGGCCGGCAGCCGTGAGCTTCTACATCCACTATCCCGACGACTGGATCGGCGTGCCGCAGTTCGGCGACGGCGAAGTCTTCGCCACGCCGCGGGACTGGGCGACGGCGCTCGTCGCCGAGATCGCTCCCGCGTTCCGACCCAAGCCGCGGCGTCGTCAGCGGGCGGCGCTCGTGGACGCCCTCGCGCTCCTGGGCGGCAGCGTCCAGGAGATCGGAGCGCAGTCGGGCTACATCTGGATCGACACGCTCGAGACCGCGCCGTTCCTCGTGGGCAGCATCCCGATCCCCCGGAGCGAGGTGGGCGACGCGCCCGCCGTCGACATCGCGGGCGGTCGCGGCGACGGCGACTACGTCCCGCCCATCGTGCGCGACGTCGTGACCGACAGCGGAGTGCCCGGCGTCTACGTCGAGCGGCACGCCCCCCTCGACGACCGCGCCGTCCACGTCGCCAATCTCATCGGGACGTACGTCTTCGAGGTGCCGGAGGGCTTTCTCATGCTCGGCACGTCCACGACCGACTTCACCGCCTTCGAGCGGTTCCGTCCGCACTTCGAGGAGCTCGCCCGCACCGTGCGCTGGGAGGACTGACGCGGAGCGCCGCGAGGCATCCCGCGCGTTTGACCACCCTCCCCGATCCCGCGTATCATGGATCGGGTGTGCGCTCACGCGCGCCGTCCGCCGTGCCTCGGCGCGGAAGGCGGCAGCAGGGCGCCCCATCTCAGGGAACGGCCTGCGAACAGGCCACCCCCACGGCATATCCACCACACGAGGCGCGGCACCATCATGCCGCGCCGGCGGATCCACGTGAGCCCGGAGCGAAACAGATCGCAAGATCCGTGACGACCGGGGGAGACCCACGACGCTGTCACCGTGCAGCACCAACAAGGAGAGAACGTGCCAACCATTCAGCAGTTGGTTCGCAAGGGTCGCTCGCCCAAGGTCTCGAAGACCAAGGCGCCGGCGCTCAAGGCGAACCCGCAGCAGGCGGGTGTCTGCACCCGCGTGTACACGACCACGCCCAAGAAGCCGAACTCGGCGATGCGCAAGGTCGCCCGTGTCAAGCTCCGCAACGGCACCGAGGTCACCGCCTACATCCCGGGCGAGGGCCACAACCTGCAGGAGCACTCGCTCGTGCTCGTCCGCGGCGGTCGTGTGAAGGACCTCCCGGGTGTCCGCTACAAGATCGTCCGCGGTGCCCTGGACACCCAGGCCGTCAAGAACCGCAAGCAGGCTCGCAGCCGCTACGGCGCGAAGAAGGGCTGAGAACAATGCCTCGCAAGGGACCCGCCCCGAAGCGCCCCGTCGTCAACGACCCCGTCTACGGCGCGCCGATCGTCACGTCGCTCGTCAACAAGATCCTCGTGGACGGCAAGAAGTCGCTCGCCGAGTCGATCGTCTACGGCGCCCTCCGCGGCGTCGAGGCCAAGAACGGCCAGGACGCCGTCGCGACGCTCAAGAAGGCGCTCGACAACGTCCGCCCGACCCTCGAGGTCAAGTCGCGCCGCGTCGGCGGCTCGACCTACCAGGTGCCGGTCGAGGTCAAGCCTCACCGCGCCAACACGCTCGCCCTCCGCTGGCTCGTCAGCTACGCCAAGGGCCGTCGTGAGAAGACGATGACCGAGCGCCTCCAGAACGAGATCCTGGACGCCTCGAACGGCCTGGGTGCCGCGGTCAAGCGCCGCGAAGACACCCACAAGATGGCCGAGTCGAACCGCGCCTTCGCGCACTACCGCTGGTAATCAGCATCCGGATGCCGGCCGGACGCAACCCGTCCGGCCGGCTTCCCCGCGACATCCGTCACTACACGTAAGGACACCCCGTGGCACAAGAAGTGCTCACCGACCTCACCAAGGTCCGCAACATCGGCATCATGGCGCACATCGATGCCGGCAAGACGACGACGACCGAGCGCATCCTCTTCTACACGGGCGTCAACCACAAGATCGGCGAGACGCACGACGGCGCTGCGACCACCGACTGGATGGAGCAGGAGCAGGAGCGCGGCATCACGATCACGTCGGCCGCCGTCACGTGCTTCTGGGACAAGAACCAGATCAACATCATCGACACGCCCGGCCACGTCGACTTCACGGTCGAGGTCGAGCGCTCGCTCCGCGTGCTCGACGGCGCGGTCGCCGTCTTCGACGGCAAGGAGGGCGTCGAGCCCCAGTCCGAGACGGTGTGGCGCCAGGCCGACAAGTACGACGTGCCCCGCATCTGCTTCGTCAACAAGATGGACAAGCTGGGCGCCGACTTCTACTTCACGGTCGACACGATCGTCAACCGACTGAAGGCCAAGCCGCTCGTGCTGCAGCTCCCGATCGGTGTCGAGAACGACTTCATCGGCGTCATCGACCTCGTCGAGATGCGCGCGCTGGTCTGGCCCGGCGACGCCAAGGGCGACGTGACGATGGGTGCCAAGTACGAGATCCAGGAGATCCCGGCCGACCTCGCCGACAAGGCCGCCGAGTACCGCCAGCACCTGCTCGAGACGGTCGCCGAGACCGACGAGCACCTGCTCGAGAAGTACTTCGGCGGTGAGGAGCTCACGGTCGCCGAGATCAAGGGCGCGATCCGCAAGCTCACGATCAACTCCGAGATCTACCCCGTCCTGTGCGGCTCGGCGTTCAAGAACCGCGGTGTGCAGCCCATGCTCGACGCGGTCGTGGACTACCTCCCGACTCCTCTGGACGTGCCCGCCATCGAGGCGCACGACCCGAAGGACGAAGAGAGGATCATCGAGCGTCACGCCGACCGCAACGAGCCCTTCGCGGCGCTCGCGTTCAAGATCGTGTCGCACCCCTTCTTCGGCCGCCTGACCTACATCCGCGTGTACTCGGGTCACCTCGACTCGGGCGCGCAGGTCGTCAACGCGACCAAGGGCAAGAAGGAGCGCATCGGGAAGATCTTCCAGATGCACGCCAACAAGGAGAACCCGGTCGACTCGGTCACCGCGGGCCACATCTACGCCGTCATCGGCCTGAAGGACACGACGACCGGTGACACGCTGTCGGACGCGGCCAACCAGGTCGTCCTCGAGTCGATGACGTTCCCCGAGCCCGTCATCGAGGTCGCCATCGAGCCCAAGACGAAGGCCGACCAGGAGAAGCTGGGTGTCGCCATCCAGAAGCTCGCCGAAGAGGACCCGACGTTCCGCGTCGAGCAGAACGCCGAGACCGGCCAGACCGTCATCAAGGGCATGGGCGAGCTGCACCTCGACATCCTCGTGGACCGCATGAAGCGCGAGTTCAAGGTCGAGGCCAACGTCGGAAAGCCCCAGGTCGCGTACCGCGAGACGATCAAGAAGACCGTGGAGCGCCACGACTACACGCACAAGAAGCAGACCGGTGGGTCGGGCCAGTTCGCGAAGATCCAGTTCGCGCTCGAGCCCCTCGAGGTCACGGCCGACAAGACGTACGAGTTCGAGAACAAGGTCACCGGTGGCCGCATCCCGCGCGAGTACATCGAGCCGACCAACCAGGGCTTCCAGGACGCCATGAACGTCGGCGTGCTCGCCGGCTACCCCATGGTGGGCGTGAAGGCCATCCTCATGGACGGCGCGTCGCACGACGTCGACTCGTCCGAGATGGCGTTCAAGATCGCCGGCTCGATGGGCTTCAAGGAGGCCGTCCGCAAGGCGAACCCCGTCATCCTCGAGCCGCTCATGGCCGTCGAGGTGCGTACTCCCGAGGAGTACATGGGCGACGTCATCGGCGACCTCAACAGCCGTCGCGGCCAGATCCAGTCGATGGAGGACGCTGCCGGCGTCAAGGTCGTGCGTGCGCTCGTGCCGCTCTCCGAGATGTTCGGCTACATCGGCGACCTGCGTTCGAAGACCTCGGGCCGCGCCGTCTACTCGATGGAGTTCGACAGCTACGCCGAGGTTCCTCGCAACGTGGCCGACGAGATCGTCCAGAAGAACAAGGGCGAGTAATCGCCTCGGGATGCTGCGGCCTAGCGCCGATGCCGGCGCCGGTCGCAGCATCCGCCCTTCACATAACTTCACAGATTCAACCGAAACCCCTCTACTAAGCTAGAGACATCCCCGTAGAGAACCGGTCGCAAACCAGTGCCCGGAATCTCTACACGACCGTCCTGAGGAGGACCAAGTGGCTAAGGCCAAGTTCGAGCGGACCAAGCCGCACGTGAACATCGGAACGATCGGTCACGTCGACCACGGCAAGACCACGCTCACCGCCGCGATCTCGAAGGTGCTCGCCGACAAGTACCCGTCGGCCACCAACGTGCAGCGCGACTTCGCGTCGATCGACTCCGCTCCCGAGGAGCGCCAGCGCGGCATCACGATCAACATCTCGCACGTCGAGTACGAGACGCCGAAGCGCCACTACGCGCACGTCGACGCCCCGGGTCACGCCGACTACATCAAGAACATGATCACCGGTGCCGCTCAGATGGACGGCGCGATCCTCGTGGTCGCCGCCACCGACGGCCCGATGGCTCAGACGCGTGAGCACGTGCTGCTCGCCAAGCAGGTCGGCGTCCCCTACCTGCTCGTCGCGCTCAACAAGTCGGACATGGTCGACGACGAGGAGATCCTGGAGCTCGTCGAGCTCGAGGTCCGCGAGCTGCTCTCGTCGCAGGACTTCGACGGCGACAACGCCCCCGTCGTCCGCGTCTCGGGCCTGAAGGCGCTCGAGGGCGACGCCGAGTGGACCGAGAAGATCGTCGAGCTCATGGATGCTGTCGACGAGTCGATCCCGGACCCGGTGCGCGACAAGGACAAGCCGTTCCTCATGCCCATCGAGGACGTCTTCACGATCACCGGTCGTGGCACGGTCGTCACGGGCCGCGCCGAGCGTGGCACGCTCGCGATCAACTCGGAGGTCGAGATCGTCGGCCTGCGACCGACGCAGAAGACGATCGTCACGGGTATCGAGATGTTCCACAAGCAGCTCGACGAGGCCTGGGCCGGCGAGAACTGCGGTCTGCTCCTGCGCGGCACCAAGCGTGACGACGTCGAGCGCGGCCAGGTCGTCGTGAAGCCCGGTTCGGTCACCCCGCACACCAACTTCGAGGGCACGGCGTACATCCTGTCCAAGGAGGAGGGCGGCCGTCACAACCCGTTCTTCACGAACTACCGTCCGCAGTTCTACTTCCGCACCACCGACGTCACCGGCGTCATCACGCTGCCCGAGGGTACCGAGATGGTCATGCCCGGCGACACCACCGACATGACGGTCGAGCTCATCCAGCCGATCGCCATGGAGGAGGGCCTCGGCTACGCGATCCGTGAGGGTGGCCGCACCGTCGGCGCCGGCACGGTCACGAAGATCATCAAGTAAGTCCTTCCCGGACACTTGCGGAGGGCCGCACCCGATCGGGTGCGGCCCTCTCGTCGTGCATGCCGCGGTGTCGTTGACGGATGCTGTCGCCTCGGTCAGCATGGTCGCCAGAGCGTCACAGCGGCGCTGAAGGAGTGCAGATGGGCATCGACGACCTCATCAACCAGGGCAAGCAGCTCTTCGAGGACAACAAGGACAAGATCGACGACGCCTTGAACTCGGAACAGGCCGAGCAGGTGAGCGACCAGGTGTTCGACAGCGCCGCGGATCTCGCCAAGAAGATCGCGCCCGACCAGTTCGACCCGGCGGTCGACGACCTCCGCGACAAGGCGGACGGCGCGATCGGAACCGAGCCGTAGGACGGCACAGCAGGCCCGGGCGGGGGACCGCCCGGGCCTTTCTCGCGCCTGGGGTTCAGCATCGGGTGCCGCGGCTCCGACGAGCCGCGGCCGGAGTCGGGGGTTGACCCCCGCGTCTCGCGGGCTATACGTTCGCATCGGGGAGAGGGGACTTCGCATCATCGGCCGGGGGGCTGAGGGCGATGCGGGCTCGCTTCTTCTCGGGGTTTCCATTCGGGGGAGCCTCGGGCGGGGTCTCGTTCGCGAGGCCCGAGGGCGACAGGGCTAACAATGATGTCTGGTTTTCTGGGCGGGCAGAATTCGGGGCGCACCGGCGTGCGCCGTTCCATGCGGGAGGAGCGGGAGCGGCAGCGTCAGCTGACACTGCGGCACCGGTGGTACGCGGGCGGGATCGCCACGCTGCTGTCGGCTGCGCTCATGTTCAGCGGCGTCGGATTGGCCGCCGCTGAGGAGATCACTCCGACTCCCTCGCCCGAAGAGACCTCGGCGACCGAGACCCCTGCGGAGGAGGCGACGCCTCCCGCGGAAGAGCCCGCAGAGCCCGCCGACCCGGCCGTGCCGACGGAGGAGCCGACCGAGCCCTCCGACGGCGCGACCGACCCGGCCGAGCCCACCGACGAGCCGACCGACCCCGTGGTTCCGACGGATGAGCCCACGGCCCCCGCGGACGACAAGACCGCCGCGCCCACCGACAAGTCGGCAGCGGAGGAGGACGCCGGCATCGGCATCCTGCTCGTCCCCGATCCGACCGCGAACACCGCCGTCATCACGGTGAAGGTGGGGTCGGACCGCACCGGCGTCACGGGCGTCACGCCGCTGGCCGGGCGAGTGCTCGTGCTCAACACCGGCACGACCGCCCCGAGCGGCAACCGGCCCGACGGTGTCGCGGGCGTCGACCCCGGGTGGGCCCTGTGCATCTCGGACGCGGACGGCGACTGCTCGTTCGTGGTCCCCAACACTCAGGCCGGCGGCGCCAACCGCGATGCCCGGTACTGGGTCGTGGCCGCGACGGGGGCTCCGGCTCCCACCGGCTACTACACGAACCCGACGCTGCGCACCGGTGACGCCTTCGGCAATGTCAACAACGCGACTGCGTACACGTTCCGGACCGGCACGCAGCTGCGCGCCAACACCACGTACTCGTCGCAGAACGCCAACGACTTCATGCTGTCTTCGGGCGCGGTCCCGACGGCCTCGGGCGGCATCTGGCAGCAGTCCCGCAACAACCCGGGGCTCGACCCGTCCTGTGGACTGGATGTCGCGCTGATCCTCGACCTCTCGGGCTCCGTCGCGCCCTCTCTTGCCGACCTCAAGGCATCGGCGGACACGTTCGTCGACGCCCTCCAGGGGACGCCCTCGCGCATGGCGCTGTTCTCCTTCGCAGACATCAGCCCGGCCGCCGGCTCGACGGCGAACTTCCCGAACCTCACCTCGGTCTCGACGCCCGCGCAGGCGACCGCCTTCAAGACGCTCTACGCCGGCTGGACCGCCGGCGGCGGCACGAACTGGGACCGGGGCCTCGGCACCGCGGCCGCGGCCAACAGCCCGGCGAACAGCTTCGACCTCGCCGTCATCATCACCGACGGCAACCCCACGCGGTACAACGAGCCTCCGCAGGGGAACAGCTCGGACAACCGCTTCCGGGAGACGGAGAACGGCATCTTCTCCGCCAACTCGCTGAAGGCAGGACCCGGAGGCGCCGCCCCCACGCGCGTCATCGCCTTCGGTGTCGGCGCGGGCGCGACGGGTGCGACGAACGGACTCAACCTGCGGGCCATCTCGGGTCCGACGGCCTACAACGGCAGCAACGGCTCGGTCGCGGACTTCTTCCAGACGAGCGACTACCCTGCCGTCGGCGCGGCGCTGCGCGCGCTCGCCCTCGGCAACTGCGAGGGCACCCTGACGGTCACGAAGCAGGTCATCCCGAACACGACGCCCGTCGGCCAGACGACGGGAGCCGTGGCCGCGGGCGCCGGCTGGCAGTTCACGGGGACGGTCAACACCGCCGGAGTCACGACCCCCGCCGCCGCCCAGACCACGATCGCGGACGGCACCGGCACGGTGACCTACCCGCTGACCTTCACGGGCGGCACGACGAGCGCCTCCGTCACCGTCATCGAGACGCAGCAGGACGGATTCACGCTGCAGCCGGTCAACGGCCACAACGCCGTCTGCGTGAACCTCAACACGAACGCGGTGGTGACGCCGACGGCCGATCCCGCATTGGGCTTCACGGTCGACGTGCCCAGTTCACAGGCTGTCAACTGCACGATCTTCAACCGCGCTCCCGCACCCGCGGCCGACATCACGGTCACGAAGAACTGGGTCGTCAACGGCGTGGAGTACGACAACGGCGCACAGCCCGGCGGGTTGAGCGCTCAGCTCCAGCTGACGGGGCCCGACGGCGCCGGGGCCACCGACCAGGGCTGGGGCGTCGTGCGCACCGGCTACTCGGTCGGCGACTCGACGACGCTGACGGAAGACGTGACGCTGATCGACCCGGACCTGTGTATGAACGACCCGGTGGTCACCGAAATCAACGGAGCGTCTGCGAACATTCCGCTCGCCGGCGGCTACGACTTCGATCTGACCCAGGTCAACAACACTGCGACGATCACGAACACGGTCACCTGCAGCAGCGAGCTGACTCTGATCAAGCAGGTCGAGGGAGGCGACGCCTCGCCCGCGAGCTGGACGCTCAACGCCTCATTCCTGGCGAGTGCCGAGGTTCCGACAGCACTTCCGGGCTTCTCCGGTGCCGCCGGAAGCGCGGCCGTGACCTCTCAGACCGTCACCCCCAACGCGCGCTACCAGCTGTTCGAGAGCGGCGGCGATGCGACCTACCGGCAGACGGACAACCGCACTGCGCTGCAGTCCAACCCGCTTTCGACAGGATCCGCGACGTGTATCCGCGTCGATGAGAACGGCGACCCGTTCCCCGGCAGCGGCTTCTCGGACGGCATCAACGGCGGTGTCAACGTGCCGCTCGGCTTCCGCGTGGCCTGCACCTTCGTGAACCAGACGGCTGACCTCACGCTCCTCAAGCGCGTCGTGAACGACAACGGCGGCGGCGCCGTTCCGAGCGCATGGGACCTCACGGGCACGCCGGATGACTTCGCCGGTCTGAGCGCGACGACCGTCGACGGCTCCGAGAACGCGCTTCCCGGAAGCACCTTCGCCGTCCGGCCGGACCACGTCTACACCCTCACCGAGTCCGATGTGACCGGCTACCAGTTCTCGAAGCTCGAGCACCTGGTGAACGGCGTGTGGGAGGACGTCGTGGCCAACCCGAACCCGCTGGGGTACCCGCGGCAGAACGGGGACGGCGACTGGCTGATCACGGTCGACCCGCTCGACAACCACGTCTACCGGTTCGTCAACGACGACGTCGCTCCGCTCCTCACGCTCGTCAAGACCGTGACGAACGACAACGGCGGCACGGCTCAGCCGAGCGCGTGGACGCTCACCGCGACCACTCCGGGTGGCCCCGATCTCAGCGGCCAGACAGGCACGGCCGATGTGACGGACCAGGCGGTGCAGGCAGGCGTCGTCTACACGATCGGCGAGACGGGCGGCCCGGCCGCCTATGCGCTGGACTCCCTCGTCTGCACGGGCTACCCGAACACGACGACGGGCAGCCCCACGCTGACGCTCGCCCCCGGCGATGACGTCACGTGCACGCTGAACAACAACGACATCCTCGTGCCCGTGACGGTCGCCAAGAGCGACGGCACCGTCGAGCAGCTCGCCGACGGCACGTGGCGGATCGAGTACGAGGTCGTCGTCACCAACGGCAGCCCGACGCTCGCGACGACTTACTCGCTGACCGACACCCCGGAGTTCGACTCGAGCTTCTCTGTCGTCAGCGAGGGCTGGGAAGGCGCGCCGGATGTCACGGACATCCCGATCGAGGGCGGCGGCAGCGACACCTACACCTACGTCGTGATCGCCGAGGTTGTGGATCCGCCGGTGGATCCGACTGCCGTCGTGTGCTCGCCGACCGACGGCGGCGGCTTCTTCAACCGCGCGACGGTGACGTTCCCCGGCGGCACGAACAGTGACACGGGATGTGCCGTCCCCGGCTCGCCGACGGTCCAGAAGACCGCCCAGGCGGCGGTGCAGAACACCACGACGGGCGCCTGGACGCTGTCCTACCTCGTCGCCGTCTCCAACACGACGACGATTCCGCTCGCGTACACGCTCAGCGACACCGCGGCGGCGCTGCCCGCCGGTGTGACGGGCGGCTCGTGGGCGGCATCCGACCCGACGACGGGCGGCCAGGGCTCGTTCGTGAGGAACGGTGCGTGGGCAGGCACGGGACAGCTCGCGACGGGGACCCTCCCCGCCGGAGCGGTGCACGTGTACACGATCACGCGGACCGTCACGGTCGCCGCGACTGTGACCGATGCGCTGCTCACGTGCGGCCAGGCACCGGGTCAGGGCGGAGGCGTGTGGAACACGGCATCCGTCACGAACGGGATCACCGTCGTCGACTCGTCCGACTGCGTCGACATCGACCGGCCCGACGTGACGATCACCAAGACGGTGACCGGAACCACGCAGCTGGTGGACGGGCAGTGGGAGATCACCTACGACGTCGTGGTCACCAACTCGTCGGCGTCCCTCGCCGCCGTCTACAGCCTGGAGGACACAGTCGACTTCGGCGGCGACATCACCCTCGACGGCGCCTCGTGGGCCGGACCGACGGGCGGCGGTGCCTTCGCGCCCGACGGCACGGCCGTTCTCGCGACCGATCGGGTGCTGGCGCCTGACGGCATCGAGACCTACACGGTGACGGCGCTGGCGACCGTCGATGCTGCGGCGTGGGACGGTGACACGCTCACGTGCGTCGACGGCGAGACGCCGACGGCCGGCGGGTTCCTCAACGTCGCGACCGTGACGGTCAACGGCATCGAGATCCCCGCCGACGACTGCTCCGAGCCGGCGCTGCCGACGATCGTGAAGGTCGGCATCTCGGCGGTGCAGGATGCTGTCGACCCCGCCATGTGGCTCGTCTCGTACGACGTGACGGTGACATCCGGCGGGTATGACACGTTCTACTCGCTCTCCGACACGCCGGACTTCGCTTCGGGGATCACGCTCGGAGACGGAACGGCTCAGCGCACCGACGTCGCCGGACCCGTGCTGCCGATCGCACCGGGCACCGACTTCGTGACCGGAGTCGCTCTGCCCGCCGGTGCGACGCACGTGTACCGCGTGACGTGGCTCGTCGAGGTGACCGACGCGTTCGAGGTGGATGCCGCCGAGTGCACGGGAGAGCCGGGCAGCGGCTTCTTCAACACGGCGACGCTGCTGGTCGGCGACATCCCGATCGACGACACGGACTGCATCCCGGTCGCCGATCGCGTGTACCCGACGATCACCAAGACCGTCACGGCGACCGATCAGGATCCCGCCTCGGGTGACTGGACGATCACGTACGACATCGTCGTGAACCTCGCGCCGGTCGGTCCGAGCAACCCCGACGGGCTGTCGGCGAAGTACGACCTCTCCGACACGCTGGACTTCGGCGGGGACATCACCGTCAACGAGGCCAGCTGGTCCGGTGAATCGTCCGGCCCGTTCGAGCCTGTGACCGACCCTGCGACCCTCGCCTCGGGCAAGGCCATCGCGGCCGGTGCGACGCACACCTACACGGTGACCGCGGTCGCCTCGGTGGGAGAGGCGGCTATCGAGAACGGGACGACCGCGTGCGAGCCGGGCGACGGCGAGACGGGCGGGTTCCTGAACACCGCACTGCTGACCTCTGGTGGGCAGGAGACGCCCGTCGAAGCCTGCTCGGAGCCGGTGTTCCCGACGATCGCCAAGTCGGCGGACGGGATCGCCGACCAGGGTGCAGACGGCGACTGGACGCTGAGCTACGAGATCAGAGTCACGTACCCGGCGGGCACGCCTGATCCTCAGCCGAGCCTCGGCTACGTCCTGACCGACGAGCCGCAGCTGCCGGACGGCGTCGAGCTGCAGGGTGAGTGGACGGCCACCGCGACCGGTGACGCTCCGACGCCCGACAACCCGACCTTCGACGGCGATGGCACGTGGACGATCGTCACGGCCGGGTTCGACCCGGCCGAGGACGGAATCCTCGAGCACGTCTACACGATCACAGCGGTCGTGAGCGTCACCGGGCCTCCCGTGGAGCCGCTCGCGGAGTGCGAAGACACCGGGGAGACCGGGATCGTCGTCGTCAACGGCGCGACCGTCACCTCCGGCGGCTATACGGCCGATGATGACGCGTGCCAGGTGGTCCACTACGACGACGTCGGTGTCGTGAAGACGTCCGAACTTCCCGACGGCGAGACGTCGGTCGAGCCGGGCGATCAGTTCGACTACGTCATCACCGTGACGAACAACGGCACGGGCCCCGCCTACGACGTCATCGTCCTGGACGACTCGCTGAGCGAGGCGCCTTACGTCGACCGTGTGCAGCTCGTCGGAACCATCGGCGTCGAGCCGGGCGGTCTGGCCTTCACCGACAACTCCGACCTCGCCGGCAACGTGATCAACCTCACGATCGACGAGCTCGCCGTCGGCGAGTCGGCGACGATCACGGTGACGGCGGAGTTCCTTCCGGCCGAGGCCGAGGAGGGCGGGCAGGTCGAGCCTGGCGAGACCCCGCCGGTGCCGGAGATCCCGCCGCTCGACTCGATCGACAACCTCGTCTGCGTGGCGGCCCGGTTCGACGGCAACCCCGACAACAACTGCGACGACGATTCGGTCCCGACGCGCGACATGGCAGCCGTGGTCTACACGACGTGCCAGAGCGACGTGGCCGTGCTCGGCTGGGTCGTGGCGAAGTCGGCCCTGCTCGCGTCCGAGCCGGGAACGCTGACGTGGCAGCCGAACCCGCCGAGCCCGACGAGCGATCCTTCCGTCGTGGTCATCGACGAGGCGGCTGAGGGCCCTGTCGGTCCGTTGTGGACAGGTCTGGCCGCATGGCCGGGTGCCGCGTTCACTCCGAGCGGTGTCGCGGTCGACTACCCCGGATGGCGGCCGATCGAGCTGACGGACATCGTGCCGGGCTCCAGCCCGCTGAACTACTTCATCCCGGGAACCAACACCGAGATGACGGCGGAGCAGCGATCGATGTTCGTATACAACGGGCTCATCGCGGACCTGACCGAGGCCGACGCCGCCTGGCGGTTCGCGGGAGATCTGGAGACGAGCGCGAACACGACGGTGACGATCTCGGTGAACCCCGAGGTGACCGCCGAGGTCTCCTATCCGCCTGCGACTCCCGAGTGCTTCCAGGCGCGCCACACCGAGCTTCAGATCGAGAAGACGGCGAGCGTGGAGAAGACCGACCCGGGCAAGTCCTTCACGTACAGCCTCGCGGTGGCCAACGTGAGCGACGACTCCGCGGCGGAGGGCGTGATCGTCACGGACGCGATTCCGGCCGATCTGAGGATCACGGATGTGTCGTGGCCCGGTGAGGGCGACCCCGCGGCGTTCCCGAACTGGGAGAGCTGCGAGGTGACAGGTCAGAACTCGGCAGGGTACGGCGGAACGCTGACCTGCGAGCTGTTCGGCCCGCTCCAGGCTGTCGACGTCCCCGACGGAGTCTCGAGCGCACCGACGATCACCCTCGCGGCGACCGTCAACCCGTCGTCCACGGCGAGCTCCATCACGAACGTCGGCGTGGTCGACTACCACACGTTCGGTGATCCGGATGACCCGGGTCGCGACTCCGACGACGCGACGGTGCTGCTCGGCGCACTGCCTGTGACAGGCGGCCCCGCGGTGACAGGCCTCGTGATCCTCGGACTGATCGCGGTTCTCGGCGGCGCACTCACGCTGCTCGTGATCCGGCGACGGAGGGGTCAGGTGAACACAGAGTCGTAGCCAGCACTCCGACGGCCGCGCAGTCCTCGACGGGATTGCGCGGCCGTCGGCGTTCGGGAACCCCTCCGCGCCTCGGCCGTGCGGAGGGGTTCTCGGCGTTTCGGTAACGGTTTCGGCATGCTGAAGGTGTCGATTCGTGTCGTGTCGGATCTTCCCGTTAGTGTTTCCCACACGGGTCTCGTACCCGTGAGTCCGTCGCCACCCGAGCGACGGGTCTGGGGCTTTGTGCGGATCTGGGTCCGCACGCGGTGACCCCGCGTCACCGGTCATCGTGGTGCGCGCCCGTGCACCACTGGGAAGTGACGGCGCACCCTTGTGCGCCGCTGGGAGACGGCGCTCTCTGCGCCGAGTTTGGGGAACGCTGTGCCGACCGTGCGCAAGCGAATTTTCACGGCCCTCGCGAGTGTGGCGGCGGCAGCCGCGCTCGTCGTGGCACCGCTCGTGGCCACGAGCGCCTCGGCGACCGAGCCGGTGATCGGGACCGTCGGGACCATCGAGCCCGCCACCGCGAAGGGCAACGGGACCGACTACTGGGAGGCCCGGTACGACGCGTTCGACGTCGAGTGCTTCAAGGACTCTTCCGACTACGGGATCGTGACCGATGGAAGCAAGACGGTGACTCTGTCGGAGCCGCCGGCCGGCAAGGTCTGGGTCGTCCTGGTCGTCAAGGCCGCGACGAGCAACAACGTCGTCGAGGACCCCGCCGCGGGCACGCCGTACGCATCGCCCCTGACGAAGCCCGGCGGTCCTCAGGCCGACGTCTCGCATTGGATCGTATGCGCCGGCGACGCACCCGAGACTCCGCCGACGATCGTCACGCCGACGCTCGAATGGACGCTGCCCGACTGCTACACGGCGGGCGTCGTGACCAAGAGCGATGACGTCGACTGGTCGTCCGTCTACGACGAGGTGACCAAGCTGACGACGTGGACGGCGACCCCGCGCACCGGTGCCGCCTTCGCCGAGACCTTCGTCCCGGTGTGGGTCGTGCCCAACCTCGAGAAGCTCACCGGGGCGTGCGACGAGTCCGAGCAGCCGGACCCGAAGGTGACCGAGAAGGTCGACACCGAGTTCGACTGCGAGAGCGGGACCGCGCTGGTGACCACCACCACGACCACCATCTCGTACCGCTGGGAGGAGTCGCTGGGCGACTGGGTCGAGGAGGACCCGATCGAGACCGTCGAGTCGGAACGTCGCGCCATGACCGACGGCGAGAAGGCGGCCACCTGCCCGCCCGACACCACTGTCGAGTACGGCGAGTGGGCGGACGGCGTGTGGGTCTGCGGTGACACGACGGTCACCCAGACGCGCGAGATCACGACGACGGTGTTCGAGGTCGATGAGCAGGGGCTGCCGACGGGCAAGTCCTCCGTCGCCATCGAGACCCGCACGCGCGACCTCACGAACGCCGAGATCGGCACGTGCCCGCTGCTTCCCGGCGGCATCCAGTCGCAGTGCGTGAGCGACGTGCCCTACCTCAGCTACGCCGTGACCCTCCCCGAGGGCTTCGTGCCGGCCACCGACCCCGCCACCGTGACCATCACGTTCGTCAACCCGGACGGCGAGGACTACGTGGTCGAGAACCAGCCTCTTCAGGGCACGCTCCTGTGGCCCGGCGCCTCGGCGGACGAGCCGAAGATGTGGCCGGGATGGGCGCTGGTCGACGGTGAGTACGTCGAGACGGACGGCAACTTCCGCTGGACCCGCGAGGGCGTGACGGTCGTGTTCGAGGTCAACCCGACGTACCAGACGACGGTGGAGTACCCCCAGGCGACCGCCCTCTGCGCGAGCCCGTCGCTGTTCTCGACGGACGACCCGTCCGACCCGTCCGACCCCGGCAGCCTCGCGGTGACCGGTGGCGTGCTCTCGGTGGGCGCGCTCGGACTGGGCGCCCTCGCCCTCGCCGCGGGCGTCGCGATCACGGTCATCAGCGCGAAGCGCCGCGCCAAGGCCTGACGACTGCAGTCCTGAGGGGCGGTCGCGCGTGAGCGCGGCCGCCCCTTCGGCATCCCGTCCCTGTGAAGGCGCCTTGCAAGCGCGTCCGCGACACGCCCGGGTTTGCGACACGCCCGGGCGACCCGTAGAATAGTCAGGTTCCACATTCCTGCGCCCCTTTTGGCGTGCGCAGGATCACTGCCAGGGCAGTGCATAGGCGGCGCGAAGAGCGCAGGGACCTAGGCCGCGGGCAGCAGAACAGCAAATCCGACACCTCTCACCTTCGTGGGCGCCTGCGTCCGCGTGTGCGTGAGAGAGCGGAACCGGATGCCCCGGCATCCGGTTTGACAGCAGAACAGCGGTGCAGCATCGCCGGTGCGAACCGGTGGAAAGTGCCCAGGCGCTTCGCAATCGCGGAGCGTCGCGTGCGTCCGATGCCCTCAGAGGTAAGACGCGGAAAGAGAGTGAGCAGACAATGGCGGGACAGAAGATCCGCATTCGCCTGAAGTCGTACGACCACGCCGGCCTCGACTCGTCGGCGCGCAAGATCGTCGACACCGTGACCCGTGCGGGCGCGACCGTCGTGGGCCCCGTGCCCCTTCCGACCGAGAAGAACGTCGTGTGCGTCATCCGGTCGCCCCACAAGTACAAGGACAGCCGCGAGCACTTCGAGATGCGCACCCACAAGCGTCTGATCGACATCATCGACCCGACGCCCAAGGCCGTCGACTCGCTGATGCGCCTTGACCTGCCGGCCGACGTCAACATCGAGATCAAGCTCTGAGGTTCGACATGGCTGACATCAACAACAAGACTTCCAAGGGCCTGCTGGGCACCAAGCTCGGCATGACCCAGGTGTGGAACGAGAACGGCAAGCTCGTTCCCGTCACCGTCATCGAGATCGCCCCGAACGTCGTCACCCAGGTGCGCACGCCGGAGAAGGACGGCTACAACGCCGTTCAGATCGCTGCGGGCCAGATCGACCCCCGCAAGGTCAACAAGCCCCTCACGGCGCACTTCGCGGCCGCCGGTGTGACGCCGCGTCGTCACCTCACCGAGATCCGCACGGCGGACGCCGCTGACTACTCACTCGGTCAGCAGCTCACGGTGGACGGCGTGTTCGAGGCCGGCCAGCTGGTCGACGTCGTCGGCACCAGCAAGGGCAAGGGCACCGCGGGTGTCATGAAGCGCCACAACTTCAAGGGCGTCTCGGCTTCGCACGGTGCGCACCGCAATCACCGCAAGCCCGGTTCGATCGGCGCATCGTCGACCCCGAGCCGCGTCTTCAAGGGCATGCGCATGGCCGGCCGTATGGGTGGCGAGCGCGTGACCGTCCTCAACCTCACGGTGCACGCCGTCGACGCCGAGAAGGGTCTGCTGCTCGTCAAGGGCGCCGTCCCCGGCGCGCGCGGCCGCATCGTCTACGTCCGCAACGCAGTGAAGGGTGCCTGATCTCATGGCTGACTCGACTCTCGCGCTCGACGTCCTGAAGGCCGACGGCAAGAAGGCCGGCTCTGTCGAGCTGCCCGCCGCGCTCTTCGACGTCAAGACGAACATCCCGCTCATCCACCAGGTCGTCGTCGCGCAGCTCGCGGCGGCTCGCCAGGGCACCCACTCGACCAAGCGTCGCGGTGAGGTCTCGGGCGCCGGCCGCAAGCCCTTCAAGCAGAAGGGCACGGGTAACGCCCGCCAGGGCTCGATCCGCGCGCCGCACATGACCGGCGGTGGCATCGTGCACGGCCCCAAGCCGCGCGACTACTCGCAGCGCACGCCCAAGAAGATGGTCGCCGCCGCGCTCCTCGGAGCGCTCAGCGACCGCGCCCGCGGCGACCGCCTGCACATCGTCGACTCGTTCGGCATCGAGGGCGCCCCTTCGACGAAGGCCGCTGCCGCGGTGCTCGCCGAGCTCGCCCCGACGAAGAACGTCCTCGTCGTCATCGAGCGTGACGACGAGCTCAGCGTCAAGAGCGTGCGCAACCTCGCGTACGTCCACGTGCTGCCCTTCGACCAGCTGAACGCCTACGACGTGCTCGTCTCGGACGACATCGTCTTCACCAAGGCCGCCTACGACGCGTTCGTCGCGTCGAAGTCCGGCGCCACCGAGGAGGTCTCGGCATGAGCAACATCGCCGTTAACAAGGACCCGCGCGACATCATCCTGAAGCCGGTCGTGTCGGAGAAGAGCTACGGGCTCATCGACGAGGGCAAGTACACCTTCCTCGTGGACCCCCGCGCCTCGAAGACCGAGATCAAGCTCGCGATCGAGAAGATCTTCGGCGTCAA
This sequence comes from Microbacterium sp. NPDC019599, assembly GCF_040632175.1. Taxonomy (NCBI): domain Bacteria; kingdom Bacillati; phylum Actinomycetota; class Actinomycetes; order Micrococcales; family Microbacteriaceae; genus Microbacterium; species Microbacterium sp. NPDC019599. The sequence continues at coordinate 418,796 of NZ_JBEYBL010000003.1, forward strand.
GGTCGCAGCGGTCAACACGATCAACCGCGTCGGCAAGGCCCGCCGCACCCGCTTCGGCACGGGCAAGCGCAAGGACACCAAGCGCGCCATCGTGACGCTCAAGTCGGGCACCATCGACATCTTCACGGCAGTCGGCTGACGGTCGGGACAGAGGACTAGAGAACTATGGCTATTCGCAAGTACAAGCCCACGACCCCGGGTCGTCGCGGTTCGTCGGTGGCCGACTTCGCCGAGATCACGCGATCGACGCCTGAGAAGTCGCTGCTGCGCCCGCTCGCCAAGACCGGTGGCCGCAACAACCAGGGCCGCATCACGACGCGTCACATCGGTGGTGGCCACAAGCGCCAGTACCGCGTGATCGACTTCCGTCGCAACGACAAGGACGGCGTCAACGCGAAGGTCGCTCACATCGAGTACGACCCCAACCGCACCGCGCGCATCGCGCTCCTGCACTACTTCGACGGCGAGAAGCGCTACATCCTCGCGCCGAACAAGCTGCAGCAGGGCGACATCGTCGAGTCGGGTGCCGGCGCCGACATCAAGCCCGGCAACAACCTGCCCCTCCGCAACATCCCGACGGGTACGGTCATCCACGCGATCGAGCTCCGTCCCGGCGGCGGCGCCAAGCTCGCCCGATCGGCCGGCACCTCGGTGCGTCTCGTCGCGAAGGACGGCCCGTTCGCTCAGCTGCGTCTCCCCTCGGGCGAGATCCGCAACGTCGACGCGCGCTGCCGCGCGACGATCGGCGAGGTCGGCAACGCCGAGCAGTCGAACATCAACTGGGGCAAGGCCGGCCGCAAGCGCTGGAAGGGCGTCCGCCCGACCGTCCGCGGTGTCGCCATGAACCCGGTCGACCACCCGCACGGTGGTGGTGAGGGCAAGACCTCCGGTGGACGTCACCCCGTCACTCCTTGGGGCCAGGCTGAGGGTCGCACCCGCCACGCCAACAAGGAAAGCGACAAGTACATCGTCCGTCGTCGCAACGCCGGCAAGAAGCGCAAGTAGGAGTAGAGGAAGATGCCTCGTAGCCTTAAGAAGGGCCCCTTCGTCGACGAGCACCTGCTTCGCAAGGTCGTCGTCCAGAACGAAGCCGGTACCAAGAACGTCATCAAGACCTGGTCGCGTCGCTCGATGATCATCCCCGCGATGCTCGGCCACACGATCGCCGTCCACGACGGTCGCAAGCACATCCCCGTGTTCGTGACCGAGACCATGGTCGGCCACAAGCTGGGCGAATTCGCGCCCACCCGCACCTTCCGCGGCCACGAGAAGGACGACAAGAAGGGCCGCCGCCGCTGACGCGGGGGCGCATAGAGGAGAGAGAAATGGTGGAGTCCATCGCACGCGTGCGACACATCCGCGTGACCCCTCAGAAGGCTCGTCGTGTCGTCGCGCTCATCAAGGGCAAGCAGGCTCAGGAGGCCCTGGCCATCCTGAAGTTCGCGCCGCAGAGCGCGAGCGAGCCGATCTACAAGCTCGTGGCAGCGGCGATCGCCAACGCACGGGTCAAGGCCGACCAGGTCAACGAGTACCTGGACGAGCAGGACCTGTACGTCGCGAACGCCTACGTGGACGAGGGCACGACGCTCAAGCGTTTCCAGCCCCGCGCCCAGGGCCGCGCGTTCCAGATCAAGAAGCGCACGAGCCACATCACGGTCGTGCTGTCGACGCCGGAGACGGCCGACGCTGCCCCCGTCAAGAACAGCAAGAAGGCGAGCAAGTAATGGGACAGAAGGTAAACCCGTACGGCTTCCGCCTCGGCATCACCACCGACCACGTGTCGCGGTGGTTCTCGGACTCGACGAAGCCGGGCCAGCGCTACGCCGACTACGTCGCCGAGGACATCCGTATCCGCAAGCTCCTGCAGACGCAGCTCGACCGCGCCGGCGTGAGCAACATCGAGATCGAGCGCACGCGTGACCGCGTCCGCGTCGACATCCACACCGCCCGTCCGGGCATCGTGATCGGTCGCCGCGGCGCCGAGGCCGAGCGCATCCGCGCCGACCTCGAGAAGCTCACCGGCAAGCAGATCCAGCTGAACATCCTCGAGGTCAAGAACCCCGAGGCCGACGCCCAGCTCGTCGCGCAGGGCATCGCCGAGCAGCTCTCCGCTCGCGTGGCGTTCCGCCGCGCGATGCGCAAGGGTCTGCAGGGCGCGCAGCGCGCCGGCGCCAAGGGCGTCCGCATCCAGGTCTCCGGCCGCCTCGGCGGCGCCGAGATGAGCCGCTCGGAGTTCTACCGCGAGGGCCGTGTGCCGCTGCACACGCTTCGCGCGAACATCGACTACGGCTTCTACGAGGCGAAGACGACCTTCGGCCGCATCGGCGTGAAGGTCTGGATCTACAAGGGCGACCTCACCAACAAGGAGCTCGCGCGCGAGCAGGCCAACGCGCCGAAGCAGTCCCGCGGTCGCGACGACCGTGGCGGCGACCGTCGTCGTGGCCCCCGCAACGAGGCCCCCGTGGCAGAAGGAGCGTCGGCGTAATGCTCATCCCCCGCAAGGTCAAGCACCGCAAGCAGCACCACCCCGGCCGTGCCGGTCAGGCGACCGGTGGCACGAAGGTCAGCTTCGGCGAGTTCGGCATCCAGGCCCTTTCGCCCGCTTACGTGACGAACCGTCAGATCGAGTCCGCTCGTATCGCCATGACGCGTCACATCAAGCGTGGCGGCAAGGTGTGGATCAACATCTACCCCGACCGTCCGCTCACGAAGAAGCCCGCCGAAACCCGCATGGGTTCGGGCAAGGGCTCGCCGGAGTGGTGGGTCGCAAACGTCAAGCCGGGTCGCGTCCTCTTCGAGGTCGCCGGCGTCAACGAGCAGCTCGCTCGTGAGGCCCTGACCCGTGCCATCCACAAGCTGCCTCTCAAGGCACGCATCATCAAGCGCGAGGAGGGCGACGCGTAATGGCGATCGGCACCAAGACGCTCGCCCCGAGCGAGCTCGACACGTTCGAAGACCAGCGCCTCGTCGAGGAGCTGCGCAAGGCCAAGGAAGAGCTGTTCAACCTGCGCTTCCAGTCGGCCACGGGCCAGCTCGAGAGCCACGGCCGCATCCGTGCGGTCAAGCGCGACATCGCGCGGCTCTACACCGTGATCCGTGAGCGCGAGCTCGGCATCCGTGCCACGCCCGCGCCCGTCGAGGTCGCGACGAAGGCGAAGAAGACCAAGGCCAAGAAGGCGGATGCCGCCGACGAGGCCGTGAAGGAAGAGGCCGAGTGATGGCTACCGCGAAGAAGGCAGAGGCCGAGGTCGTCGAGACCACGACCCCTGAGCGTGCCGAAGGGCACGAGTCGGCTGAGCACGACGTCCGCGACGTGAACGCCCGCGGCTACCGCAAGGCCCGCCGCGGCTACGTCGTGAGCGACAAGATGGACAAGACGATCGTCGTCGAGGTCGAGGACCGCGTGAAGCACCCCCTCTACGGCAAGGTCATCCGTCGCACGTCGAAGGTCAAGGCGCACGACGAGGGCAACACCGCCGGCATCGGCGACCTGGTCCTCATCAACGAGACCCGTCCGCTGAGCGCCACCAAGCGCTGGCGCCTGGTCGAGATCCTCGAGAAGGCCAAGTAAGCCTCGCGCTGCTTGGAACCCAAGGAGTAGAGAACAGTGATTCAGAACGAATCCCGCCTCAAGGTCGCCGACAACACCGGCGCCAAGGAGCTGCTCACGATCCGTGTGCTCGGCGGCTCCAACCGGCGTTACGCGGGCCTGGGCGACGTCATCGTCGCCACGGTCAAGGACGCGATCCCGGGCGGCAACGTCAAGAAGGGCGACGTCGTCAAGGCGGTCGTCGTCCGCACGGTCAAGCAGACGCGCCGTCCCGACGGCTCGTACATCAAGTTCGACGAGAACGCCGCCGTGATCCTGAAGAACGACGGGGAGCCCCGCGGCACCCGCATCTTCGGGCCGGTCGGTCGTGAGCTTCGTGACAAGAAGTTCATGAAGATCGTCTCGCTCGCCCCGGAGGTCATCTGATCATGGCGAAGATCAAGAAGGGCGACCTGGTTCAGGTCATCTCGGGCGCCAAGCCCGAGCGCGGCGGAGACCGCGGCAAGCAGGGCAAGGTCCTCGAGGTCCTTACCGAGCAGAACCGCGTCATCGTCGAGGGCGTGAACTACGTCACCAAGCACAACCGCGTCGGCCAGACCCAGCGCGGCACCAAGACGGGTGGCATCGAGACGTTCGAGGCCCCCATCCACATCTCCAACGTGGCGCTCGTCGACCCCTCGTCGAAGAAGCCCACGCGCGTCGGCCACCGTGTCGAGGAGCGCACGAAGGACGGCGTCAAGCGCACCGTCCGCGTCCGCTACGCGAAGAAGTCAGGCAAGGACCTCTGAACATGAGCAGCACCACTGCCGTGGAGGCTGGCAAGATCCAGCCCCGCCTGAAGCAGAAGTACAACGGCGAGATCAAGAAGGCTCTGCAGGAAGAGTTCGGCTACCCGAACGTCATGCAGATCCCCGGCCTGGTCAAGGTCGTCGTGAACACGGGTGTCGGCGAGGCCGCGCGCGACAGCAAGGTGATCGATGGCGCGGTCGACGACCTCACCAAGATCACCGGTCAGAAGCCGGTCGTCACGAAGGCCCGCAAGTCGATCGCGCAGTTCAAGCTGCGCGAGGGACAGGCCATCGGCGCGCACGTCACCCTCCGCGGCGACCGCGCGTGGGAGTTCATCGACCGTCTCGTGAACCTCGCGCTGCCCCGCATCCGCGACTTCCGCGGCCTCTCGGGCAAGCAGTTCGACGGCCACGGCAACTACACGTTCGGTCTCCAGGAGCAGTCCGTGTTCCACGAGATCAACCAGGACAAGATCGACCGCGTCCGCGGCTTCGACATCACGATCGTCACCTCCGCCAAGACGGATGCCGAGGGCCGGGCGCTGCTGCGTCACCTGGGCTTCCCGTTCCGCGCGGACGACGCACAGGCGTGACACCTCGGCAGGCTCAGGGACCGCACGGTCGCTGAGCCTGCCGGAGTGCCCGCACTCCACAACCGAACACCGCATGGTCATAGAAGGTCGTCTGGCGTGTAACGGCAGCCGAAACCTCGTGAACGAAGGAATCAAGAAATGACAATGACAGACCCGGTCGCAGACATGCTGACCCGTCTGCGCAACGCGAACTCGGCGCACCACGACTCCGTGTCGCTGCCGAGCTCCAAGCTCAAGACCCACATCGCCGAGATCCTCAAGCAGGAGGGCTACATCTCCGCGTGGGAGGTCAGCGACGCCCGCGTCGGCCAGACCCTCACGCTCACGCTCAAGTACGGCCCGAACCGCGAGCGGTCGATCGCCGGCATCAAGCGCGTCTCGAAGCCCGGCCTCCGCGTCTACGCGAAGTCGACCGAGATCCCCAAGGTCCTCGGCGGCCTCGGCGTCGCCATCCTGTCCACCTCTTCTGGCCTCCTCACGGACCGCCAGGCCGAGTCGAAGGGCGTGGGTGGGGAAGTCCTCGCCTACGTGTGGTGATCTGACATGTCGCGTATCGGTCGTCTCCCGATCGACATCCCCGCCGGTGTGACCGTCACGGTCGAGGGCCAGGATGTCGCGGTCAAGGGCCCCAAGGGCGAGCTGTCGCTCGCCGTGGCCCGCCCCATCGAAGTCAAGGTCGAAGAGGGCCAGGTGCTCGTCACCCGTCCCGACGACGAGCGCTCCTCGCGTTCGCTGCACGGCCTGACCCGCACGCTCATCAACAACAACATCATCGGTGTCACCCAGGGCTACACCAAGGGCCTCGAGGTCGTCGGCACGGGCTACCGCGTCGCGCAGAAGGGCACGGCGGTCGAGTTCGCGCTCGGCTTCTCGCACCCCGTCCTCGTCGAGGCGCCCGAGGGCATCACCCTGACCGTCGAGGGCAACAACAAGCTCACGGTCAGCGGCATCGACAAGCAGGCCGTCGGCGAGGCGGCTGCCAACATCCGCAAGATCCGCAAGCCCGAGCCGTACAAGGGCAAGGGTGTGCGCTACGCCGGCGAGGTCGTTCGGCGCAAGGCCGGAAAGGCTGGTAAGTAAGCATGGCTGTGAAGTCGAAGTCCGACGCCCGCGCGCGTCGTCACGCCCGCCTTCGCAAGAAGGTCGTCGGCACTGCCGAGCGTCCCCGCCTCGTAGTGACGCGCTCGTCGCGCCACGTCTTCGTTCAGCTCGTCGACGACAGCAAGGGCCACACCGTGGCCTCGGCGTCGACGCTCGAGGTCGACCTGCGCTCGTCTGACGCGGACAAGACCGCGAAGGCCCGCAAGGTCGGCGAGCTCGTCGCCGAGCGCGCGAAGGCCGCCGGCGTCTCGGACGCCGTGTTCGACCGCGGTGGAAACCGCTATGCGGGCCGTGTCGCGGCGATCGCCGACGGCGCCCGCGAGGGAGGTCTGAACCTGTGAGTGAGATCAAGGAGAACAACGTGACCGCAGAGGCTCCGACCGAGGCTCCGGCCGAGGGCGCCACGGCGACCGGCGAGCGCGAGCGCGAGCCCCGTCGCGGCGGTCGCGAGCGCAACCCCAACCGCGACCGCGGTGGCCGCGACCGCGCCGAGAGCCAGTTCCTCGAGCGCGTCGTCACGATCAACCGCGTGTCGAAGGTCGTCAAGGGCGGTCGTCGCTTCAGCTTCACGGCGCTGGTCGTCGTGGGCGATGGCAACGGCGTCGTCGGCGTCGGCTACGGCAAGGCCCGTGAGGTCCCCCTCGCGATCTCGAAGGGTGTCGAAGAGGCCAAGCGCAACTTCTTCCGCGTGCCCCGCGCCGGCTCGACCATCCCGCACCCCGTGCAGGGTGAGGCGGCCGCCGGTGTCGTGCTCCTCCGTCCCGCCGCGGCCGGTACCGGTGTCATCGCCGGTGGTCCCGTCCGCGCGGTGCTCGAGTGCGCCGGCATCCACGACGTGCTCTCGAAGTCGCTCGGCTCGTCGAACACGATCAACATCGTCCACGCGACGGTGGAGGCCCTGAAGCAGCTCGAGGAGCCCCGTGCGGTCGCCGCGCGTCGTGGCCTCGAGTTCGACCAGGTCGCCCCCGCCCGTCTCGTCCGTGCCGAGGCTGAGGCCGCGGCCGCAGTGAAGGCAGGTGTCTGATGGCCGCGCGCCTGAAGGTTACCCAGGTCAAGTCCAAGGTGAGCGAGAAGCAGAACCAGCGCGACACGCTGCGTTCGCTGGGTCTCAAGCGGATCGGCGACTCCGTCGTCCGTCCCGACGACGCGCAGACGCGCGGCTACGTCAAGACCGTCGCGCACCTCGTGAAGGTTGAGGAGATCGACTGATGGCTGAGAAGGCCGAGAAGAACGAGGCCGTCGAGGCGGAGGCCGCCAAGGGCGCGGCTGCCCCCAAGAAGGCGTCAGAAAAGACAGTCGCCGCCAAGAAGCCGGCTGCTGAGAAGAAGGCGCCCGCCAAGGCTGCGCCCAAGAAGGACGCCGTGAAGAAGGATGCTCCGGCAGCCCGCCCCGGCGTGCTGAAGGTGCACCACCTCCGTCCCGTCCCCGGTGCCAACACCCCCAAGACCCGCGTGGGTCGCGGTGAGGGCTCGAAGGGCAAGACGGCCGGCCGTGGCACGAAGGGCACGAAGGCCCGCTACCAGGTCAAGGTCGGCTTCGAGGGTGGGCAGATGCCGCTGCACATGCGCACCCCCAAGCTGCGCGGCTTCAAGAACCCGTTCCGCGTCGAGTACCAGGTCGTGAACCTGGACAAGCTCGCGGAGCTCTACCCCAGCGGTGGCGACGTCACCGTGAGCGACCTGGTCGCGAAGGGCGCCGTTCGCAAGAACGAGAAGGTCAAGGTGCTCGGCACCGGCGACATCGCGGTCAAGCTCAACGTGGCCGTCGACAAGGTCTCCGGCTCGGCAGAGCAGAAGATCGTCGCGGCGGGCGGCACCGTCAAGTAGTACCCAGCGGGGGTCGGAGCATCCGTTCCGGCCCCCGCTGTCGTCCCCCGGCGCAACGCCTCGCAATGTCGATGGAGACTCGCTGGGTTACTCTGGTTGACGGCGTGCCTCGGAGCATGCCGGCACCCCTTCTGGAGGCAGTCTCTTGTTCAGCGCAATCGCGCGGGTCTTCCGTACCCCCGACCTTCGTCGGAAGATCGCATTCACCCTGGCGATCATCGCCATCTACCGGCTCGGTGCACACATCCCGGCCCCCTTCGTCGACTTCCCGAACGTGCAGGAGTGTCTGCGCCAGAGCGCGGGCACTGAGGGCCTGCTCTCGCTGGTCAACCTCTTCTCCGGCGGCGCGCTGCTGCAGCTGTCGATCTTCGCGCTGGGCGTCATGCCGTACATCACGGCGACGATCATCGTCCAGCTCCTCCGTGTCGTCATCCCGCACTTCGAGACCCTCTACAAGGAGGGCCAGTCCGGCCAGGCGAAGCTCACGCAGTACACCCGTTACCTGACGATCGCGCTCGCACTGCTGCAGTCGACGACGCTCGTGACGGTCGCCCGCAGCGGCCAGCTCTTCGGCACGACGGGCATCCCCGAGTGCGAGCAGCTCCTCACCAACGACGTGTGGTGGGCGCAGCTGCTCATGATCATCACCATGACCGCCGGCACGGGCCTCATCATGTGGTTCGCCGAGCTCGTCACCGAGCGCGGCATCGGCAACGGCATGTCGATCCTCATCTTCACGTCGATCGCGGCGGCCTTCCCCGCGTCGATGTGGGCCATCTGGCAGTCGCGCGGCTTCGAGGTCTTCCTCCTGGTCCTCGCCGTCGGCGTCGTCGTGGTCGCCCTCGTCGTCTTCGTCGAGCAGTCGCAGCGCCGCATCCCGGTGCAGTACGCCAAGCGCATGGTCGGCCGCCGCACGTACGGCGGGACGAACACGTACATCCCGATCAAGGTCAACATGGCCGGCGTCGTGCCCGTCATCTTCGCCTCCTCGCTGCTGTACATCCCGGCGCTCATCGCGCAGTTCAACCAGCCGCAGCCGGGCGAGGAAGTCCCGGCGTGGGTCGCGTGGATCCAGCAGTACCTCGTGCGCGGCGACCACCCGCTCTACATGGTCCTGTACTTCCTGCTCATCGTCGGCTTCACGTACTTCTACGTCGCGATCACGTTCAACCCCGTCGAGGTCGCCGACAACATGAAGAAGTACGGCGGATTCATCCCCGGCATCCGTGCCGGTCGTCCGACGGCCGAGTACCTCGACTACGTGCTCACTCGCATCACGCTCCCCGGCTCGATCTACCTCGGCCTCATCGCGCTCCTGCCGCTCATCGCCCTCGCGACGGTCGGCGCCAACCAGAACTTCCCGTTCGGCGGCGCGTCGATCCTCATCATCGTCGGTGTGGGTCTGGAGACCGTGAAGCAGATCGACGCACAGCTCCAGCAGCGACACTACGAAGGGCTTCTTCGATGACTTCACGTCCCGTCCGTCTCCTGATCGTCGGTCCCCAGGGCTCCGGAAAGGGCACACAGGGCATCCGGATCGCGGAGACGTTCGGCATCCCGGTCGTCTCGACCGGCGACGTGTTCCGTGCGAACGTGGCCCAGGGCACCGATCTCGGCCAGCAGGTCAAGAGCATCATCGACGCCGGGCAGCTCGTGCCCGACGAGCTGACGAGCGCCGTCGTCCGCGACCGCCTCGCGCAGCCCGATGCGGCGGCGGGCTTCCTCTTGGACGGCTACCCCCGCAACCTCGCGCAGGTGCGGCACCTCGACGAGTTCCTCTCGTCGCGGGACGAGGCGCTGGACGCCGTGGTCGTCCTGGCCGTGTCGCGTGAGGAGAGCATCGCGCGTCTGCACAAGCGCGCCGCTGAGCAGGGACGCGCCGACGACACCGACGAGGTCATCGCGGCGCGGCTGTCGATCTACGAGACCGAGACGGCGCCGATCCTCGAGGTGTACGGCGAGCGCGGCATCGTCGACGAGGTCGACGGCGTCGGATCGCTCGACGAGATCACCGACCGGATCATCGCGGCCCTCCACGCGCGAGGCCTCGCGCGCTCGGCCGCAGCCTGACGTGGTGGCACTGCGCCGCTCCATCTACAAGTCGCCCGCCCAGCTGCGGTCGATGGTGGAGCCGGGCCTCATCACGGCGGCGGCCCTGGACGCTGTCCGCGCTCTGGTCGCCCCCGGAGTGACCACGCAGGAGCTGGATGCTGTCGCGAACGACGTCATCCGCTCCCGCGGCGCGCGCTCGAACTTCCAGCTCGTCCGCGGCTACCGCCACACGATCTGCGCCTCGGTCAACGAGCAGGTCGTGCACGGCATCCCGTCCTCTCGGGCGCTCGAGCCGGGCGACATCCTGTCGATCGACGCGGGCGCGGAGTACCAGGGGTGGAACGGCGACTCGGCCTTCACGATCGTCGTGCCCGATCCGTCGCGGCCCGAGCTCGTCGCGGAGCGCGAGGAGCTCTCGCGCGTGACGGAGGGGTCCCTCTGGGCCGGCATCGCGGCGCTCGCGTCGGCGCGCAACCTCGCAGAGGTCGGCGCGGCCATCCAGGACCACATCGACGGGTCCGGCCACGGCTACGGCATCCTGCGCGACTACGTGGGCCACGGCATCGGCCGCAAGATGCACGAGTCGCCGTCGGTCTTCAACTACCGCGTCGCAGACCCGGGACCCGAGGTGCGTCCCGGACTCGCGCTCGCGATCGAGCCGATGGTCGTCATCGGCGACCAGGAGACGCTGGTCGAGGACGACGGATGGACCGTCTCGACGGTCGACGGCACGGCCGGCTCGCACTGGGAGCACAGCGTCGCTGTACACGAGGACGGCATCTGGGTGTTCACGTCGCCGGACGGCGGCAAGGCGGGACTCGCGCCCTTCGGCGTGACTCCCGTGCCTGTGGGATAAGAGGAGAGCCATGGCTCAGCAGCGCAAGGTCAACTGGTTCGCGATCTGGATCAGCGTCGGCGTCGTCGTCGCGCTCGTCGTCGTGGCCGGACTCGTCATCTGGATGAACAGCGCAGCGTCGGGGCCCGGCGAGGCGCCCGAGGCATCGAACATCAACGCAGACACGGGCGCGATCATGGTCGGCGACGGTCCCGACCAGCTCGACACGTACATCGACTTCATGTGCCCCGTCTGCAACCAGTTCGAGCAGCTGTACGGCGAGACCATCGAAGGGCTCGTCGACGACGGCTCGATCACCCTCAACATCCACCCGATCTCGATCCTCGACCGCGCATCGCAGGGCACGGAGTTCTCGACGCGCGCTGCCAACGCGATGTACTGCGTCGCGGTGGCGGATGCCGACGCGTCCCTTCCGTTCCTGCAGGCGATGTACGAGAACCAGCCCGAGGAGGGCTCGACGGGCCTGACCGACGAGCAGATCCTCGACATCGCGTCGGGGGTCGGCGTGACAGGCATCGACGACTGCGTCAACGACGGCCGCTACTCGAAGTACGTCACGGCGATGACCGACGAGACCCCCGTCAAGCCCGGCGCGGGCGGCATCGGCACCCCCACGGTCCTCCTGAACGACGAGTTCGTCGAGCTCACGGGCGACCCGCAGGCCGACATCGTCGACGCGCTGCAGGGCTGAGCGTCCGGCAAGGGGGACTCGGCTTGCCGGGTCCCCCTTTATCACGTATGCTTGTCCTTTGGTGCGTTGCGCCTGTATTGGCGTGTCCCGGCACCGAACCACCCATCCACCGCAGACCGACCGGTCTGCAGAAGCGTTAGCGAGGCTATGGCCAAGAAAGACGGTGTCATCGAGATCGAAGGCACAGTGTCGGAGGCGCTGCCCAACGCGATGTTCCGCGTTGAGCTCACCAACGGACACAAGGTGCTCGCCACGATCTCCGGCAAGATGCGGCAGAACTACATCCGCATCATCCCCGAGGACCGCGTCGTCGTGGAGCTCAGCCCCTACGACCTCACCCGCGGCCGCATCGTCTATCGCTACCGCTAGTCCGGTCGGGAAGTAACACCCCAGGCGCTCGCGCCTGCCCGGTGAAGACAGCGAAAAGGAAACATCATGAAGGTCAACCCCTCCGTCAAGCCCATCTGCGACCACTGCAAGGTCATCCGCCGCCACGGCCGCGTCATGGTGATCTGCAAGAGCAACCCGCGTCACAAGCAGCGCCAGGGCTGATCGGATGCTGCGCAGCACGCAGCCCGTGAACTCATAACTGAATACGCATACAGGCAGGATCAGATCCCGCGAGAGCGGGGGACACCTCGGGCGGAGGCCCGGGCACCGATCCTGCTCCACACCTCCACTCACTCCTAGGAGAGCCGCATGGCACGTCTTGCCGGCGTCGACATCCCGCGCGACAAGCGCGTGGTGATCGCCCTTACCTACATCTACGGCGTTGGCCGTACCCGCTCGAACGAGATCCTCGCAGCGACGGAGATCGACGAGAACATCCGCGTCAAGGACCTCAGCGACGACCAGCTCATCGCGCTCCGCGACTACATCGAGGCCAACTACAAGGTCGAGGGTGACCTCCGCCGTGAGGTGGCCGCCGACATCCGCCGCAAGGTCGAGATCGGCTCCTACGAGGGCCTGCGCCACCGCCGCGGCCTCCCCGTGCGCGGTCAGCGCACGAAGACGAACGCGCGTACCCGCAAGGGCCCGAAGCGCACCGTCGCCGGCAAGAAGAAGGCCGGCCGCAAGTAATCGCGGGCCCGAAGGTTTAGGAGAGCAAAGCAATGGCACAGGCCAAGACCGCCGCGCGCAAGCCGCGCCGCAAGGAGAAGAAGAACATCGCGCTGGGCCAGGCCCACATCAAGTCGACGTTCAACAACACGATCGTCTCGATCACCGACCCGTCGGGCGCCGTCATCAGCTGGGCGTCGTCGGGTGGCGTGGGCTTCAAGGGCTCGCGCAAGTCGACGCCGTACGCCGCCGGCATGGCCGCGGAGTCCGCTGCCCGCCAGGCGCAGGAGCACGGTGTCAAGAAGGTCGACGTCTTCGTGAAGGGCCCGGGCTCGGGTCGCGAGACCGCGATCCGCTCGCTGCAGGCCGCCGGCCTCGAGGTGGGCTCGATCCAGGACGTCACGCCCCAGGCTCACAACGGCTGCCGTCCCCCCAAGCGCCGCCGCGTCTGATCTTTCCGGAGCCGGGGCACCTGCACAGGTGCCCCGGCTACCGCACGCTTACGGTGCCTCGCTTCGAGGCATCCCGAGTAAAACTCAACACCTCACTCACCGCACGTGTCATATAGCGGGCACGTGATCGAAAGGAACACATAGTGCTCATCGCACAGCGTCCCACCCTGACCGAGGAGAAGATCGGGGAGTTCCGCAGCCGCTTCGTCATCGAGCCGCTGGAGCCCGGCTTCGGCTACACGATCGGCAACGCGCTGCGTCGCAGCCTTCTCTCGTCGATCCCCGGCGCGGCCGTCACGAGCATCCGCATCGACGGCGTCCTCCACGAGTTCAGCACCATTCCGGGTGTCAAGGAGGATGTCACCGAGATCATCCTCAACATCAAGCAGCTCGTCGTCTCGAGCGAGCGCGACGAGCCCATCACGGCGTACCTGCGCAAGACGGGGTCCGGCGAGGTCACGGCGGCCGACATCTCCGCCCCCGCGGGCGTCGAGGTGCACAACCCCGAGCTGGTCATCGCGACCCTCAACGACACCGCCAAGTTCGAGCTCGAGCTCACGATCGAGCGCGGTCGCGGGTACGTCTCGGCGACGCAGAACCGCAACGAGTACGCCGAGGCCGGCCAGATCCCGGTCGACTCGATCTACTCGCCCGTGCTCAAGGTCAGCTACCGCGTCGACGCCACCCGTGCCGGTGAGCGCACCGACTTCGACAAGCTCGTCCTGGACGTCGAGACCAAGCCGTCGATCGCGCCGCGCGACGCCGTCGCGTCGGCCGGCCGCACGCTGACCGAGCTGTTCGGTCTCGCGCGCGAGCTGAACGTCGAGGCCGAGGGCATCGAGATCGGCCCCGCGCCGGTCGAGACGGTGCTCTCGAACGAGCTGTCGATGCCGATCGAGGACCTCGACCTGTCGGTCCGCTCGTACAACTGCCTCAAGCGCGAGGGCATCAACACGGTCTCGGAGCTCGTCGCCCTGTCGGAGACGCAGCTCATGAACATCCGCAACTTCGGTCAGAAGTCGGTCGATGAGGTGCGCGACAAGCTCGTCTCGCTCGGCCTGTCGCTGAAGGACTCGGTCCCCGGGTTCGACGGCGCGCACTTCTACGGCGGCTACGACGACGAGAACCTCTGATCGGATGCCGCAGGCCCGGCCGCGCGGCCGGGCCGAGCATCCTCTGAGCCCGACTTTTTCCCACTGGAGTAACTGATATGCCCAAGCCCACGAAGGGTCCCCGCCTCGGAGGCGGCCCCGCCCACGAGCGCCTGCTGCTTGCGAACCTCGCCGCGGCCCTCTTCACGCACAAGTCGATCCAGACGACCGAGACGAAGGCCAAGCGCGTCCGTCCGCTCGCGGAGCGCCTCATCACGTTCGCCAAGCGCGGCGACCTGCACGCCCGTCGCCGGGTGCTCTCGGTCATCGGTGACAAGGAAGTCGTGCACACGCTCTTCACCGAGATCGCCCCGCTCGTCGCGGAGCGCGAGGGCGGCTACACGCGCATCACCAAGATCGGCAACCGCAAGGGCGACAACGCGCCCATGGCCGTCATCGAGCTCGTCCTCGAGCCCGTGACGCCGAAGGCCAAGGCCAAGAAGGCCGCTCCGGCCGCCGCTGCCGCGCCGGTCGCCGAGGAGCCCGCCGAGGACGAGGCCGCCGAGACCGCCGAGGTCGAGGCCGCTGACGAGGCCGCCGAGGCCGGTGCCGAGTCGCAGGACGAGGGCGCTGCCGCCGAGGCCGCCGCCGAAGACGCCGTCGAGGAGAAGGCCGAGTAATCCGGCTGCGCCGGGTCACCGGCATCCCGTATCGCGAGACCCGCGTGCCCCCAGGGGCCCGCGGGTCTCGCCGTTCCAGGGGGTTGCGCAGGTCACATCTGCAACACAGGTCACAGCCGCGCCTACCCCGCGAGGCGATCGTGCCGCTATCCTGAGCCCAGCCTCCGGGGGCCGGGGGCGTGGGGTACAGGGGAGCGTGCGTCACGCGCAGTTCCGATGAGCGGACGGTGGAGTCCGACGGGATCGAGGCGGCGGCGGGAGGAGCCCAGTGGGTGGGCGCACCGCGGCCCCGTCGGCGTGCCGGTCTGTCGATCTACTCGATCCTGCTCATCATGCTCCTGTCGGTCAGCGTGCTGTCGAGCATCGTCGTGGGCGTCATCGGCTACGTCAACGGCACGCAGGCGCTGCGCGCGATCGCGACGGAGAAGCTCGTCGAGATCCGCGAGAACCGCGCGCGCGAGGTCGTCGCGCTGTTCGGGACGATCGAGAACTCCGTGCGGCTCAGCGCCAAGAACGACACGAGCAAGCAGGCTGTCGTCGCCTTCACGGAGGGGTTCGGGCAGCTCGAGGACGGTCAGCTCGACCCCGAGGCCTCCGACGCCGTCGACGACTACTACGACGAGACGTTCGCGACGCAGCTCGAGGAGGCGACGGGCGAAGACGTCGACGGCTCCGCGTTCGCGCCTCAGGACGCCGCGGCGCGCTACCTCCAGTACCACTACGTCATCCCGTACGGGTCGTGGGAGGACGCGATCCTCATCGACGACGCGGGCGACGGAAGCGCCTGGTCGGCCGCGCACGCGAAGTACCACGACTACTACCGGTCGATGACGGAGCTGCACCGCTTCGAAGACGTCCTCATGCTCGACACGCAGGGGAACGTCGTCTACACGGCCTTCAAGGGCGTCGATCTCGGGGCGAACCTGCTCGACGGCCCCTACCGGCTGTCCAACCTCGCCGATGCGTACCGCGAGGTCATGAGCCGGAACATCGTCGGTGACGTCGTCCTGGCCGATTTCGCGGCCTACAGCCCGAGCCTCGGCAACCCGGCGGGATGGGCCGTCACGCCGATCGCCGTCGACGACCAGATCGTCGGAGCGCTCGCGATCGAGCTGCCCATCGACCGCATCGACGAGGTCATGACGGTCAGCGGCGCGTGGGCCGACAACGGGCTGGGTCAGACGGGCGAGACGTACCTCGTCGGCGAGGACGGCACGATGCGCTCGATCTCGCGCGAGCTGCAGTCCTCTCCGGACTCGTACGCGGATGCCGCGGTGGCGGCCGGACTCGCGCCCGCGGCCGCGGCGCTGAGCGTCCAGAACGGCAACACGCTCCTTCAGCAGGTCGTCGCCGGCGAGGCGATCGAACGCGCCCAGTCGGGCGAGAACGGCGCGATCGTGCAGCGCGACTACCTCGGCCGTGAGGCCATCACGGCGTTCGCGCCGCTGAGCGTCGACGGACTGTCGTGGGTCATCGTCGCGCAGGAGGCGTACAACGAGGCGATGGCGCCCGTCGAGGACTTCACGCGCAACCTCATCCTCTCCACGGCGGGCATGATCATCTTCGTCTGCCTGCTCTCGCTCGTCCTCGCGCAGGTGTTCGTCCGGCCGCTGCGGCGGCTCAAGCTCGCGGCGCAGCGGATCGCGGCGGGCGAGGAGGGCGTGCAGGTGGATGCCGGCTCGAGCGACGAGCTCGCCGACGTCGCCGGGGCCTTCAACGACATGAGCCGGAGCCTGCAGGTCAAGTCCAACCTCATCGAGCAGCAGGAGAAGGCCAACGAGGCGCTCCTCCGCTCCTTCATGCCCGAGGGCATCGCGGACCGATACAAGCACGGCGACGACGCGATCACGCAGGACAACGACGACGTCACGGTGATCTTCGCCGACATCGTGGGCTTCGAGGAGCTCGCGCTGACGCTCTCGTCGGAGGAGGCCGTCACACGGCTGAACGACCTCATCCGCATCTTCGACGAGGCCGCCGAGCGCTACGGCGTCGAGCGCGTCCGCACGACCCGCCAGTCCTACGTCGCGAGCGTCGGGCTCGGCACGCCCCGCGTCGACAACGCCCGCCGCGCCGTCGAGTTCGCGATCGAGCTGCACACGATCCTGGAGCGCTACTCCGCTCAGCAGGACATCGAGCTCGACCTGCGCGCGGGCTTGGACTCGGGACAGGTGACGAGCGGCCTCATCGGGCGGGCGCGCATCGTCTACGACATGTGGGGGGATGCTGTGAACCTCGCCTACCGCGTCCAGGGCGACTACGACGAGGCGGGCATCTACATCACGCAGCGCGTCGCCGACCGCATCCCGGACACGATCACGGTCGTGCCGGCAGGCGAGGTGACGACCAAGAGCGGCAGTCAGCGCGTGTGGCGGGTGGAGACCGGCGTGCCGGTCATCGAGGGATGAGCGTCGCCTGATGAACGACATCACGTCGCAGCCGTGGTTCTGGCCCGCGGTCATCGTCTCGGTCGGGCTTCCGCTCGTGCTCATCGGGCTCACCGAGCTGTCGAACATGCTCGTGCGAAAAGGCAGTCGCGCCGCACCCATCGTCCTGATGGTGCGCAACTACCTCGTGCCCGTCGCGGGCGTCCTGGTGCTGCTGAGCCAGCCCGGCGCGTGGGAGGGCTCGGGCACCTGGCCCAAGGTCATCTGGACGGTGTTCGGCCTGCTCGTCATCGTCGTGACGATCAACGCGATCAACCACCTCGTCTTCCACCGCGCCGAAAAGGGCTCCTGGCGGGACCGGTTCCCCACGATCTTCAGCGACCTCATCCGCTTCGTGTTCATCATCGTCGGCATCGCGCTCGTGTTCTGGTGGGTGTGGGATGCCGATGTCGCGGGCGTCTTCGCAGCCCTCGGCATCACGTCGATCGTCGTCGGCCTGGCGCTGCAGAACGCCGTCGGCTCGATCGTGTCGGGTCTCTTCCTCATCTTCGAGTCGCCCTTCCAGCTCGGCGACTGGATCGAGACGGGTGGCACGCGCGGCCAGATCATCGAGGTCAACTGGCGCGCCGTGCACCTGGACACCGGAAACGGCATCGTCGTGATGCCGACGGCCGAGCTCGCCGAGGGCTCGTTCACGAATCTCAGCCGCGCCTCCGAGCCCTACGCCGCGACGAAGGACGTCTCCTTCTCGACGGACGATCCGCCGCTGCGCGTCCGCGACATGCTGATGGACGTCGCGCGCGACATCCCGCTCGTCGCGCCGGACCGCGATCCGTCGGTGTCGACGGCGGGCGGGGCGAAGTACCAGGTGTCGATCCCGCTGCAGTCCCCGGGCGACGAGGGCGTGGTCCTCGATGCCTTCACGACGCGGCTCTGGTATGCCGCGCGACGGGCCGACCTGCACCTGGACGGCGATGTGACGGACGACTGGAACACGCCCGACCGGCTGCTCGCCGGGCTCCGGCAGATCGCCCCCGCGCTGAGCCTGCGTCCGGCCGACGCGGAGGCCCTCGCCGACACGGCAAGGCTCGAACGCTTCGCGCAGGGCGAGGTGCTGCTGCGCCCGGGCGCCGTGCCGCAGGCGACGCGGTTCATCCTCGTGGGGCGGGTCATGCTCGGCGTGCCGACCGACGATGCGGGGTTCGTCCAGATCACCGAGCTCGGCCGCGACGACGCCGTGGGGCTCACTGCTCTGACCCGCACGCGGACGATCTCGCGCGCCGTCGCCCTCACCGAGGTCGAGGTCGTGAGCATCCCCGTCCGCGTCCTCGACGACATCGTCCGGGAGCATCCGTCGCTCGCCCGCGAGGTCGTCCGGGAGAACGACAACCGCGTCCGGCTCGCGCGGTCGGCGCTCGAGGCGGTGGGCGAGCGGCTCGACCCGACGCGCCGGGTGATGGGCTGAACGAGCCATAGGCTTGGCGGGTGCGGATCCGCCTCGACATCGCCTACGACGGCACCCAGTTCCGGGGCTGGGCGCGGCAGCCGGGCCTCCGGTCGGTGCAGGGCACGCTCGAGGACGCGATCGCGCGCGTCCTCGGGGGTGAGCCGCGGCTCGTCGTGGCGGGACGCACCGATGCGGGCGTCCACGCCTCGGGACAGGTCGCCCACCTCGACCTCGACGAGGCCCAGCTCGCGCGGCTCACGGCTCGCCCTGCGCGGGGGGACGCGGCATCCGCCTCTCCGCCCACCCCCGCCGAGCGGCTCGCACCGCGACTGCGCGGCGTGCTGGGTGCGTATTCCGACGTCACCGTTCAGCGCACGGCGATCGCTCCCGATGGCTTCGACGCGCGCTTCTCGGCCGTATGGCGGCGCTACGAATACCGGATCGCGGACCGCATCGCGGGCTACGACCCGCTCGAGCGGCTGCGGACGACGTCGGTGCGCGCGGACCTCGACGTCGAGGCGATGGATGCCGCAGCCCGCAGTCTCACGGGGCTCCACGACTTCGCCGCGTACTGCAAGCCGCGCGAAGAGGCGACGACGATCCGGACGCTCCTCGAATTCGACTGGCGCCGCGCGGTGGCCGACGGCGTGCTCATGGCCAACGTCAAGGCCGACGCCTTCTGCCACTCGATGGTCCGGGCGCTCGTCGGCGCCTGCGTCGCCGTGGGCGAGGGGCGGCTCGACATCGAGGACGTCGCATCGATCCGCGACGGCCTCGAGCGCGTGCCCGAGGTGAAGGTCCTGGCGGCGCGCGGGCTCACACTCACTGCGGTCGGCTACCCCGAGGATGCGCTTCTGGCCGCCCGTGCGGATCAGACCCGCGCGCGCCGCGACCGGGAGTGACGCCTGCCGGGACCGGCGTTCCCGACGTGCGCCGGCCCCGGCAGAACTCCGATGCGTGGACGGTCGGTCCCCGCATATGGTCGGCGGCGGCGGGCACGATCGGCACCCCAGCCCGCCACCGCCGACACGGACCCAGACGTTCCCAAGTACGCCTGGGGCGCCCGCGCGGCCCAGCGATGATCGCCCCCACGATCGCCGCGGCCGCCTCCAGCCCGAAAGCCTGCGAGCGGCACAGCATCCGCCCCTTCGTCATCGCGCGGCACCGGGCCGCGAGCCCCCCATGACAAGCTCCTGAACCCCCAGCGACGATGCTCGAAAGCGCGGCGAGACGCTGTGCGAAGGGACGCCGGCGAGTGCCCGGGCCCCGGTCCAGCGACGGGCCCCCAGCCGGCGCTCGCGAGATCGGGTCTGCGAGTGCCGAAGTCCGGCGCTGTGGTGCGACTATCGCAGACCGCTGTCGCGACGAGGATGGACCGCGCCGCAATGCGCAATCGCAGTCCACTCTGCGCAGGCCTGTTCGCCGCAGCGCACCGAATCCTGGGGGTTCGTGGTGAACACCTCAGCGCTTCGTCAAGAGGACACCCGCAGGCAACGCCGTCGTCCTAATCTGGAACGAGCATGCTGAAGCTCATCTCGTACAACCTCCGCAAGCACAGGGCCGCGCGCGAACTCGCGGCCCTCGTCGAGCGGCACGGTGTCGACGTGCTGTGCCTTCAGGAGGCCGACACGACCGACATCCCCGAGTCGATCTCGGGCCTGCGGCTGGCCGACTCGACGCAGCGCAACCGGCTCGGCCTGGCCGTCTACTATCGCGACAACACTTACCGTGCCCAGGAGGTGCGGTCGATGGCGCTCAAGAAGTCGCTCCACGATCGCGTGCTCAAGCCCGCCGAAGAGCGGATGCTGGGCGTCCGGCTGTACGACATCGACCACAATCGCGAGTTCATCGTGGCGTCGTTCCACGCCGCTCCGCTCACGGCGCTCAACTCGCTGCGACGGCATCAGATCCGCACGGCGCTGACGGAGCTCGGCGGACTCGGCGAGGCTCTCCCGATCCTCATGGTGGGCGACTACAACTACCCCGTCTTCAAGGAGAACCTCGGGCAGAAGGTGCGCGAGCACGGGTACGAGCTGACGCTCAGCGACGCGCACACGTACACGCGCTACCGCTTCTTCCGCGGTCACTACGACTTCGCGACCTCGGTCGGCTTCTCGATCGACAAGGTCACGACCCTTCCGCAGGGCCTCTCCGACCACCTGCCGATCCTCGTGACGGCGAACCCCACGCCGAAGGCCAAGGCGGCGGGCGAGGAAGCCGAGATCGACGTCGCCTGACGGGTCGGTCAGGCCGATCCGCGCCGGCGCCGGATGACGGCGACGACGGCCAGCGCCGCGCCTGCGAGGAGCAGCAGCGCACCGCCGATCCACAAACCCGTCAGGGTGCCCGAGTCCAGGCCCGTGATCGGCAGGGAGCCGTCAGGGTTCGTGACGGTGACGGCGGCGGTCCCACCGGCCGAGGTGGGCGAGATGGCCTCGATGTTGTAGGTGCCCCGCGCGTCCGTGGGGAAGGTGATGTCCACGGCGGGGAGCGATCCGTCGGCCGCGGACGTCGCGTGGCCGCTCGCGGTCGAGATCGCGAGCTTGATCATGCCGATGACGGCGCCCCCGCCGTTCTCGCCGGTCACCGTGATCGTGACATCCTCGTCGGCCGAGAACGTGGCGGCGGCGCATTGGAAGCTCAGCGTGCCGCCGGGCGCGATCGTCGCGGGACTCGTCGTGCACGAGCCCGACGGAGGGTAGATCGTGTCGGCGCGCGCGGTCGGCGCTGCGATGTGGAGGAGAGCGGACACGACGAGGACGGCGGCGGCGAGAACCGTCGCCGATACGACGCTGCGAAGGGCACGAGACATGCTGCGGCCGAGTCTACGGCGTGCGCAGTCGCCCGCCAATCGCCTGCCGGAAGCGGTGCGGTCGAGTGCTGCCCGAAGAACGGAGCTAGGGGCGGCCCATTCCGAAGTAGGTCCAGCCGGCGTCGCGCCATGCGGCGGCGTCGAGGCAGTTGCGGCCGTCGACGACGATCGTGTTCGCGACGAGCGAGGCGGCGTGCTCGGGGGCGAGCTCGCGGCGCCACTCGTCCCACTCGGTCACGACGATGACGGCGTCCGCATCGCGGAGCGTCTCGTCGAGATCCTCGTTGTACGTCAGCTGCGGGTGCACGCGCTTGGCGTTCTCGATCGCGGCCGGGTCGGTCACGACGACGTCGGCGCCGAGACCCTTGAGACGCACGGCGACGTCGAGTGCGGGGGAGTCGCGGATGTCGTCGCTGTGCGGCTTGAACGCCGCGCCGAGGACGGCGACCTTCTTCTCGAAGACCGTGCCCCCCAGCGCGTCGACGACGAGCTCGACTGCCCGGTCGCGACGGCGCAGGTTGATGGCGTCGACCTCGCGGAGGAAGTTGACGGACTCGCCGCGGCCGAGCTCCTCGGCCCGGGCCGAGAACGCGCGGATGTCCTTCGGGAGGCAGCCGCCGCCGAAGCCGATGCCGGCGCCGAGGAAGCGGCGTCCGATGCGCGCGTCGTGCCCGATCGCATCCGCGAGCTGCGTGACGTCGGCACCCGTGACCTCCGCGATCTCGGCCATCGCGTTGATGAACGAGATCTTGGTCGCCAGGAACGCGTTCGCCGAGACCTTAACGAGCTCGGCCGTCGCGTAGTCGGTGACGATGAAGGGCGTGTTCTTCGCGACGGACGGGTGGTAGACCTCGCGCAGGATGTCGGCGGCGGTCTCGCCCTCCTCGCCGGCGGGGACGCCCGCGACGAGACGGTCGGGGTCGACCGTGTCCTGGACGGCGAAGCCCTCGCGGAGGAACTCGGGGTTCCACACGAGCGTCGCGCCGGTCGGGGTCACGCGCTCGGCGAGGTTCGCGGCCGTCCCGACGGGGACCGTCGACTTGCCCGCCACGATGTCGCCCGGAGCGAGGTACGGGAGGAGCCCGTCGACCGCGGCGTTGACGTACGTGAGGTCGGCGGCGTACCCGTCCTTCTGCTGAGGCGTGCCGACGCCGATGAAGTGGACCTTGGCGCCGGATGCCGCGGACATGTCGGTCGTGAAGCTCAGGCGGCCCGACGCGATGCCCTCTTCGAGGATCTCCTGCAATCCGGGCTCGAAGAACGGCGCGAGGCCCTTCGAGAGTGTCGCGATCTTGCTCTCGTCGACATCGATGCCGACGACCTCGTGTCCGATCGACGCCATGGCAGCGGCGTGCACCGCGCCGAGGTAGCCGCATCCGATGACAGAGAGTTTCATGGGTCTCCTCGTTCTCAACGTTCTCAATTCTGCCGGTATCGAGCGGTCGATCTCGTCGGGTGCCGTTCCGATTGTGCATCGGGACGACCGCGGGAGCGGACTCGGAGGATGGGGGCGAGAAGCCAGGGTGCTCGGAAGGCGAGTGCCTGGAGACCGTAGCCGGCGAGCAGGGCGACGGTCGTCACCGCGACCGTGACGGTGATGTTGACCACGGCGGGCCAGTCGGGGTCGACGAGTCCCAGTGCGTACGCGATCGGCGGGATGACGAGGATGTGAACGAGATAGATCGGCAGCGACGTACGGCCGATCGACGACACGAAGCCCAGCATCGGCACCTTGACGAGCTGTCTCGAGATGAGCAGTGCCGCAGCGACGGCGAGGCACTGACCCGCCAGCACGACGAACGGCACGCGTGACGCCCCGCGGAAGAAGAACAGCACCGCGACGATCGCTGCATAGCCGGCCACCGCGAAGACGAGGTGATGTGCCCGGGCGCGACTCATGGCGGCGATGATCTCGCGGCTCATGAGGACCCCAGCAGCGAAGAAGAAGAGGAGGGCGCCGATCCGGTCCCACGCGATCGTCGAGGTATTGACGACGCCCGTCGTGAACAGCGTCGACAGGACCGCCGCGGCGGTCAGGACGATCCACCGACGAAGTCGACGGACGAGTCTCATCACGATCGTGAACAGCAGGAGCGCGTACAGGAACCAGTACAGGCTCGCGGGAAGCGCCGGCAGCAGAACGAGGGACATCGGGTCGGTCGGCGCGATGTCGGTCTCGCGGGAGGGGAGCGCGGGGAACGCCGCGAACAGGGCGAAGCGCAGCACGGACCACAGGACGTAGACGTAGCCGAGTGGGAGCAGCCGCTTGAGCACGAGGTCGCGGAAAGAGCCGTCCAGGATGCTGCGCGCGCTGAAGATGCCGGCGATCAAGAAGAACGCAGGGAGCGGGAAGAGCTCGAGCGCGAGCTTCACGCGCCCGAGCGTCTGGTCGATTCCGACCGTGCCGAGGAACAGCGTCGCGTGGAAGTAGACCACGCAGACGATGGCCGCACCGCGCGCGAAATCCGCCCACCCGAGCCTGCCGCTCGTGATTCTCGGAAATGCGTCAGAGGTCATGGCCCATCCAGGGTTCGGATCAGTTCCCGCGCGAATCCGATGATTCGTTCGCGCGGGGAGTCCCGTGACCCCATCGGCGCAACAACTCTCGAGGCCGAGATTACGGAGCGCGACGGCGGCGCAGGCGCCGTTTCACCAACAATTAACAGACTTGAAATCCCCTCGGACGGCGGAGTCGCGTCGACGAAGCCCAGAGCGTGCCGAGGGGCGGTCCAGATCGACGGCCAGGATTAATTGGTACGAAACAGAGTCTTCATGTGAGGGGGATAGCGTCATGGCCATGCACACGAAGCACCACCTCCGGCCGCCACTCGCCCGGAGCCGAGGAGCCGCAGAGGTATGACGGCCAAGGGCCATCTCGTTGTGCGACGCAGCGCGCGGGGACGGCTCCAGATCCTCGGCGCGGTTCTCGCGGCACTCGTGCTCGCAGCCTTGACGACCGCCGCCCTGCTCGCGGTCGCCGAGCCGTCGATCGAACTCGCGGTCGCCCTTCCCGTGCTCGCCGTGGTGGGCGTCCTGGCGTTCGCGCTGCCCGTTCACACGCTTCCGGCCCTCGCGCTGGCCGTGCTGGCGCTCGTGCCGACGCGGCTCATCCCGAACGACGGACCGTTCAACGCGCTCCCGCCTCTTGCGATCCTCATGGGCATCTGGGTGTTCCGTCGCTTCGTGCTCGGCCAGCGCCCGCCTGGTGACGAGGCCCCGCTCCCGGATCACGATCGCATGGGCCCGCGCTTCGCCGTCTACGCGACCGCCGGACTGCTCGCAGTCTGGCTGGGGATCAGCACGGTCCTCGGCGGCATCAGCGAGACGACTCTCGGCTGGACGCTCAGCTTCGTCGTGAGCGTGCTCCTGCCGCTGCTCGTGTTCGATGCTCGAGCAGAGGCCCGATTGCTCGCGCGGGTGTTCCTCGTCCTCGGTGCGATCGTCGGCGGCTACCTCCTGGTGGAGGGGACGCTCGGCACCTCCCCGATCTACGGGCTCCTCGTAGGCGGCGGCGACGACTTCATGTTCTCGGTCTACCGTGCGCGTGCCGCGTTCTCCCACCCGCTCTTCGCCTCGGCGTTCCTCACGATCCCCGCCGCCCTCGGGATCGGCACGTGGCTCGTCTCGGGCCGGCGCTGGGCGCTGGTCTGCGGAGCGTTGGCGGCGGCAGGCGTCGTGATGACCGTGTCTCGCGGAGCCATCGCCGCGATCGGCGTCGCGGTGGGTTTCGCACTGCTGATCGGTCCCGTCTTCATCGGCTGGAAGAACGTCACCCGCTGGCTCCAGCTGCTCGGCATCACCGTTGTCGGCGGCGTGCTGGTCCTGAACTTCGGGCCCCTCGTCCAACGTGCGGGCTCGATCGAGTCGCAGCTGTCGGCGGGTGTGCGCGACCGCGCGATCGAGGTCGCGCTGCAGGCATCGCAGGTCTCGGGCTGGCTCGGCACGGGCCCCGGCACCTCCGGTGTGACCGGGCGCCTGTTCGACGACATCATCATCGAGAACTCGATGCTCCAGCTCCTGATCAGCGTCGGCATCCCCGGCCTCCTGCTCTTCCTCCTCCTGATGGCGTCGCTCATGTGGCAGGCATGGGTGCGAGGCAACCTCGGGATCGTCCTGGCGATCATCGCCTACGTCGTGGCGATCTCGGGCTTCAACTCCCTCGACGCCGTCCGCGCGATGCACGTCATTCTGGGCTTCCTCGTCATCATCGCCACGCACGGCGCCGCGTCCTTCGCCGACGCACCGAAGCCGATGCCCGCCTTCGCGCAGGCGAAGGCGAGCGAGCCGAGGATCCGCGCCACCATCTGACCATCGCACGCCAGTCCCGACGGTGGGGCGCCCCGACAGATCGAAAGGACTGACGTGACCTCCTTCGACCTTGCCTTCCGGCGGGCCCCGCGCCGCGGCGCGCTTCCTCGAGGAGCGTGCGCCGCATGACGTCGGTGCAGCCGAAGCGCGGGCTCGGGAAGATCGCGTCGCGCGGTGCCGCGGTCACCCTCGTCGGCCAGATCCTGCGCGTCACATTGCAGCTCGCGGGGATCGTCCTGCTGGCTCGCCTCCTCTCGCCCACGGACTACGGCGTCACCGCGATGGTCCTCGCCATCATCGGAGTCGGCGAGATCCTGAGGGACTTCGGCCTGTCGAGCGCAGCCATCCAGGCCAAGACGCTCTCGGTCGGTCAGCGCACGAACCTCTTCTGGATCAACGTCGGAATCGGCGCCGTGCTCACGACCATCGTCGCGGCGCTCGCCGTGCCGATCGCGGACTTCTACGGCGACCCGCGCCTCCTCGGGGTCACGCTCGCTCTGGCGCCCACATTCCTGTTCAACGGAATCGCGACGCAGTTCCGCGCCGACCTCAACCGCCGGTTCCGATTCGGGCAGCTCGCGGGCGTCGAGATCTTCGCTCAGGCCTGCGCGCTCGGCATCGCCCTCATGCTGGCGCTCTGGGGTTGGGGCTATTGGGCTCTGGTCGCGCAGCAGGTCATCCAGGCGTTCCTCCAGGTCGTCATCCTGCCGTTCCTCGCACGCTGGCTGCCGGGGCTTCCACGGCGCGGTGAGCCGATGCGCTCGCTCCTGACCTTCGGCGGAGGCCTCGTGACGGCTCAGCTCCTGGTCTACGCCAGCCGCAATGTGGACTCGCTCGTCATCGGTCGCATGTTCGGCGCGCAGAGCCTCGGCTACTACAACCGGGCGTTCCAGCTCATGCTGCTGCCGCTCAATCAGGTGAACGCGCCGTCGACCAGGGTCGCGCTCCCGACGCTCGCCCGACTGCAGGACCAGCCCAAGAGGTACGCCGAGTTCATCCTGTTCGGACAGACGATCCTCCTGAACCTCGTGAGCCTGATCCTCGCCTTCAGCATCGCGCAGGCTCCGGCCGTCATCTCGATCTCGCTGGGACCGCAGTGGGCGCCGTCCGTTCCGATCTTCCAGGTGCTCGCGATCGCCGGCTTCTTCCAGGCGGCCGCGTACGCGACCTACTGGGTGGTGCTCTCGCAAGGGCTGATGAAGCGGTACCTGACCTACACGATCGTGTCGCGGCCGCTCGTGATCGGGCTCATCGTCGTCGGCGCGATCTGGGGTGTCCAGGGGGTCGCGATCGCGTTCGCCGTCGGCAACGCGCTGCTGTGGCCGATCGGCTCGTTCTGGATCGTCCGCGGATCCATCGCACCGGCGCTGAGGCTCTTCCTCGGCTCCCTGCGAACCCTCGTCGTCTACGGGATCGCCGCGGCTGTCTCGTTCGCATCGACCATCGCGATCCCCGAAGAGCAGGCCATCGTGCGGCTCGTCGTCGGGTTCGTGACCCTCCTGGCAGCGCTCGCGATCGTCGCGCTCGTCTTCCCGCCCTATCGCCGGGATGTGCTCGCGATGGCCTCTGCTCGGCGCTACTTCCGTCGCACCCCTGCGGCGGCGCCCGACCCGACCACGACCACCCAAGAGGAGCGATGATGAAACTGCGTCGACTGTGGCGGCGGCTGCGCCGCGTGCCGCGCGAGGTCATCGACCGCACCGGATGGAGCGCCAGGCGATTCCGCCGAGCGCTCGTGGCCGCGGCCCCCGTGCCCGGCGCATCGCACCACGTGCTCATCGCACCTCCCGGCGCGGGCAACATCGGCGATCAGGCGATGGTCGAGGCGTTCGTCGCGGCGGCGGACCGTCCCGTCATCGTCGTGACGCGGAATCCCGACGACTTCGTGCTGCCCGAGGATCTGTCCGGGAACGTCCGCCTGGCCGCGCTGCCGAACCTGCTCTACGGGGACGGCGCCGGGCATTACGCCGACGTCCGCGAGCTGGGCGCGCTCCTCAACGGCGCGGCGACGGTCTCCATCGTCGGCGCGGACATCATGGACGGCGTCTACGTCCTGCGCCCGTCTCTGCGCCGCGCGAGCCTGGCCGAAGCCGCCGCCTCCCGCGGGTTCGACACCACCGTGGTGGGCTTCAGCTGGAACGGCGCGGCACCGCGGCCCGCGTGGGCCGCGCTGCGCCGCGCCGGCGCTTCGGGAGTGCGTCTGATGCTGCGCGATCCGGCATCGGCGGCACGGGTACGGGATGCCGGCATCGAGGGCGTCGTCGAGACTGCCGACATCGTCTTCACCGACGACCGCATCCTCCGTCCCTCCTCACCGCTGCGGGATCTGCCCCGTCCGTATGCCCTGGTCAACGCGAGCGGGCTCATCGCGCGCAAGGTGGATCAGGTGCCGGAGTATGCGGCCGTCGCGGACTGGCTCCGTGCGCGCGGGCTGCATGTCGTGCTCCTCCCGCATGTCGTGCGGAGCAGCGCGGACGATCTCGCGGCGTGCCGAGCCGTCTTCGAGGCGACCGGTCCGCAGGGCGTCACGCTCGTCGAGGAGACCCTTGCACCGTCCGTCATCCGGGCCCTCGCCGCCGACGCGAGCCTCGCGATCACGGGACGCATGCACCTTGCCGTCATGTCGCTGTCGAGAGGGACGCCGGCGATCACGCTCGCATCGCAGGGGAAGGTGGAGGGCCTCATGAGGCTCTTCGAGTGGCCGGAGCTGTGTGTCACGCCTCGAGCCGGCATGTCGGAGACCATCGTGTCCGTCGCCGAGACGGCACTCGACGGACAGGGACCGCGTGACCTCGTGTCGCGGGGCGCGGAACGGGCGCGGGCAGCTGCTCGAGCCAACATCGAAAGAATCGGCGCATTGGGAGACGTGTCCACGTCACGTCGCGCCGTCAATGAACAGGGGGCGCCGGCATGGGCGACACGAAGCGACGCGTCGGCGGGCTGATCCGCGCCGAGGTCGGCCGACGAGAGTGGGTCGACTTCGCGAAGGGGGCGGCGATCATCCTGATCGTCGCGTATCACACGACCCTTTTCCTGAACTCGATAGACATGGCGTCAGCGGGCACGGGGCGACTCAAGTTCGTTCTCGAGCTCTTCCCGATGCCGGCCTTCTTCCTCATCTCCGGCCTGTTCCAGTCGCGGGTCGGCAGCTGGTCCTTCGCGGATCTGTGGCGCCGACGACTGCGCCAGTATCTCTATCTGTACGTCCTGTGGTCGGTCATCCGATTCCTCTTCTACGCCGTCGCACCCAACGTGCGCTCCGACGGCGCCGGCGGCGCGGCCTCGGATCCGCTGGCCCTGCTTCTCATCCTGGTCTGGCCGATCAGCTCGTACTGGTTCATCTACGCGCTGTTCCTCTTCACGGTGGTCGTTTGGCTCTTCCGCAAAGCGCCGCCGTGGGTGCTGCTCGCGCTGGCGGGCGTGCTGTCGGTCCTCTCCTCGTCGGGGCTCCTGGACGCTCGCAACGTCGGCATCAACCGGATGACCGAGTACCTGCTGTTCTTCGTCATCGGCGCGTATTTCCACCGCCGGATCTACGACACCGTCGAGAAGGTGCGCCCGAGGTCCGCGATCGCCATCGTGCTCGGGTTCATCGCGATCTCGGCGGTCATCGTGATCGTCCCGGCCGTCATCCGCATCCCCGGTGTCGCGCTCGTCGGCCAGGTCGCGGCCGTCAGCGCCGGCTTCGCGCTCGCGTTCTACCTCGTTCGGCTCAGACCGCTCTCGTGGATCAACTACATCGGTGTCCGCACGCTCAACATCTACCTCGTCCACATCTACGTGATCGCGCTGCTGGTGGCCCCGCTCGCCCTCTTCCCGCAGCTCGACGCGATCCTGCCCGGACGCGGACTGATCCTCATAACGCTGCTGACGACGGCGGTCATCCTGCTCTCGATCGTCATCACGCGCTACCTGACCCGCATCTCGTGGCTGTTCGTGTACCCGTTCCGATCCCGGACGAAGCCCGCGGTCCCCGCGGACGGCGCTCGGCCGACTCGGACCCCCGCTGAACAGGTCGGGGACGATCCGCGTGGCTGAGCCGCGGCTGGGCTGGGCCGATGTCGCGCGTGGCGGCGCGATGATGCTCGTCGTGCTCGCCCACACGCTCCAGCTCATGGAGGTGGGCGGGTGGGAGCTCGGCTGGCTCGACACCGCGAACCTGTATCTCACGGCCATCCGCATGCCGTTGTTCTTCCTCGTCGCGGGCATCTTCGCCGCGCGCGCGATCCAGAGGTCGTGGCGCGCGCTGTGGGCGTCGCGCCTTGCGCTGCTGGTCTACGTCTACTTCCTGTGGATGCTGCTCCGCGCGATCTGGTTCAGCCTCGTGCCGTGGCCGCTCGGGGACGTCGAGCCGTGGCAGGCGTTCCTGCTGTCACCCCTGTGGCCGACGAACGGCCTCTGGTTCCTCTTCGCGCTCATCCTCTACATCGTCATCGGCAGGCTCACCCGTCGCCTGCCGGTCTGGCTCCCGCTCGGCGTCGCGGCGGTGATCTCGGGCCTCGCCGCCTACGATCTGATCCCCACCGGCGGGAATCCGGTCTGGCGCTCCATCGCGCTGTATCTGCTGTTCTTCCTCCTGGGTGCGCGGTTGAGCGATGCGTGGAAGTCCCTTGCCGCGCGGGCGGATCTCCGGCTGCTTGTGGCAGCCCTGCTGGCGATCCCTGCCGGAATCCTGCTGTTCGGGCTGCTCCCGGACTCCCTCGCCGGCCCGGCCCGAGTGTGCCTGTCGGTGGTCTGCGTCGCGGCCTGCATCGTCATCGCGGCGATGATCGCTCGCGTGCGGTGGCTCGCCGCACCCTTCATCGGCGTCGGCCGCAGGACTCTTCCGATCTACGTCACGCACGCGATGCTGCTGGCGGTGCTGGTTCCTCTCGTGCCGGCCGGCGTCACGTCGGCCGTCGTCGCAGCCGTCCTGTTCACGGCCGTCGCCATCGGCCTGTCGCTGGGCCTGAATGCCCTCCTCGGCCCGCTGGGCGGCGTGTACAACCTCCCGAAGCCGATCCGGCGTCGTCTGGAGCTGCGGCTGCGCACCGAGTAAAGTCTCTCCTTGACGTCGGGGTGTGCTCCCTTCGGACCCGGCATCGACCGTGTCGGAATCGACTCATCGGGGAGTCTCTCATGGACGTTGTGACCGTGTTGGTCATCGTCGGCTGCGTCCTGGCCGTCTGGACCGTCTGCGCCGTCGTCGGCGGCTACATCTTCGGCCGCGTGGCCGTCGCCGCAGAGCACGAGCGAGAGCTTGCGGCCTTCCGTCGCGAGGAAGCCGTGCGCGACCAGGTCGGTGCCGCGGAACAGACAGCCCCTCAGTCCGACGTCATATCGGCCTGAGGGTCGCCGGGGTCTTACTCAGTACGCCCCTTCGCTCTTCAAGACGGCCTTGACCGTCTTGAGGAGGATGGTCAGGTCGCCGGTGAGGGTCCAGTTCTCGACGTAGAAGAGGTCGAGACGGACCGTCTCATCCCAGTCGAGGTCGCTGCGCCCGCTCACCTGCCAGAGACCCGTCACGCCGGGCTTGACGAGGAACCGGCGGTGGACCGTGTCCGCGTACTGACGGACTTCGCGCTCGAGCGGCGGCCGCGGCCCGACGAGGGCCATGTCACCGAGGAAGACGTTGAACAGCTGCGGGAGCTCGTCGAGGCTGAACCGGCGCAGGACCTTCCCCACGTTCGTGACGCGGGGGTCGTCCCGCATCTTGAACAGGATGTCGTTCCCACGGTCGCGGTCCGCCGACTTGGACAGTTCTTCCAGGCGTGCCTCGGCGTCGATGTACATCGAGCGGAACTTGAGCATGGAGAACTTCTCGCCGCGCAGGCCGATGCGCTCCTGACGGAAGAGGACGCCTCCGGGGCTTGAGACCTTCACGGCGGCCGCGACGACGAGCAGGACGGGTGCGAGCAGGAGGATGAGGGCTCCACTGGCGAAGATGTCGAACGTGCGCTTCGCGTAGAGCTTTCCGCCCGCGTATCGCGGCGTCTCCACATGCACGAGCGGGAGACCCGAGACGGGGCGGGTGTGCAGGCGCGGGCCGCCGATGTCGGTGAGGCTCGGCGCCACGATGAGGTGCTGCTGACCCGGCTCGAGCTGCCAGCTCAGCGAGCGGACCGTTTCGGTGCTCAGCTCGTTGGCGCTCGTGATGAGCACGGTGTCCGCATCGACGCGCGTGAGCGCATGGATCACGTTCGACACCGATCCGGAGACGGCGATGTCCGTCCCGGGTATGTGATCCGCCACGCGACCGGACGACGTGCAGGCCCCGACGACGTAGAGGCCTGCTGCAGGCGTCTTGCGGAGGTCGCGCGCGGTCGAGGCGATCGACTCCTCCGAGCCCACGAGGAGCACGCGGTTCGACATCCGGCCGGCCTTCCGCTGAGCGACGAGCCACTTGCGCCACACCCAGCGGCTGAGGACCAGGACGCCGATCGTCGCGCACAGGCCGAAGGCGAGGACGAAGTGGAGGCCCGTCAGCTGGAAGACATAGGCCACCAGTGCGGCCGTCGTGAACGCCAGGAACGTCGATTGGACGATCGCCCGGTACTCCTGGCTGCCGACGCCCACGACGCGCGCGCTGCGGCTGCCCGAGAGCGACAGCAGAAGCCAGATCGCGATCGCGATCGCGGCGATGACGACCCAGATCGTCACGTCGCTCGGCGCTTCGTCGACACGCAGCGTCCACGGGTGCGGGACGAGGAAGGTCACCACCGCGAGAGCGAAGGTCGTGAGGACGACGTCCGACACGACGAGCGCACGTGCATACCGGCGCTCCCAGCGAAGGGGCCGTGTCGCCGCTGCGGCGCGCAGCGGTGAGGGGATCGCACCCCGATCGTCGTCTAGTGCAACGGTCGCTGCCATCCGATGAACACCTCCGAGGCGGAATCGCGGTCTCGGAAACGGCAGGAGAGCGCGACGAGAGTGTTGCTCTCCGTCGCGCCCGAGGGACGGTCATCAGCCATCTTGGTCGCTCCGTGCCAACTCGTGGTTACGACGCTGTTACGAACGGGGCAACAGCGAGTCCGACGGGGTCGCGGGCAGGTTCGGGTCTGTCACACTCGAGACAGCGCGGCAACGGGTGCTCGTCTGGAGTATGCCGGTAACCACCGCGCAACATCGCTTCAGTAGGGTCCCGACAGAGCGCCGAATGGATTGCTCGGGAACTGAAAGGGCTCGCATGACCATCCTCGTGTCCGCGGTGGGGCAGTACGACAACGTCGGCGACACCGTGCTGCGTCGAGGATTCCTCGACCACCTGCGAACCATCGCCCCCTTGCGCGTCTACGTCGGGGACAAGTCCGACGACTACATCAGCGGCCTGGGCCTGCACCCCGACGACACCCCCGTGCGCGACTCCAAGGAGTGGCGCCGCGCCGTGTCGCGGCAGCTGCTGAACGGGGACGGCATCTACGCGTTCGACACCGGCGAGGCCGAGGTGCGTGCCGCATTCGCGAAGCGCTACTTCCGCATCGCGCCCCTGCTCGCCGTGAACCGCTTGCGCGGGGGCGTCGCGGTCCAGCTGGGTGTGGGCGTCCGCGAATCGGCCGGCTGGCGGTATCCGATCGCGGCGATCCTGAGGCTGTGCCACATGGTGTCGTGGCGCGACTCGATGAGCCGCGAGATCATGGGCTTCGGCAAGGTCACCCCCGATTGGGCCTTCGCCCTCGGCTCGCCCGATGAACTGCTGCTCGACGCAGACCGGCCGCGGCCGCGTCTCGCGATCGCCTACCGGCAGGGGCTCAGTCACGCGCCGCGCGAGAAGCCGACGGCCGAATGGGTCCAGACGATCAGCTGGGTGGCCGAGCAGCTCGGTCTGGAGCCGATCGTGGTCGCCCAGATCGAGCGGGACGGACCCCTGGCCAAGGAGCTCGCCGATCAGCTGGGCTGCGAGGCGCTGACCTGGCTCGACGACAACCACGCGCGCCAGGAGGAGCGGCTGAGGGCGGTCTATCGCGAGAGCGCCGTGATCCTGAGCGACCGCCTCCACGCGGTCGTGATCGCGGCGACGGAGGGGGCTGTTCCCATCGCCCTCAGCGCGGGCCCGCTGGACAAGGTGACGCGCACCCTCGAGGGCGCCGGCATCACCGGGACCAGCATCCCGCGCGGCCTGTCGGATCGCGATGAGGTGCTCGCGGCCGTCCAGGGCGCCCTCGGCCGCCGCCCGGAGATCATGGCGGCGATCGCCGAGACGCGGTCGCAGCTCGCAGCGCTGACCGACCGGCTGCGGACGGTCGCATCGCGCAAGGGCCGCACCCGGTAGCGGCACGGCCGTCGCCCGTGGCGCGGACCCGTGTCAGCGGTCCGCGGCCCGGAGGATCGCGTGGTGCGCTCTGACGCTCGTCTTGGCCGTCGCAGCGAGCGTGAACCGCTTGAAGTCGCGGTCGCGGGCGAAGCGCCAGACATCGGACAGCGAGAGGGCTTCACGACAGCTCTTGAGCAGCTCGGCGCGCTCCTGCCGGTCGTACGAGGCGACGAGCGCATCTTTGATGCCCGAGAGATGGACGTAGCGCGCTCGGAAGTACCGGTAGTCGGGGCTGTCGGCGAGCCCGAGTCGCTCGACGTTCTCGGCGACGGCCGCATCGATGATCGCGAGGGACTCCGCCCGCCGCGAGTTCGACGTGATGATCGACCCGGACCGAAGCCGGTAGTCGTACACGGACCGATCGAGGAAGCCGACTCGCCCGGCCCGTGAGAGGGCGTCCGCCACCATGATCAAGTCGGACTGGACCCGCGCCGGGGCGAACGTGCACCGGGCCATGAGTTCGCGACGGAAGAGCTTGTTCCACAGATGGCCGGTGATCCCGCCGGTGAGCAGCATCTGGAAGGCGTCGCGTCCGTCGACGTCGGGCGAGGCGGGGGCCCTGAGCGGTCTCGTCGAGGCGCCTCCTCCGTAGACGAAGGTCGCACCGGCGACGGTGACATCGAGATCGCCCTGCCGAGCGCGGGCGACCAGCTGTTCCAGCGCCGTCTCGGGCCACGCGTCATCGGCATCCACGAACCAGAGGTACTCCCCTCGGGCCTCCTGGGTGGCGCGTCGACGCGCGCGGGCGACGCCGGCGTTCTCGGGCTGGATCACGACGCGCACTCGGGGTTCGGCCGCGGCCAGCTCGAGGGCCAGCTCAGCGCTGCCGTCCGTCGACCCGTCGTCGACGATGATGATCTCGATGTCGTCGAGTGTCTGCGCGACGAGCTGATCCACGGCGGAACCGAGGAACTCCGCGACGTTGTAAGCCGGGATCACGACGCTCACGATCGGGTTGCTCATCGGCATGCCCGGCCTTTCAGGTGGTGGATACGGTCTCGGGCCTGCGCCTCGGCTCGAGGGCGTCGAGCCAGATCTCCTCCACGACCGGGAAGACGGCGGTGGCCGAGAATCGCGACTCGAATCGATCGAGTCCGCGCTGAGCGATGCGCTCCCGCTCCGCGTCGTCACGCATGACGCGCCCCAATGCCGCCGACAGCTCCCGCACCGATCCCGGTGCGACCAGCACGCCGCAATCGTCGGACAGGACCGGACCGATGCCGCCCACCGTCGTGGAGATGACGCAGGCTCTGCGCGCCATCGCCTCGAGGATGAACATCGGCATGGCCTCGTCGCGCGACGGCAGGACCGCGACCGCGGCCTCGTCGAGAAGCGCCATGAGCGCGTCGTGCTCGAGGCTGCCTCGGAACTCGGCATCCGGAAGACCGCTGTCGACCAGCTCGGCTTCGCGCAGCGGGCCGGCGACGATGAGCTTCCAGCCGTTGCGCTCCTGCTCGCGCCAGGCCGCCTGCAGCACGTCGATGCCCTTGCGGTGCGAGACGACCCCGCCGAAGACGACCGTGCGGGTCTTCTCGACGGGTCGCCCCGGGGGGATCGCGTTCGGGACCAGCGTGACGATGTCGGCGCTGACGTGGCGCCGGCAGATCTCGCTCGTCTCCTCGGAGAGGGTGATGACGCGGGTCGATGCCTTGAGGACCTTGCCGACGCGGTCGGGACTCGTCCGCTCGTACGCCGCGAACTCGCTGCCGTGCAGGTGCGCGATGACGGGGAGGCCGCAGCGGCGCGCGTAGCGGGCGACCAGTCCCTCGCGGATGAACGAGCCGCGCTCCGAGAGATGCACGACGATGACCGCGCGCTCGCGCGACCTGCGGATCGCCCTGATCCTGCGCAGGGCGCCGACCAGACGCTTCGCCGACGCGACGTGGTCTCCCGGATCCCCGCGCGACGGGATGACGTCCACCGTCACGTTCGGGAAGGGCCAGCGCAGATAGGCGTTGACGACCTGGGTCATGCCGCCGGGAATGTCGCCTGCTCGTCCGACGTGGTAGACCGTCGGGCGCGTAGCAGCTGCCATCAGGCGTCACTCCCCGAGAGCAGCGCGACGACGTCGGATCGCACCTGCGTGAGGCGTGCGCGAGCCGGGAGCAGGTGCTCGAGCATCTCCTCGCGGCTTGCGGACGCCTTCGCGAGAGCCGCGCGGATGTCGTCGGAGGAGAGTCCCGTCGTGTTGAGTCCGACGTCCTCGACCCCGATCGTGTCGAAGTGCCTCGAGATCTTGTCGGAGTCGTCGAGCTGCAGGCCGACCGGTGCGGCGCCCTCCGTGTAGGCGGCGATGATGACGTGCAGGCGATCGCTCGCGACCACCTGAGCTCGCCGGTAGAGCGCGCGCAGCCGGTCCTCCTGCTCCCGGTGGCCGGACAGCACCGGCCACTCCAGGAGGTCGGCGCCGAGGTCGGCGGCGAGGCGGCGAGAGCGGTCGTTGTCGACCGAGACCTGCGTCACGACCCACGGCTCGAGGCCGGACTCCTCGATGAACGACCGCACGCCGCGAAGCCACGTCTCGTCGGGGTAGGGCCGAGGGGCGACCTCGACATCCTCGCGGAGGGAGATCGCGAAGACGTTGCGGCTGTCGTCGAGCATCGCCGCACGGATCGCCGCCTCGTCCAGGCCCTCCGCGAAGCCCAGATCGGGCATCGCGGGGCCGAAGCCGAGGTAGTCAGCAGTGCGGACGTCTCGCCAGCGCGTGTAGTTGCTCAGGGCATTCGACGGCCACATGATCGCGCGGGGGATCGGCGCGAAATTGCGCGATCCGGCGCCGACTCGGCCGACCTTCCCGCCCCGGAGGCGCACGAGGCTCACTGCGGGGAGCATCGCCACGTGCTCCTTCATGCCGGCGAGCGTCAGCTGGACTTCGCCCGGCTTGTAGATCGAGCTCGCCCGACCTTTCGCGGCCGACTTGACGAGCTCGGCGTACCACGTCGCGAAGCTGCGGTGCACTTCGTCGCCCTCGCCGATCCCGAGACCCTCGTCATACCCGTCGGGCGACTCTCCGACGTAGATGTGGAGGCGGCCGGCCTCGCGCGCCCAGTTCAGCAGGGGTCGCCGGAGGATGATGTCGCCGATGTTCTCGTATTGTCCGCGCCCCACGGCGAAGACGTCGCGTCCTGAAGTCACTGCGCTGCTCATCCCCTGTATCCGACCGTGTTGCGCACGGCCTTGCCGTCGACGATCCGGCGCTGAGCCGCATATCGGATGACATCGGCCGTGAGATCCGGTCCGTCGACTGCGATGCCGATCCCCGTCGCGTTGACGTACTCGGCGATCTCGGTCTGGTGGTCGTCGACGTGCTCCTTGCGTGCGGCGCGGCGCACGACCTGGACCGGATAGATCCCCATCCCGAGGAGCTCGAGGAGCGTCCCCACCCCCGCGTGCGCGACGACGACATCCGCCTCGGCAGCAGCCTGGGCGAAGTCCGCCGGGCTCATGTAGTCGTGCACGGTGCCGGGGAGCCTGTCGTCGCGAGACGTGTCACCCAGCTGCCACACGGTGTCGGCGTTGGCCAGCCCCGTCGCGAGGAACGCGTCGATGACCGAATCGAACCGGTAGCCCTGGAAGGTGCCGAGCGTGACGAAGATGCGCAGCGGCTCCTGCGCGGGGAGCACCGTCTCGCTCTGGAAGTCCTCGAGGACGCTCGGGTACGGCTTCCACCGCCCGCCCGCCCAACGGGCGTGCTGCGTCCGCAGGTCCAGTCCCGGGATGCGCTGCATGAGGCGGCCCGTCGTCGACGGTCCGTGCACGCGGCACACGCTCTCGATGAACGTGCTCGGGATGCCCGACATCGCGCAGGCGGCCAGGGCCGTCAGGGCGATCGACGAGCCCGTGCTGATCGCGGCCGAGAACTGCTCGCTCCGCACGAGCGAGCGGACGACCGGCCCCACCTTGAGCACGCTCAGGGGATCGCGGGCTCCGACGTAGGGAAGGTGGTGGACCCGTCGTCCCTCCAGCTCCTGCCTGCTCTGCGGAGTGTCGAACGTCACCCACAGGGAGTCTTCGTGGATGCCGAGCCGCGACTCGACGCGCAGGAGCTCTGACAGGTGGCCGCCCGTGGAGCACACGAGGACCGACTTGCCGCCGGCTCCGCGGATCTCAAGGGGATTCGATTCGCTCATCGCCGGTGCGCCTTCTCACCGGGCCAGCTCGGGGACGCGCGCCGCGAAGAACTCGTCCACGAGAGCCTTCGTGGAGCGGATGTTCCCCCGGCTCGAGGCGCCGAAGACGATCGACTCGATGTTCGGCTGCTCGCTGATCCACTGGATCGCCTCGCGCGGCGCGATCGCGCCCGACGCGAACACCGACATCGCGACGGCGCGGAAGCGCCGCGTCTCGAGCGCCTCGAGGTAGGCGTCGATCCCGCCCGACATGCGGAACCCGATCTTGTTGATGTTGGAGCAGACGATGGGGTTCTCGATGCCGGCGGTCTCGAGCGTGTCGAGGAGCATCGGGAGGTTCATCGTGATGAAGCCGGGTTCCGCGTTGTAGCGCTCCTTGACGTGGCGCGCGAAGATCGTGAACGCATCGGTGAAGCCGAGCCCCAGCAGGAGGTCGACCACGACGTTCTGCAGCCAGATCACCGGCGTCGACAGGCCGCGGAACATCGCCATCTCGGCATCGATGAGCAGAGTGATGATGCCCTCGATGTCCTTCTTGGCGATCGACATCCCGCCGCGCATCATCGCATTGACCATTCCCTCCTCGGGAAGGAACTTGCGCACCGCGCCGACCATGCCGTACTCGGTCACGGCGTCCGCGTACTTGTGCGCGTACGGCATGCCCGGGTAGAAGGTGAAGTCCTTGTAGCGATCCGGGTTGGCTCGCACGTGATCTGCGATCTCCGCGATCCTCGAGTGCGTCGTGCACATGAACGTCGTGATGCCCTCGTCGTAGGCATCGTCGAGCACGGAGATGATCGCCGAGAGGTCCTGGAAGCGCATCGCCTGAGCGCGCGCCTTCTCCTCCGACATGTGGTTGACGCCGAAGAACTGGTTGTCTCCGAACAGCAGTCGGTCCATCGTCTTGGTGGTGCTCATGCTCGCCTCCTCAGCAGGCCGCGCTTAGCCGGTGCGGCCGGTTCTGCGCGCACCGCCGTCTCGTCCAGCGTCGCGGGCCCGGCCGCGGCGTCGATCGTCATCAGCTCGAGCACTCGATCGGTGACCGCGGCGCTCGAGAACTGGTTCTCGCCCGCCGTCGCACCGCTCTCGACGCGCTTGACGAAGTGGTCGAGCTGTGCGCTGTACTCCTCGCCGCGGAGGTAGAACCACTGCGAGTCGGTCAGCTCGGTCGTGTACTTGACGTTCCAGCCGGGCCGATAGCCCTCGAGGGGCGGGGCGGTGTCACGGAGATAGACCTGGCACTCCTGACGGTCGGCCTTGATCTTGCCGGCCGTGCCCGTCAGGGTGACCTGGGTCGTCATCTTGCGGTACGACTCGTCGGACCAGTTCACCGACACCTGCGCGCTCAGCCCGTCCTCGTAGTAGAGCGTGCTGAAGACCTCGTCGTCGGTGTTCTCCGAGAACACGCTGCCGAGGACCGTTCCGCCGACTCCCTGGGGTCCGCCCAGGTACCACGTGAGCAGGTCGAGCGGGTGGGCGGCGTAGTCGTAGAGGCAACCGCCTCCCTCCGACTTCTGGCTCCGCCAGGTCGATCCCTTGGGGCGCAGCACGACGGGGCCGTAGGCCTCGACCAGCGCATGCGTCACTCGGCCGATGGCGCCGGCATCCAGGAGCGACTTGACCTCGCGGAACGCGCCCACGAAGCGGTTGTGATATCCGACCTGCGTGACGACGCCCTTCGCCTCGGCGAGATCGCCGAGCTCGCGGGAGTCGTTCGACGACAGGCTCAGGGGCTTCTCGCAGAAGACCGCAAGGCCGCGCTCGATCGCCGAGCGGACCATCGACGCGTGGAACCTCGTCGGCGTCGCGATGATGACCGCGTCGAGCTCGACGGCGTCCATCGCGTCGTCGAGCGACCCGAACGTGCGGACGCCCGTGTACTTCGAGAGCACGTCGAGGATGTACGTGGTCGAGTCGACGACCGCCTCGACGCTCACCATCGGATGTGCGCGGATCATCGACAGATGGGACATCCCCATCTTGCCCAGTCCCACGACAGCGACTCTTATCATTTGGCAGTACCTCGTCTCGGCGCTTTGAATCGGCACCAGCACCGTCGCTGGGGTGTGGTCGCCGAGGATCGAGGAGCTGCCCTCAGAAGGGGACGATCGCGCGGTGCCACACCTGGCCGACAGGGGCCATCTCGTCGTGAGGAGGCGGTCTTCGCGCACACGGCTGCATGCGTCCTGAAACGACTCCGGTACACGGGTCGATGGACGTCTGCGGCCTCTCGCCACACAGTAGCGCGGGCTCTCCGGGCCACAAGGCGGCTTTACGCGGAGTTTACGAAGGCGACACATCCCGTGATCTGGAGCCCTGTCGGCGTCCCCGTGAGCGTCCCGGGCCGTCGGTCGTTTGGTTACATTCGAGAAACAGACCCTTCACGTACCCCGGCTACGGTGCCAGACATGCCCCACCCCAAGAACGCCCGATCGAAGGCCGAGGGATACCTCGTCGCCGCCCCTCGAAGGAGACCAGCAGGCAACCGGAAGGCGGCTCGGATCGTCGTCGCGACGGTTGTGGCCGTGGCTGTCATCGCGGGCACGACCGCCGCAGTCGGACTCCTGGGTCAGGCGCCTTCCGAGGCGCAGATCACCGCGCCGTCGCCGAGGGCCGGCGAATCGACGCCGACGCCGACGCCCACGCCGACGATCCAGACGTCGCTGTCCACGACGGCTCTCGGGCAGACGATGCTGCTCGAGCTGCCGGCAGGCGGCGAGGCGACGGGCCTCGCGCTGTACTTCCCGGACAGGACGGCGGATGCTGCCACCGCGCTGGCATCGCCCTCCGCGGTCGCTCTGAAGGAGGCGGGCTGGGCGCTCGCCGCGGTCGAGGGCTCGGGCGCGCAGTGGGGTTCGCCGGACTCCTCCGCCGCGACGCGTGCGCTCCTTGAGTGGGCCGCGACGCTCGCACCGACATCGCCCACCATCGTCGTGGCCGAAGGAACGGGGGCCGCGACGAGCATCGCCGCGATCGCGCGATCGGAGGGCACCGTGCCCGCGTGCTGGCTGGGACTCAGCCCGCAGTCCGACCTCATGGCGCACGGCCAGGCCGATCCGGCGATCGAGAGCGAGATCCTGCGCGCGTGGGGCGCCGTCCCCGACTCCGATCAGCTGCCGCTGGCCCTCGTCGAGGCCTTGCCCACCGCGACGTCGTATCGCGTCGTGTCTCCCGACTCCGGCGCTCCGGTCCTCGTCCAGGCCGATGCGGCGACGCTCGTCGCCTCGCTCGAATCCTCGGGGCATGAAGTGACGGTGATCCAGCCCGATGAGAACCCGACGGACCTCG
The DNA here is from genome assembly GCF_040632175.1 of Microbacterium sp. NPDC019599. Lineage (NCBI taxonomy): Bacteria > Bacillati > Actinomycetota > Actinomycetes > Micrococcales > Microbacteriaceae > Microbacterium > Microbacterium sp. NPDC019599. The sequence goes on from NZ_JBEYBL010000003.1 coordinate 460,197, forward strand.
TCGGGCTGGCGGAAGGGTGCACGGCATGACGACCAAGGCGACCGTGGGCGATCGCGTCAGGGTGCTGCACTCCCTGGCCCCGCCGGACGGCACCACCAAGTACGTCGATCAGATGACCGAGAGCGCGCAGCCTGACGTCGACGTCTCCTACTTCTCGTGGAAGCGCGCGCTCACCGGCGGATACGACGTGCTCCACCTGCACTGGCCGGAGTTCCTGGTGCGCGATCGCAATCCGCGCAAGCGTGTCGCCAAACGTCAGGCGATGCGCGCGACGCTGCTGCTGGCGCGGCTGCGCCGGGTCCCGATCGTGCGCACGGTCCACAACCTGCACCCACATGAGCTGGGCAGCACCGCCGAGCAGCGGCTGCTGGAGAAGGTCGATCGCGAGACGACGACGTTCATCCGACTCAACCCCACGACGGAGGTCGAGCCGTGGATGGATGCCGTCACGATCCTCCATGGGCACTATCGCGATCGATTCGCCGCGCACCCGCGGCAGCCGCGCGAACCGGGCCTCGTGCTGTACTTCGGCATCATCCGCCCGTACAAGGGGGTGGAGCGGCTCATCGACGTCTTCACGGAGCGCCCGAGGCCCGGAAGCCGGCTTCGGATCGTGGGATCGCCGTCGCCGGAGCTCGCAGACACCATCCAGGCCAAGGCGGACGCGTCCGAGGTCGTGTCGGCGCGCCTGGCGTTCGTCGACGATGATGAGCTTGTGAGGGAGATCAGCGCGGCGAGCCTCGTCGTGCTCCCGTACGCCGAGATGCACAACTCCGGGGCTGCGCTCGTCGCGCTGTCGCTGGATCGTCCGATCCTCGTGCCGCGCACGCCGTCGAACTCGGCACTCTCGGCAGAGGTGGGGCCGGGCTGGGTCATGGAGTACGACGGGCCGCTCACCGACGAGGTTCTGTCGGCCGCGATCGAGGCCGTCGCATCGATCGATGCGGACGCTGCGCCTCGCCTCGAGGGTCGGGACTGGAGTGAGGTCGGCCGGCTGCACCGCGCCGTCTATCGCGACGCGATCGGGACGGTGCGCGGCGGGCGGGCGACCGGATGAGGGCGCGGACCACACGCCTCGGCGCACTCGGGTCCGGCGTCGCGGCGCTGCTGACGGCGGTCGTCGTGCTGACCGGGTGCGGTGCGGGCGGCGGCGCCGGAAGCTCGAGCACGCCGGACGGCGTCGAGCGCGGGATCGTGTATCGCGAGGCGGGCGGGCAGCGGCTCGAGCTCGACGCGTGCGTACCGGAAGAGGACGGCCCCCACCGGGCGGTCGTGCTCGTCCACGGCGGAGCCTTCGAGGCGGGAGACCGGACCACCATGACGAGCGCCTGCCGGCTGCTGGCCGGGCTCGGGTTCGCGGCCTTCGCGGTCGACTACCGGCTCGTGCCCGACGCCTACCCGGCACAGGTCGAGGATGTGTCGGGCGCCGTCTCATGGCTGCGGGAGCCGGAGCAGGTCGAGCGCTTCGGGCTCGACGGCTCGGTATCGCTGATCGGCAGCTCCGCGGGCGCGATCATCGCGCTGAGCACGGCGGAGGCGCTCGCGTCGACCGCCACCCCGGTCGACTCCGTCGTCGCGCTGTCGGCAGCCGGGGATCTGACAGCCGAGGCCGCCCAGATGGGCACGCCGGCCGAGGAGCTCGAGGCCGTCGTCCTCGCCTACCTCGGGTGCCAGACCATCGACGCGTGTCCTGTCGCGGTCGACGCCTCGCCCGTGACCGGCGCCGCCGATCTGCCCCCCACGCTGCTCATCCACGGCTCCGACGAGCTGATCCCGATCGAGCAGGCCGAGGAGCTGGCCGCGGCCCTGGAGGCCGCCGGCGTGCCCCACGAGCTCATCGTCGTCGACGGTGCCAAGCACGGCCTTCAGCTGATCGACAACAGCACGCGAACGGCGATCGCCGCGTTCCTCGTCACCAACTCGTCGTCATGAAGTCACAAACTGCTCATCCCTCGCAACACGGACGCAACATCGTGTGGGTAGGTTTCCAAGTGTTCAGCACGCAATCGGCGCGGCGTCCGATTGCGGCTCGTCGTCCGAACGTTCTCCACGCTGATCAGCCAATTGACGATCGGACTACCGCATGAGTTCCACAACAGTCATCCGCGCAATCGCCAAATGGTGGTGGGTGGTCCTCACCCTCACGGTCACAGGAGGCATCGTCGGCGGCCTCGTCGGCGTCTTCGCTGCGCCGACGTACACGTCGTCGGCGCAGATGATCGTCGCCTACGACGCACCGGCCGGTGCCGGTTCGGCCGAGCTGGTCCAGGCCAACAACTTCGCCATCCAGAAGGTCTACGCCTACCAGGAGGTCGCGCTCTCGCCGCGCGTGCTGGGCGACGTCATCGACACGCTCGGGCTCGACATGACCACGGAAGAGCTGGCGAGCGAGATCGCGGTCTCGGTCCCGCTCAACACTCCCGTGATGCAGATCTCGGCGAGCGCGGAGAACCCCGAAGACGCCCTCACCCTCACTGAGACAGTCGTGGAGTCGTTCTCGAACGTCGTGATCGAGCTCGAGACGCCGACCGCCGGCGGAGTTCCCTCGGTGCGCATCGAGATGCTCGAGGAGCCGACCCTGCCGACGACCCCCTCCTCGGCGAGCGTTCTGGTGACTACGGCTGTCGGACTGGCCGTGGGCCTTGCGCTGGGCGTCATCTGGATCGCGATCGCCGCGGCATCCGACCGTCGGATCCACAGCGCCGACTCCGTCAACACCTCCCGCACGACGGCCCGTCGCCGCGTCATCGGCAGCGTCCCGGCGTCGCCCGACACTTCGGTGACCGTCCTCGTGGACCAGCCGCTGAGCCGCGCCGCCGAGTCCTATCGCACGATCGCCGCGACGCTCGGACACACCCCCGGTGCGCGTCTGGGCACGATCGCCGTCGTGCCCGCGACCCCGCGCGACACGACCTCCGCCCTCACCGCGAACCTCGCGCTCGCGATGCACGAGTTCGGCGCGCGCGTCGTGCTCGTCGACGCGAACCTCCGCTCCGGCACGATCTCGTCCTCGCTCGGGGTGACCGGAGGCCCCGGACTGGCAGAGTGCATCCGCGGGGAGGCGACCGTCGCACAAGCGCTGTCGGCGTCGATCGGCGGGATGCCGGTGCTTCCGGCGGGCGCGACGCTCGACAGTCCTGCCGAGCTCATGTCGGGCAGCGCGCTCGAGGGGATCCTCAAGGAGCTGCGCGGGTCGTACGAGATGATCTTCCTCGACGTGGCCCCCGCGCTGCCGCTGAGTGACGCGATCTTCGCCGTGACGGCTGCGGACTCGACCATCGTCGCCGTGTCGGCCGGCCGCGTGACGGGATCGGAGCTCGAAGCTGCGGCATCCTCGCTCGCGGCGGTCGACGCCGAGGTCCTGGGCATCGTCGTGATGGACGCGCCGGTCGCCGGAGTCGATGCGGACGCCTCCACGTCGCTCTACCGCGACCTGCGGCCCGTCGCGGCCGGCTAGGCGGGGCTCGAACGCGATATGCGCGTCGTCGTCGTCACCACCAGCCTCACCGGAGGGGGAGCGGAGTTCGTCGGGCGGACCTGGGCCGAGTGGCTCCAGGCGAACGGCCACGAGGTGCGCGTCTTCACGACCGATCCGTCGAGCCCCCCTGACAGCGGGTCGCCGCTGCGGGTGAGCTCGCTCGGGGGCCGCTCGGCGTTCGGCACCGTCCGTGCGCTGCGCCGCGTCCTCGCGGGCGAGCCCGCTGACGTCGTCGTCGCGCTGCAGAGCCTGCCGAACCTCGTCGCGATCGCGGCGGTACGCGACCGGCGCGACCGGCCCGCCCTGCTCGTGAGCGAGCGGAACATCACGACGCGCGAGCACGAGCCGTCGAGCGCGGCCGAGCGGGCGAAGCTGTGGCTGGCCAAGCGGCTCTATCGCCGTGCGGATGCCGTGATCGCCGTGTCCCACGCCGTGGCGGCCGAGCTCGTCAGCGAGTTCCGCGTCCCGGGCGACCGGATCGTCATCGTCCCGAACCCCGCGGCCCGCTCCGCCGAGGAGCGCGTCGCCGAGGGGTGGGCTCGGCCCAGTGCGGGCGCGGACGACGACACGCTGCACGTCGTCCTTCCGATGCGCGTCGTGCCGCAGAAGCGGCCCGACCTCGCGGTCGCGGCAGTCGCCCAGCTTCGCTCCGAGGGCACCGACGCGCGGCTGCTCTGCTTCGGCCAGGGCCAGGGCATCGTGGAGCTCGAGGCGGCCGCCCGCGCGGCGGATGTTCCCCTGGCGATGGGGGGATGGACGCACGACTGGGTGTCTCAGTCGCCGGCGAACAGCGTCGCGGTCCTTCCGTCCTACCGCGAGGGATTCGGCAACGTCCTCGTCGAGGCCGCACTCGGCGGCATCCCGAGCGTGGCGGTCTCCAATTCGTACGGCGTCGCCGATGCCCTCGTGCCGACCGTGACGGGAGAGCTGGCGTTCGTGGGGACGAAGGAGGATCTCGCCGCGGCGATCCGCCGCGCTCGGAGGAGCTCGCCGCGCTACGTCAGCGGCTGGGCGCGACGATTCTCCCGAGAGCACAGCGGGCGGCTGCTCCTGCGCTCGATGGACAAGGCGCTCGCCACGAGGAACGCGGGCACGCCGAGAGCTAGGATCGGTCCGACGGAGTAGTCGCGAATTGATGTGCGCATCTGCTGGGGGAGGAACGGAACCGGAGAAGAGACGTGAAGGAGCTCCCCGCATGTCACGCGCAATTGCCCTATCGATGCTCAGCCTGTTCATCACCGGCGCTCTGATCGCGTCCTCCGTGACCGCCGCCCCACCCGCCTCGGCCGCCACCGTGCACGGGGCCGGCACGTATGAGGGCGGGTCCGCGGCGATCTCCTTCACCGGCACCTGGACGACCCTGCCCTCCTCGGGTTCGAGCGGCGGATCCGTGCGCTATGCCACGTCCGCGACGGCATCGGCGAGTCTCACCTTCGCGGGCGGCGGAACCATCGCGTGGTACACGTGGAACTCACCGTGGGCCGGCATCGTCGACGTCTATCTCGACGGCGCGAAGGTGGCGAGGGTGGACAACTACGCGCCGGTCGCCGAGACCGGGATCATCGGCTTCAAAGCCGCGACGGCGCCGGGGACCCACACGATCAAGATCGTCGGATCCGGGTCGAACAACTGGGCCTCGCTGGGAGAGATCACCCACCTCGACTCGTTCGTCGTCGGCGTCGACCGCTCGACGGCATCGACGCCGGCCAAGGGAGTCCGGGCAGCGGACTGCCCGGCTGCGACGACGACCGTGCGGACCGCCGGTCAGCTCTCGTCGGCGATGGCGAACGCCGCGCCCGGGACCGTCATCCGACTCGCCGACGGGTACTACACGGGCGGCGGCTTCGAGCTTCGCAGATCCGGTACCGCCACGCGTCCGATCTGGATCTGCGGCGGACCCCTCGCGGTCGTCGAAGGATGGTCGGTCAGCGAGGGCGTGGGCCTGCGCCTCGACGGCGTCGAGCACGTCCGGGTCACCGGCTTCACTGTGACACGGGTGCTTCAGGGGATCCTCGTCAAGCACAGCAGCGACGTCGTGATCAGCGACATGACGGTCAAGGACACCGGCTACGAAGGCATCCATCTCTACGCGTTCACGACCGACAGCGTGGTGACGCACAACACCGTCGTCCGCACGGGGGTGCGGGCCGTCGCATACGGCGAGGGCGTGTACATCGGAACCTCGCAACGGCGCTGGGATGACGTGACGGGCGGGGTGCCGGACCGGTCCGACGGGAACACCGTCACCTACAACGCGATCAAGGCCTCGGGCGCCGAGGGGATCGAGGCGAAAGAGGGCACGACCGGAGGCGTGATCGCGTACAACACGTTCGAGGGACACCAGGACGGGTCGCGGGCGTGGGGCTGGGTGCTCATCAACGGGAACGACTGGACCGTCGCGGCCAACACCGGGATCGACGCGGTCGAGGACGCCTACGCGTCGATGGCGTGGGGCGACTGGGGACGTCGGAACGAGTTCATCGCGAACCGCGGAACCGCCAACGCGTCGGGCTACGGCGTGTGGGTGCAGGACCGGCAGCGCGGTGTCACGGTCACATGCGACAACAGCATCAAGTCGGCGGGGAAGGGACTGACCAATGTCTACTGCTCACCTTGAGACGGCGTCTCCTCCTCCCGAGTCCGGGACCAGACCGCGGCGCATCGCCTTCGTCGTGACGTCGATGCACGGCGGCGGCGCCGAGGCGGTCGGAGTCGCGTGGATCGCATGGTTCGCGCAGGCCGGGTACGAAGTGAGCGTGCTCATGGTCTCGGACAAGCCCGTGCTGGACGGACTCGCCCCGTCCGTGCGGGTGCGCGAGTTCGGAAGAGTGGGCGGGCACTTCGCGAAGGTCCGCGCGCTTCGCCGCGCTGTGCAAGAGGATCAGTTCGATGCGATCGTCGCGCTGCAGACCTACCCCAACCTGCTCACCGTCGCCGCGACCCGGCGTCGGCGCGGTCGCCCCACGGTCGTCCTGACCGAGCACAACCTGATCAGTCTCGGACTGCCGGGCTCGCCGCTCTCGCACCGGGCGAAGGTATGGCTCGCCAAGCGCTGGTACCGTCGCGCGGATGCTGTGACCTCGGCCTCGCACCCGGTCGGGGCGGAGATGGCGTCGGCCTTCAACGTCCCTCCGAGTCGCAGCCTCGTGGTGCCCAACCCGGCGCTAGCGAAGGTCGCCGATCGGGATCCTGTCCGGCGGATCCCCGGCACGGCGGACGGCATCCAGCTCGTCCTCGCGTGCCGTCTCGTTCCCCAGAAGAGCCCGCACCTCGCCCTGCACGCCGCGCGGGCGCTGCGCGATCGCGGCATCGACACCGAAGTGGTCTCCTTCGGGGGCGGCCCGCTGCAGGCTGAGCTCGTCGCGCTCGCGGCCGAGCTTGGCGTCCGGTTCACCCCGCACGGCTGGGTGGAGGACTGGTTCTCGCACTTCGCGCCGAACTCGGTCGTGATCCTCCCGTCGTATCGCGAAGGCCTCGGGAACGTCCTGGTCGAGGCGGCCGCGCGCGGAGTTCCCGCCGTCGCCGTCTCCACGGCGCTCGGCGTGGCGGATGCGATCATCCCCGGCGTGACGGGGGAGCTCGCGTTCAGCGATGACCCCGAGTCGATCGCCGATGCGGTCGAGGCTGCGTCGGAGCTCACGATGGAGGACGTGGACTCCTGGCTGGATCGGTTCACCGCGGAGTCGAGCAGCGCGCTCCTGGAGCGTGCGATCGCCTACGCCTCGCGGGCCGAGGCGCGTGTCTGATCCGGCTCCTCGCGCGGGATTCGCTCTCGTCGCGACCATCGGCGTCCTCATCGTCCTGGTCGTCGGCGGCGCCCTCGCGCTGGCTGCTGCGGGCGGCGGTCTGCCGTCCGAGTCCTCGCCGGTCGGCGACCCGTCAGACGTCGCGAGCCCCGCACCCCCGCCGGCGACCGGCGCGGTGGAGCCGGAGCCGGTGTCCTTCGGCGACGGCACCTACCTGAACGGCTACGAGTACCTGCGCGGTGTGAACGTCTACAGCCTCATCTTCGCGGGCAAGGGTCCGGACCTCGCCGATGTCGGCGAACCGCAGTCGAGCTACGACTATCTCGCATCGCGCGGCGTCTCGATCGTTCGCCTGGCCGTGCCGTGGCAGCGGCTGCAGGAGATTCCCGAAGGCGGCACGGCGATCGACGGCCTGGCCCAGCCGATCGACCTGGAGTATCTCGAGATGGTCGCCGAACAGGTGAACCGGGCGGCCAAGGCCGGCATCCGGACCGTGTTCGATCTGCACAACGGCTGCACCTACCCGTGGGGCGCGGGGGAGTTCATCGAGGGGAGCGTGCGGTGCGGTGACGGCATCACCGAGGAGCACGTCGCGAACCTCTGGACGACGATCGCGTCGCGCTTCAAAGGCGATGAGCGCGTGATCGCATACGACATCTTCAATGAGCCGCGATGGTCCGTGGGCGTGGACACCTACAAGCACTACGCGCAGGTCGCGGTCGACGCGATCCGGGCGACGGGCGATGACCACACCTTGTGGGTCGAGGGCATCCTCAGCGACGTGCGCGGGCGTCTGGCGGCGATCGCGCCTGACGGCCCATGGATCCACGACCCGCTCGAGAAGACGATGTACTCCGAGCACTTCTACGTCGACGAGGGCGGCGCCCACTACAGCGAGATCGAGAACCCGCGGGTCATCCTCGAGCGGCTCCGGACCTTCGGCGAGTGGTGCCGGGCGTGGTCGGTGCGGTGCTCGGTCGGCGAGGTCGGATGGCCCTCCGGCGGTCCGGGCGGCGTCCACTCCCAGGAGGACGCGGATGCCTGGAACGAGCTCTTCGAGGAGTTCTACGACATGGCGGACGCCTACGAACTGGATGTCACGCACTTCGCGGCATCCGGCTCCCGCCAGGTGGGCACGCTGCTCACCTACGTCGCGAGCCGGCCGGGGATCCCCGCGGTGAGCGGAATCGACACGGCGCTGTCGCAGGCGGAGGTGTTCGAACGGCATCTCTCCCGCCCCGCGGAGTGAGCGGGAGAGACGCGGGTCAGTTCTGGATGCGCAGCGTGAGCGGTGCCGACTGTCCGACGTTGCCGGCGGCATCGGTCGCGCGCGCCGTCACGACGTAGGTGCCGTTCGGGCTCGCCGAGCTGCGGGTGTTGAACGAGAGCCCCCACTCCGTGTCGCTGATGCGCGCCGCAGAGGCGATCCGCCGCGTGCCGAGGAAGATTCCGACGTCGACGACGCCGATATCGTCGGTCGCCGCCACGCGGACGTTGACCGTCCCCGAGACCGTCGAGTTGTTCGCGGGGGCCAGGAAGCTCACGACCGGCGGCTGCGTGTCGACGGTCGGCGTGCCGCCGCCCACCGGGACGCCCCAGCGGTTCATCGCATCGACGAAGTCGGGGGCCGCGAAGCCGGGCGTGCTGTGGCCGTTCGCGTGCGTCCGCAGCGAGGCCTCCGCAGCGACGGGCAGAGCGAGGTCTCGCAGCGCGAGTCCGTGCTTGTCGGGCGGCACGATCTGGTCGCTCTCGTTGGGCTGCGAGACGACGATGCGCAGGCGCGAGCCGGTCCAGGCCGCCCGCGGGTGGCGCGCGGGGTTGGCGGCGTCGATCGCGGCCGGGTCATCGCCGAACGCCGCCACGATGGAGTCGCGGCTGCCCCCGCCGGCGTCGTAGTGTGCGCGGATGTCGTACGTCGAGTTGACGTTGTACATGCCGGAGATGTTGCTCACCAGCCCGCGCGCGTAGGTCTCGGTGGCAAGTGCGCCGCCTCCCGATGTCGATCGCAGGACGTTGGTCGAGATCGTGAACAGGCCGCTCATGTACGAGAACCCCGCGATCTGCAGGTCCACCGCCGTGGGGTGGGAGTAGAGGGTGCCGCCCGCCGTCTGGCAGATCGCGATGGCGCCGCGATCGACGGTGTCGAGTGCGCTCGTCTTGAAGCCGCCCTCGAGCGCATTGTGGTCGCTGTTCGAGCCGTGATAGAACCACACGACCGGCACCGGGACACCCGAGTAGGGCTTCACGGTCTGGGGCACGAAGAGGCGCGCCTGGTCGCCGTTGATGCGGACGACGATGTTGTCGAAGAGCGTGCCGTCCGTCGTCAGCTGACTGGCCTTGCGGTAGTACTCGCCGGGAAGTCTCGGTGCAGGGCTCGGCGTCGCCGCCATGGCCGGGAGCGCGCTCCCCGCCAGCATGATCCCTCCGACGCCCCCGGCCGCGAGGGTCAGGAAGCCCCTCCGCGACACCTGGGAGCGGATCCCCTGTGCTGAATGCGACACGTCATCCATGCTCGACTCAATCCCCAATGCTCGTCCGCGGCACACGCGCTCCGTTGCCCTCATGACAGCATCCTCCGCTCCTGTGAAGGGCGGGTGACGAGTCGTTACGCGCGGGTAAACTCGCCGCGCACTCGGCTACAGCATCGGCGCGAGCTGCTTGATCCAGTCGCCGAGCTGCGGTCCCAGGTCGTCGCGATCGAGGGCGAGCTGGATGCTGGACTTCAAGTAGTCCAGGCGGTCGCCGGTGTCGTAGCGGCGGCCTGTGAAGACGACGCCGAGCACGGGTCCGGCGATCTCGGAGTCGCCCGCGAGCTCCTCGAGGGCGTCGGTGAGCTGGATCTCGCCGCCCTTGCCGGGGGGAGTCTGCTCGAGGACGTCGAAGATCTCGGGCTTGAGGACGTAGCGTCCGATGATGGCGAGGTTGCTGGGCGCCTCGCTCGCGGAGGGCTTCTCGACCAGGCCCTTGATCGTCACGACGTCGGCCTCGTCGGTGGGCTCGATGTCGGCGCAGCCGTACAGGTGGATCTGGGACGGGTCGACTTCCATGAGCGCGACGACGGTGGCCGAGCGGCTCAGCGAGACGTCGATCATGCGCGACAGCAGCGGGTCGCGGGCATCGATCAGGTCGTCGCCGAGCATCACGGCGAACGTCTCCTTCCCGACGTGGCGGCGGGCGCGCAGGACCGCGTGACCCAGGCCCTTCGGGTCGCCCTGGCGCACGAAGTGGATGTCGGCGAGGGCGCTCGTCTCGTTCACCCGCGCGAGCTTGCCGTGATCGCCCTTCTGCTCGAGCGTGTGCTCGAGTTCGGTCACTCGGTCGAAGTGGTTGGCGAGGGCGTTCTTGTTGCGGCCGATGATGACCAGGATGTCGTCGATCCCCGCGCCGACGGCCTCCTCGACGACGTACTGGATCGCGGGCTTGTCGACGACGGGGAGCATCTCCTTCGGCATGGCCTTGGTCGCCGGAAGGAATCGCGTGCCGAGGCCGGCCGCGGGGATGACTGCCTTGATGGTCGGAGTGGTCATGCCCCCACGGTAGGTGGACCTCGTTAAGGGGGGATTACGTCCGCATGACCCCCCGAAGACGCTCTCGTCCGTCGTGGGGGCGCGCTCGGACGAGGGGGAGGCCTATGCTGACGAATGGGGATGCTGCCGCAACGCCACATGGCTCATTGGATTGCGAGACACCGGCTCGAGAGGCTGACATGGACGTTCGTCGTTCCACCGCGCCCCACCTGTTCACTCGCCGTCAGGCGATCATCCTCGGCGCTTCTGGCGCCCTCACGGCCGGTCTGGCCCTGGCAGGGCGCGCGCCGCTCGCCTACGCCGCGCCGAGTCCCAGGCTCCCCGGTGAGATCGGCAGGCAGAACGGTCTGGTCAGCCGATATGCGGGGACCGTGTTCGACCACATACGGGTCTCCATCGACGGCGATGCGGCGCGACTGTTCGTCCCGCAGGGCATCGTGCCCGGCTCGCAGAACGTCGAGGTGCTCTGGCTGCACCACGGTGCCGAGAGCAGCGACGACGCGCTGATCGGCGGATTCCGCCCGATGGGGGAACGGGGTGTCGATCTCGGAATGGTCGTGATCTGCCAGAACCTGGGCGGAACCCGGTACACCCATCCCGTGGCCAAGCAGCACCAGATCAACGGCTGGCAGTACCTGTCCGGGGTCTACGGGATCTCGCAGAATCACCTCCGCGGCACCTCCCATGGTGGGTCGATGGGTGTCGAGGTTCTCGTGACGGGGCTGATCCCGAAGGTCGTCGGCTCGTACATCGTCAACGGCGTGTACGACCTCGAGGACCTCTATCTCAACGGCTCGGCGCGCGCGCGGTACTCGGTGGGGGAGGCGTTCGGCTACGACCTGGCGGCGATCCGCGCACACAATCCCGCGCGCCACCAGGGGCAGGTGTGGTCGGGCAAGCGCATACGGGTCGTCTACTCGACGCCCGACTCGTCGGACCAGACGACGCCGCCGCAGAAGCACGGCAAGGCGCTCGTGGCCGCTGCCACCCCGTTCGCGACGGAGGTGTCCGTGCGCACGCACACGACCGGGCACTCCACCCCCGGCTTCGCCGATCTGGACAACCAGCAGACGATCGCGCGCTGGATGGATGAGATCTCCGATCCGCCCGACCCGCCGGTGCTCCCCGCGCCGAGCGCACGCTGGGACTTCGCCGAGTCGGCGGCACCCTTCGCCGCGTCCGTCGCCGGGGTCGCCGCGCTGTCGCAGGGGGCGAGCTCCACTGCCGTGCGCGTCGCCACTCCGTTCGGCGGCGGCATCCAGTTCAACGGCACGTCGGACTACCTGAAGATCCCGGCCGCCCAGGTCGGCGCCCTCAACATCGGGGCCTCGACGGGCGCCGTCACCATCGCGGCGTGGGTCTTCAGCACCGACACCAACAACGCGATGATCGCGGGATGCTGGCAGGAGGCGACGTCGGCGGCGCTGCGCTCGTACGCCCTGTTCAACGATCTGCCGACGTACGGCGGCGACGACCTCGTCTGCATGCACGTCTCCAAGAGCGGCGGTGCGACCCCGGGCTATCCGCACTCGATCGACTACGCGGCCGACCCCCGCAGGATCACGCGCGGCTCGTGGCAGTTCCATGTCGGCACGTACGACGGGTCGGAGGCGATCGCGTATCTCGACGGCTCTGCGGCGCCGTTCCCGTCGTACACCGACAGCAAAGGCGCGACCTACTCGAAGAACCCGTACGTCTACACCCTGGGTCTGAACGCCACCCCGACCGACTTCCTGGTGGGAGCCGGGCTCAAGAACGGTGCGCCCGTGAACCTCCATCGCGGCACGATCTCGCGACTTCGCGTCTGGAACACCGCGCTGACGGCCGAGCAGATCGCAGGGCTCTACGACGCGGAGAAGGGCGCGCTCGGGACGTAGGCGGCGACCGGCGTGCGGGGCCGGCTCGGACAGCGTTCGCCGGGGGTGTCGACGGGTTTCATAGACGGCTCGCGTCCGCGCAGGGCGTGAGCCAGGCCTTGACGAAGGCGAGGGATTGATACCCGTACTGGGCGATCCAATCGGCCAGTACGAGATTCTGGTCGACCGCGACGACCACGGCGTCGCCGGGGTAGCACTTGTCGAGGATGTAGCGCGTGCGCGCGACGTGCGGCGTGAAGGTCAGCACGACCGTGCGCTCGACATCGTGCTCGGCCGCGTACTGCTTCAGGTAGGCCAGTTCCCCCTTCGTCGTGAACGGGGTCGGGTGGGCGCAGTCGACCTGCGGCTCAGCGCAGACGGCAAGCTCCTCGGCCGAGTACCCGCCGGTCAACCCGACGGAGTACAGGGACCGGTCTGCGACGCGCTCGGCACGCAGCTCGCGCTCGACCGCGACGCGTTCGCGGACGGGCGGCCCGATGACGTAGATGAGGTCGGCATCCCCGATCGCCTCGGCAGGCGGCGAGACGTACGGGCCGAAGCCGGCGCAGGCTGCGACGCCGATGGATGCCTGAAGCGTCAGCGTGATCGCGACGGCGGCCCTCACCGAGAGTGCGCGCATCGGCTGCTCGCCACGGACGGGCTCTCTCGTCGGGAACCGGTGACGCGGGTGTCGGTGAGTGCCGGCGCGGCCATGGTGCCTCACTTCGAGAACTCTCGGAACGGACGCACGCCTTCGGGCCTGCCGCGACGCTATCGGCCGGAGGTTTCCTCGGGGTTACGACGTGTTTGCACCTCCGTGCCCGTCGAGAATGGCGGCCGCGAGAGCCGTGTCACGCGGATGCTGTCCGCAATGCGAAGGAGTTTCGACCCGGACCTGCATACGTCCTGGCAGCGATGTGGTGGCGGTCGTATCGTCGGAATCGCTCGCGCGCGTTCCAGTTACACGGCCCCCGGTCGGGCGCTGATCTGAGGCGCTTCCCCAACTCCGGCCGGGGCCCGTTCATGGTCTCTCGCGCAGCGCCGACGGGCTGGCCGGTGCGCTCTGTCGGGGTTCGCCTGTCCGGTCGCTCGTGTGCGCGCCGGCGCGGAAAAGGGACCTTTACGTCCGCATGCCTGTCCGGTTGTGATCTTGTGTCCGCGGCGGACATCAAGCTTTAACGTGATCGTGACCTTCAAGGCACGTGAGCAGTCGTACCGTGGAATCAGTCGCAATGGTGCGCGTTGACGGGTCTCCGGTCGGGTGCATCCCCAAGCGCATCCCCAGGCCGACCGGGGGCCCGTCACCTCTGTCGCGGCGCGGATTCCGCGCTGTACCGGGCCAGCCGCCCGTCCTACGCTTCAGCCTCGCGTCATTCACGCCGCCACCCCGAAGTCGAACCTCGCCCGACCGCCGAGCCGTGGTGTCCGTGCCGGATCGACGTGCGGAGGCGGGATGAACCACACCTTGGCCCGCGTCCCGACACCTTCGATCCGGATCTCCCAGCCGTTGTCGTGGATCCGGTGATGGCACGACTCGCACAGGAGCACGCCGTTCGAGAGATCGGTGGGTCCGGCATCCCGTGCCCACCATCTGAGGTGATGGACTTTGGTATGCCCCGGGGGAGCTCCGCACATCGCGCACCCGCCGTCGCGCTCGACCAGAGCGAGTCGCTGAGAGGTCGTGAAGAGCCGCCGCTCGCGTCCCCAGTCCAGGATCTCGCTGTCGCCGCCCAGCACGCACGGGATGACCGACCCGCCCGCCGCCATCCTCCGGGCCGTCGCGATCGAGATCGGTGTCGCGATCCCGTCGATCGTCGCGTGCCCCGTGCCGGCCGAGAGGTCGTCGAGCGAGACGCGCACGACGACCGTCGCGCCGCGGACCGGAAGGTCGCGCCGATCGCACCCCAGAGCGTGCTCGGCGAGCAGCGTCAGAGCATCCGCCTGCATCTGCTTCACCGACGGCCGAGGCGCATCCGGATCGGCGTCGCGCTGCGCCTGCAGATGGGCGGTCACATACGCCTCGACCGCCGCCTTGATGGGTGCGCCGCCCGCCGGGTCGAAGCGGCCGTTCAGGGCGATGGCCCCGTCCTGCTCCTCCCGGATCGTCAGCCACCTCGCGGAGCGCAGCTCCTCCTCGCGGCGCAGCACGCCGTCCGGGTCGATCCACGCCTCGGCGCGCACGACGAGCTTCGAGAGCTGATCGTGCGTCAGGCCCGGCGCCTGCTCGGTGAGCCGGCGCTCGGCGAGGTCGACAGCATCCCGCCCCGCCCTGATTGCGACCCGGTCGAGCATCGAGATGATGACGGATGCCGCGTGGGCGCTGATCCGCCCGGTCTCGAGGGCCGCGGCGACGTGCGGGTGTCGCGCGGGTGCGGGTTCTCCGCTGAACGTCATGCGCGGAGCCGTCGCCTCGCCGACCTGGACCAGCCGCGCAGCCTCTCCGGCCGTCGTGCCGATCGTCGCCGCGATGAGCGCCGTCGGATTGCGGAAGCCCTGCTGCTTCGCGAGGCTGTCGGGTCCGAGCTCAGGCCGGGACTGCCGCGCGATCTCGGACGCGACACGCGTCTGGACAGCATCCATCAGCCGCTTCGCCTGCCCGAGCGACTCGTGGAGCCGCATGAGCGCATCGGGCGCCAGCGACTCGATCGCCCCATCGGGACAGGCTGCGAGCGCACCGCCGACCGCCTCGGAGAGGGCGGCGAGAGGAGCGTTCATGGGTCAAATCTACGACCGACCACCGACATTGAAGGGCGCAGTATAGAAGATGTGGACGAATCTCGCCTGGGGAGGACAGGCCGACAGCCCCGCGGCCACCGTCACCGCACTTCCTGCCACGCCAGCGCGGGCGTTGGCATGCTGTAGCGCTGGTCGCGCTCGTCCCAGCGCTGCGCGGTCTGCACGAACCAGAACACGGCGAAGAGCACGAGCGCGACCGTCTCGCAGATGAAGACGACGGGCGCCGGCTCGAAGTCCGCGGCGAAGAAGACGAGCACGATGAGGTCGCCGATCATGACGAGCGCGACGGCGAGGTAGACGAGCTTCTGCCACAGGCGCGGCTTCGACCCCTCGTCGGTCGTGAGACGGAACGCGTTGATGATCGGCACCGTCGCGAACGCGCCGAAGAAGGCGATCGTCACGGCGTAGTGGATGCCGACGGGGAAGACCGGATTTGACGGGAACCCCTCGTCGAACGGCGGCACGAACGTGAGCGCGACGAGTCCGATCGTCGTCACGCCGGCGACCGCCCCGACGACGTAGACGCCTCGCCCGCCGATGCGTCCGCGGCTTCGCAGCACGAGCCCGATGGCGACGACGATCACGAGGAGCACGAGGTACGTGGTGACTCCGTTGCGCACCTGGTCGACGTACGCGTCGGGCACGCACATCGTCGCGGGCGGGCACGCGACGCCGAGCTCGGGCTCGAGAGATCGCCCGTAGATGCCCGTCGGCACGATCGCGATGAGCGGAGCGAACACCGCTGCGACGTCCAGCAGCGTCGTCTCGAGCCCTCTGCCCGAGAGCGCCGCGAGAGCGAGGGATGCTGCCACCAGCGCCCCCACGAACACCGGCTGCGCCGCGGAGTAGAAGTAATGGCTGATCGACGGCAGCACCGTGCCCAGGCGCAGCGACTCGAGCGCGACGCTGACGAGGATCGCGACGACGATGAGGCCCAGCGACAGGCGCAGATACCGGTGTGTTCGGTGGCCGGTGGTGGCGGTATCGGTCATGCCGGAGGCTGCGGCACCCAGTTGTCGGGCGGCGCCGATCGTCCGGTCTCCTGCAGCCACCGCTGCCCCTGCTGCGTCAGCGCGTCGATGAGCGGGAAGATCTGCTCCGGCGGGATCCGCACGCGCGCCGCCACCTTCACCGGCAGCCTGGCGTGCTCGCCCTCCTGCAGGACCGGCCCTTTCACCGACAGGAAGTCGAGCACGAACGTGTTCGGCGTATGCCAGATGTTCGCGAAGTCGGCGAACACGCCCGTCTCGATCTCGCCGGGCAGTTCGACCTCGAACTGAAGATGCGGGGATGGGCTCTCGTCGCTCACCCGCTCACGATAGGGGCGGTCGCCGACACCGGCAAGTGAGCGGGGACGGATGCTGTCCCCCCGACGCAGGATCCTCATCGCGCTGCCTGGCATCCAGGCGGACCGGTGCGATCATGATCGGCCCTCAGGCACGGACCACGCGCAGTCCGGCGCGTCTGGACCGGTGACTGCCGCCATCCGGCCGGCGCCGAAATGCCAGAAGATGTGGCATCTCGGCGCCGGTTGGCCACAAGTTCTGGCGACTCGGCGCGCGGGTGGGCGCCGCGTCACAGATGCTGGCCGCGTGACGTGGCGGGTCAGTTGCGGCGTCGCCGGCACGAGGGCCGACAGACGGGGATCGACCGCGCCCGCGGCCTTGCGGCATCCGAGCGTGGCGTGCGGTTGACTGGCACGATGCTGATCGACCGCATCCAAGCTCTCGTCCGCGAGCACTATGTGTTTCCCGACATCGCCGTGGCGATCGCCGACAGCCTCGCCGGGTTCACGGTGGACGAGGCTGATGAGCCGGCGGCGGCCGAGGCGCTGACGGCCGCTCTGCAGGCGGTCAACGGCGACCGTCATCTCCGCGTGCGCCACGTTGCCGAACCGATCGGGCCGGAGCCCGATCCGCGCGAGTTCATCGCCGAACTGGTGCGCGAGAACGGGCCGGGTGTCACCGAGGTGCGCCGCCTTCCGGGCAATGTCGGACTGCTCGCCATCGGGCCGGTGATCCCGACGGGGGAGTACGCCGGCCCGGCGATCTCGGCGGCACTGACTCTCCTGCGGGGTGTGTCGCCGCTCATCATCGACCTGCGCGGATGCCTCGGCGGTGTGCCGGAGACCGTGTCGATGATCGTCAGTCACCTGACCGGCGACGAGCCGGTGCACGTTCATGACCTTGTGCGCCGCGACGGCGGCATCACCCAGTTCTGGACCGCCACTTTCGTTTCACCGAAGGTTGATCCGGGCATCCCGGTCTACGTGCTTACCAGCGCCCGGACGTTCAGCGGCGGAGAAGAGCTCGCCTACGACCTGCAGGCTCTCGGCCGTGCCACCGTCGTCGGGGAGACGACCGGCGGCGGCGCCCACCCGCGCGAGGATTTCGAACTCACGCCCCACCTCCAACTGCACATCCCGACAGCGCGCCCGGTGAATCTCATCACCGGCACGAATTGGGAGGGTGTTGGCGTGACACCCGACGTCGCGTGCGCCGCATCCGATGCCATCGATGTCGCTCTGCGCCATGCCGCCGCCAACTCCGACCAGCGCAACCCATCCGCTCGGAGGCGCGAGAACGGGCACCCGGGACTCGCCGACTCTCATTGACGAGAGGTGCGTTCGGGAGGACGGTAGGGCCTGCGACGGAGGTAATCATGGGCGTGGATCGTCAAGTCGTACTCCGGTTTCCAGGCGACGGGGCCGGCGGCGGTGAATGTCACCGATCTGAGCTGATCGCGGGTGTCTCGGGATCAGGCTCCCCGCCCTCAGCGGAGTCCACGCCGGACAGGTGGATGGGGCCGGTGTAGAGATCCTCCGGCCGTTGCTCGTCCCGCGCCATACCTCGACGCTAGACAGCCCGCTCCAGCGGCACGAGGGACTGGTGCGCGCCATGGCGAGGGATTATGGGGTCCGGATGCTGTCCTCCTTCGCTCAGCAGCGCGTTCCCCGTCGGGGCACCCGCTCGGCGCTACGGCTGGACCACCAGCGCGTCTTCGAAGACGATCGGGCATCCGACGTCGTCGACTCCGTAGCCCTGGTCGCCCTCGAAGGGGCAGGCGTCGAGGTCGTCGGTGTAGCCGTCGAGATCGCTGTCCTGCGGGGCGGGCGCGTTGGGGCATCCGGTGTCGTCGACTCCGTACCCCTCTTCGCCGCGGTCCGGGCAGGCATCGATGTCGTCGGTGTAGCCGTCGCCGTCGCTGTCGACCGGCACGTACGGGACGGGGCATCCGGTGCTGTCGACGCCGTAGCCCTGGTCGCCCTCGAAGGGGCAGGCGTCGATGTCGTCGGTGTAGCCGTCGCTGTCGCTGTCGGCCGGCGGGATGATCGGGCATCCGACATCGTCAACGCCGTAGCCCTGGTCGCCCTCGAAGGGACACGCGTCGACGTCGTCCGTGATTCCGTCGATGTCGGAGTCCTGGGGCACAGGCGGGTTCGGGCATCCCTCGGCGTCGACTCCGTAGCCTTCCTCGCCGCGGTCCGGGCACGCGTCGATGTCGTCGGTGTAGCCGTCGCCGTCGCTGTCGACCGGCACGTAAGGGATGGGGCATCCCGAGCTGTCGACCCCGTACCCCTGATCGCCGTCGAACGGGCACGCATCGACGTCATCGGTGTACCCGTCGTCGTCCCAATCGCCCGGCGGGATGATCGGGCATCCCACATCATCCACGCCATAGCCCTGGTCGCCCTCAAAGGGACAGGCGTCGACGTCATCCGTGATTCCGTCGAAGTCGGAGTCCTGCGGCACCGGCGGGTTCGGGCATCCCTCGGGGTCGACTCCGTAGCCCTCCTCGCCGCGGTCCGGGCAGGCGTCGACGTCGTCCGGGTACCCGTCGCCGTCGCTGTCGACCGGCACGTACGGAATGGGGCATCCCATACCGTCGACCCCGTAGCCCTGGTCGCCCTCATTCGGACAGGCGTCGACGTCGTCGGTGTAGCCGTCGCCGTCGCTGTCGCCCGGCGGATCTATCGGGCAACCGGAGGGATCGACCCCCCAGCCCTGATCGCCGACGCTCGGACACCGGTCGAAGACGTCGCGCACACCGTCGCCGTCCCGATCCCGGTCGAGGTGGCCGAGAGCCGGCCCGATGAGGCTGAGCACGAGCAGAAGGACAGCCAGAAGTCGGCGCGAAGCGCGCATGAGTAGCCCCATTCGTCAGCGGCCCCAGCGCGCACAACCCCGCCGCGATTCTCGTCTCGTGCGGGGGTCGCTGTAAAGAGCGGTCGGGATGCTGCCCCCTTCGCCGGCTGCGGGTCCGCCGTGCCCCTCTTGACGACGCTCCCGAGGGCCAGCATCTCGACCAATGTGATGCCCGCACGAGCGGTCGGGGCCGTGATGTCGTGGTGGTGGCGGGTTGCAGTGGGTGTGGGTGCTCTCTTCCTGGGTGCCGCGGCCGTTCTCGTCATGTCTGCGGCGCCCGCGAGCGCCGCAACGGACGAGTTCTCCGCGGCGGTCGAGGCGATCACTCAGGATGACGAGACCGCGAAGGCGGAACTCGCCCGGGACGTGCTCGCGGGGGGTGGAACTTCCGAGATAGCGGCCGCCATCGTCGCGTGCCCAGGCGAGCCCGTGGTGCAGCCGAGAAGCCTCAGTCCGTCGATAACCGCAGCGCGCAACCCCGCCGCGATTCTCGTCTTTCGCGGCGGCGCTGCAAAGGCCGGGGCGTCAGGTCGGCGCGCGCAGGGTGCTGTCGCCGGGCGCATTCATGGTCTGCCACGCCCAATAGTTCCGACATGACTTCTCGAGGTCATTGACAGCGCGCCAACCCCACTTCTCGTACGCCCGTGTCGGGTCTGCGTAGCTGGCCGCGACATCCCCCGGCCGGCGCCCGGCCAATCTAATGGGAACCCGTGTGGACGTCGCTCTTTCGAACGACGCGACCATCTCGTAAACGCTCACGGGGCGACCGGTCCCGACGTTCACCGCCTCGAATCCCTTGTCGCCATCGGTGACGGCGCACAGGTGGGCGTCAGCCAAGTCATTGACGTCGATGTAGTCCCGGAGCGCCGTGCCGTCTGGAGTGGGGTAGTCCGTCCCGAAGACGGAGAGGTGCGGGAGCGCGCCGAATGCCACGCGGGCGACGATCGGCAAGAGGTTGGTGGGGGCCGACCGGGGATTCTCTCCAAGCAGGCCGCTCTCATGTGCGCCGATGGGGTTGAAGTAGCGAAGGCTCACCGTCCGAAGCTCGGGGTTGGCGGATGCTTCGTCCCGGAGCAGTTGCTCGACAACCCATTTCGTCCTTCCGTACGGGCTCGAGATGCCGAGGCCGGTGACATCCGTTTCGCGCAATGGCAGCCGGTCAGAGTCTCCGTATACCGTGGCGGAACTAGAGAAGACGATCCTCGAAATGCCAAGATCCCTGGCCACCGCGAGCCCCGCGAGCGCTACGCCGACGTTCACGTCGTAATAAAGCGCAGGGCGACGCAGCGATTCCTCAACCGACTTGAGGCCAGCCAACAGGATGAGCGCGTCAACGGGCCCGGCCCGACCGAGAAAATCGCTCACCGCGCTACGGTCCCGAGCGTCGCTGTCGCACAGAGCTACTGCTCGTCCGGCAAGCTGTTCAACACGCGCGACAGCTTCGGCGTGAGAGTTGGACAGATCGTCGACGACGAGAACATCGTGCCCCCTCTCCAGGAGTGAGACAGCGACGTGCGAGCCGATGTATCCCGCGCCCCCGTACAACGCAATCCGCATGGCCACAGCCTACGCAGAGGGTCGGCGAGGACGGTGAGGACGGCGAGAACGGTCGGGTAGCTGCTCACCTCCAAGACATGGTTGCCGTCGGGACGGGATGTGGACCCCGGAACCAGAACAAAAAAGCCTGTTCCGGCCGGCGAACGCTCGCACACGCGCGTGTGATCGGGAGTGCGACGACGCTGGTCGCGGCAGCCGGCGGGGCGATTGGGGGGCGCGGACGGGTCCTCGCCAGCTGCCGGTCGACCGCGCGTGCGGCGCGCAACGCCCGCTCGAACACCGCAGCGGCTGAGCGGGCGAGTGCCATTCATCGTCCAGACGTGACCGCGAGGCGTCCCGACACCTGGCTCTCGTAACGTTCAGCCCTCGCTCCGGTAGACTCCGACCGTCAGCACGATGGGTAAGCTACCAGCGCTAGAAACAGGCGCGTCCGCTGAGGCTCGTGCGTTGCGGGACTACGTGGCCGATCGATGCCGATTGCCTAGTTGAGAGAACACGCAACAGGGGAGACACGTTAGTGAGTCCGCGAGGCACCAATTTGGCAGTGCACACAGGACACGGCGTTCCGCTAGTTGGATTCGGCTGGCCGACCATCGCCGGCAGCCTCAAGAGGTGCGTCGGTATCGCCCTCCCCGTCGTCCCGCGATTCGACTGTGCCCTTGTCGCTAGCGACTCGGGGCTCGCGCTCGAGGATGAATCGAGCCGTGAAGTCCGCTGAGCGCATCTATATGTCATCGCCTGATGTCCGTCCGGTCGAAGGGGATGCCCTCGTCGCCGCAATGCGGTCTGACTGGATGGCTCCGCTCGGACCCGATGTCCACGCGTTCGAGCGGGGGCTTGCCGCCCGGGTAGGCGTAAGGCACGGCGTCGCTCTCAGTTCAGGTCCGGCTGCACTCCACCTTGGGCTACTCACACTCGGGGTTGGGCCTGGAAACGTCGTGTCGACCTCGACGATGACCTTCGCCGCGAAGGGAAATGCGATCGATTACACAGGAGCAGAGCCGTTCCTCATCGGCGCACGCTCTGACACCGGCAACACGGATCCGGAGTTATTCCGTGAGGCGCTCACGGCGTTACGCGCCGCCGGCGACCATGTCTCGGCCATCGTCCCCGTGGATGCCGTCGGCAAAGCTGTCGACTACACCCCAATTCTTGCGATCGCGGAAGCGTTCGACATACCCGTTCCGGCGGACGTTGCGGAGCCGCGCGGGCAACTCACCGTGGCAAGCCGGTGGGCAGCTTCGGTCGGGCGTCTATCGTGTCGTTTACCGGCAACAACATCATGACAACTTCCGGAGGCGGCATGCTGCTGACCGACGACGAGACGATTGCCCACCACGGGAGATACCTCGGGCACAAGCGGGGCAACCGGTCGCGCATTACGAGCGCACCGACACTGGATACAGGTACCGCATGAGCAACCTTCTCGCCGCCCTCGGGGGAGCGCAGCTGTCAGGGCTCGACGAGAAGATGGCCCGGCGACGCACGGCACGCGCAGGGTATCGGGAACTGTTCGCCAAGGTCCACCGCGTCGAGGTGTGGGGGTCCGACGATGACGAGGCCGACGACGTCTGGCTTACGTCGATACTCATCGACAAGGCCGTGCCTGGTGGTCGCCGCAAGACTTTTCGTCCGCGCGCGCTCTCGAGAACAGCGATAGCCGCCCCTTGGAAACCATGCATTTGCACGCGGGTATCAGCGCCGAAGGGCATGTAACGATGGCCAAGTTCAGTGAAGCGCGTGACTGACGAAATTATCGTTGTCGGCGCGGGCGGCTTCGGCAGGGAGACGCTTGACGTTGTGGAAGCGATCAATTCTGAGGTAACTCCGCCGCCGTGGACCGTGCTCGGTGTAGTCGACGACGCACCGTCCCATGCGTACATTGAACGACTCACCCGGCGAGGGTATGTGCACCTCGGCGGAGTCAGGGAGTTGCTGACCAGCGGCGATCCCTCGGTTTTCGCGCTCGGCATTGGTTCCCCCGCTATCAAGCGGCGCATCGGGGCTGAATTCAAGGACGCGGGCTGGAAGGCTGCCACGCTGGTGCACCCGGCAGCGGTGGTCGGTTCCGCTGCACAACTGAGTCCGGGCACCATCATCTGCGGGGGCGTCCAGGTTTCGACCAACACGACGCTGGGAGAACACGTGCACCTGAATCCGGGCGCGATCATCGGTCACGACGTGGAAGTGGGCGCGAACGTGTCCATCAATCCCGGAGCGATTATTTCCGGTGAAGTCCGAATCGGCGAATCAGCCCTAGTTGGTGCGGGGGCGGTTGTGCTTCAAGGTCTCACAATTGGGGCACGTGCCGTCGTCGGGGCGGGCAGCGTGGTGACTCGCGACGTCGAGGTAGGAGCCGTCGTCAAAGGGGTGCCCGCCCGATGAGCCGGTCCGCGCGGGCATCCGCCTCCCATCAGCGGAACGACGGGATCGCTTCAGGAGCCAAGGGTCGCATCATCCTGGCGGTGACCGCCGACTATTCCTTGGTGCTGATGCGCGGGCTTCCCGCATTTCTGGTGGACCAGGGATGGGACGTGCACGTCATCACGAGTCCCGGGCCGCAATTGGAGGAGTTGCGAAGCGCGTCGGGTGTGACAACGCACAGCATCCCAATGCGACGCGATCCTTCGCCGGTTCAGGATCTTCTCGCCCTGCTCATATGGATGCGTGAAGTTCGGTCTGTCCGACCCGATGTGTTGTGGGCGGGCACACCCAAAGCAGCATTGCTCGCAATGATCGCTGGCTGGACTCTTCGGATACCAGAACGAATCTATGTGGTCCGCGGTTTACGGCTTGAGACAGCTAGTGGAGCACTGCGAATGTTGCTCGCAAGACTGGAGAAGATCACCTTCGCGTTGTCGACGCGCGCCCTCGTTGTGAGTCCGAGCCTGCGAGCCGAGCTAGTACGTCTCAATCTAACTGACGCAAACAAGCTGATTGTGCTGGGCCACGGGAGCTCCAATGGCGTCGACACGAGCCGTTTCTACTCCCGTCTTCCCGGTGACAAAACGGTGCGTGCGCTTCGCCGTCAGGTCGGCCTCGCAGACGGGATTCCCGTGGTCGGGTTCATCGGGCGCCTCACTCCCGACAAGGGCCTCGCGATGCTGAAGTCCGCGATCGGGCGGCTCGTAGAGAAGGGCGTTGATTTCCAGCTTCTCGTCATTGGCGGGCCGGACGGAGAGAACTCGACGGACATGGCTCCGCTGGACGATGGCCGGGTGTTCTTTACTGGTCACGTTCGAGACACCAGTGCGTACTATGCACTAATCGATGTGCTCTGCCTCCCCACCCGTAGAGAGGGATTCCCCAATGTGGTGCTCGAAGCGGGAGCGAGCGGCGTTCCCACGGTTACGACGACCGCAACCGGTGCGGTTGATTCGGTGCTAGACCGTGTGACGGGACGGATTGTGAACAAGGAGAGTGATCAGGAACTTGCGGATGCACTCGCAGAGCTCATTTCCGACCCCCTACTCCGGACAACGTATGGTGAACGCGCGCGGGAATGGACCGTTCAGAACTTCGCGCAAGAAATCGTTTGGGAAGCAATCGACGGGCACCTGACTGAGGTCTGGTCATCAAGGTCGGGCGGAAAACGGAACTGGAAGAATTCATGAAGGTGCTAATCACCGGCGGAGCCGGATTCATCGGATCCAGCCTCGTCTCGTACATCGCGCAACTTGGACAAAATCATCAGATGGTCGTGCTGGATGACTTCAGCACGGGACGGGAGTCGAATCTTGAGGGCTACTCAGTCGAGCTCGTCCTTGGAAGCGTAGCCGATGGCAACGCCGTTCACCGCGCGATGGAAGGTGTCGACGCTGTCGTTCATCTTGGAGCGCTCGGTAGCGTCCCCCGATCAGTGGTGGACCCTGTCGCAAGCCACGTTGCCAACCTGACGGGGACACTGAACGTTTTGGAGGCGGCGCGGCAGAAAGACGCTTACGTCGTTTTCGCGTCATCAAGCTCAGTCTATGGTGCAAATACCACTCTACCTAAGTCAGAGTTCGACTGGACCAGGCCGATGAGCCCATACGCGGTAACGAAGCTGGGTGCCGAGGCTTATGTTCTGGCTTATCAGTATTCCTATGGCCTGCCGACACTCGCGTTTCGATTGTTCAATGTCTACGGGCCGAGACAGCCTGCCGACCACATTTACGCGGCAGTCGTACCGCGATTCGTGGATTCTGCTCTCAAGGATGAGCCGCTGATGATACATGGTGACGGGCTGCAATCTCGAGATTTCACATATGTGGACACGGTGTGTCGGGCGCTATTCTCCGCGATCGATCGTCGAGTCGCCGCGCCTGACCCCGTGAATCTCGCCTTCGGTTCCAGCACAACTCTTCTTGAGCTCGTGGACCTCATTGAAGCGGCGCTTAAAAGGCCTGTCACACGCACTCATCTCGAGCCTCGGGTGGGCGATGTTCGGGCATCCCAATCGGACGGCGTTCGGATTCGGGAGATCTTTCCGGAGCTGCAGCCGACTACTCTGGCCGACGGTCTGGCCGCGACAATCGCCTGGCATCGAAGCACGAGGGGAGAAGGGCGGTATGCATGACGCAGGGAGACGCGGCGCCATGCGGTCGTGCTTGCGCTTGCCCAGCGGAGCCCGCCCGCTGCGATCAAACTTTCACCGTTCGCGCGATCGGGGTCACGCCGCCGGCAACGAAACTCGGGAACCGCCGTGGGAGTCATCGCGCATGCGGTTGACACGCGCCTTCACATCACTCGCGTGCGATTTCATCGAGCCGTGCTAGTCGTGTAATGGATCTAGTGCTCAGCGGCTTCAAATTGAAGGGCAACGGACGTGTCAAGTGAGCCGCTCGCATACGCACTATTCGCGGTCTATGGGTCGGCTGCGGTCATTATTGTTGCGCAAAGGGTCGGCGTTACTCTTCCTTCCCTGATTTCCTACGTTCTGGCGCTCGCCATCGCCTTCATCCGCTACGCGGAGGCCGGCCTAAGTGCACCTGACGCCATCTACTATGATCGCATGGCCGTAGCGATTTCAGAAGGCCAATCGTCCAACACGGTTTCGGCCGGAAAGGAGGGACTGGCCGAGACGCTGGCGGTTCTTTACAAAGTACTTGGACATGACCCGTTCTACGGCCTGTGGCTGAACGCGATTGCATGTGCGTTGATGGTTGCGATGCTCGCCGCTGTTGCTGGCCGACTGGACATGCCGGTGACACCAACCGCGTGGATCGCGGCGATCTACCCACCTGTTCTATTCTGGGGCACATTTCTGCTTCGAGAAGCCATCGTATGGTTACTCATCTCCTTGATGCTTTTTGCAGCTGCGGGTATCGTCTCTCGGGCCGGGACTGTTGCGGGAAACGTAATTCTCCTCGTGCTCGCGTTTGGAGCCCTCATCGCCTTCAGAGGGAGCGTTGCGATCGCGCTCATGGCCGCCATTCTTGCGGCAATCGTCGTCGCCCAAGACCGCAACAAGAACGCTGGCCTGGGCGCTTACATGCTTCTGATAGTGGTCCTTGGCATCGCCTATATGACCCCGCTTGCTGATCAGATCGAAGGCGTTTTCGGTCGATACTCTTTCGAGCGGTTGGAAGTTAGTCGCGAGGCCCTCCAACGTACCGCGGACTCGGGATTCTCCATCGGGGCTGGAGGTCCGATCCTTTCAGCTCTGACCACACTGCCTCGGGTTCTGTTTGGGCCGTTTTTTTGGGAGATCGAGATCGTCGGCGTGCCCGGCGTGCTAGAGGGTCTGCTCTGGGTGGGTCTGCTGGTGCTCGTCGCGCGCGGGTTCCGCCGTGTGCCGAACCCCAGATTCTCGAGCGTTCTTGTTCTACCGTCCCTCACCTTGCTCTACGTATTGGCGGTCACGAGCGGCAATTACGGCACCATGGTTCGCCTACGCACCCAGGTAGCGATTATGCTGATCCCTCTCGCTGCCGCGGGGGTTGCCCTTGCGCGGCGACCGATTCATGAGATGAGCCGGAGATCGAAGCGGGGTCGTGTTGCTTCGATCCGTGCGTACTCCCGGCCGGATCGCGGCCTGTCCGAATGAGGCATATGGGACATGGTCAAGAGTGAAGTGGTGCGGCAAGTTCTAAGCGAGCTATCCCGGGAACGACAGCCGATCCAGTATGGGATCCTCGGTGGGAACGCCGGGGATGCGCTCATTGACCTCGGGTTCTTTGACCTCGCTCGCACAATCGATCTGCCGTACGAAGTCGTTGATCTGAAGGCTGTCGATCCAGCCCGTCCGTTGGTCATCAGTGGCGGCGGCGGACTGGTCGACGAATGGGGCGACAGGGGCAGTCGTCCCGTGATCGAGCAGATTAGCCGGGTGGTCCCGCGATTGATCGTGCTACCGCAAACCGTGCGCGGAAATGAGGACCTTCTTGGCTCGTTGGGTGAGCATGTGGTGTTCTTCGCGAGGGAGGCATCGTCGTACGCGCATGCCAAGGAGCACGCATCCGGGGGAGCACGAATCTTGTTGGATCATGACATGGCATTCAACCTGGACGCTCGGGCCCTTCTCGGCGGCGCAGCTGCAACAATCCCGCGAATCGGCAGCGTGAAGGATCTCGCGCGATTCGGCCTCTACGGGGTCGCTGCCGCACGCGGGCGGTTCCACAATACTATCGCGGTGAAGCGAAAGGATGCGGAGCGGAGCGGACTGCGAAGGCCGTTGCGCATCTATAATGACCTTTCATTCGTCACGGCCTTTCGAGGTCGGGACAAATCAACTGTCGAGAACACTGGCCGGCTGTTCCTGAAGCTCATCGATAGCTACTCAAGGATTCGCACCGATCGGCTACATGTCGGTATCGGAGCATTCCTTCTCGGCAAGCAGGTGGAGCTCGTCAACAACTCCAACTCGAAGATCAGGGGCATTTATGAACAGTCCATGACCGGATCTGACAATGTCCGCTTCATTGATGGGTGGGCGTCTAAGTGAAGAGAGTCGTGGCCATTCTGCCGCGCGAGTCGCACGCTCCAGAGCTCTATGCGCTGCAGGAGTATCTGGACGAGAAAGGCGGAATGCAGCTCGACCTCATGCCTGAGGTCGAGGCTGCGAGTACTGATTCCCTTGCGGGATACGACGCAGTCTACATGAAGATGGGTTTTGCGCCGCGGTGGCGCCCGGCGTCCATTCCCGAAATTCACGACTACTCCTCCGCTTCGACAGGTGGTCTAAACCGCGGCAAGGATCTCATCAAGTCGAATCTCTCCCGTCGCCCCGCTCTGCGGAGCTTCCTCTCTGAACCGGTTAGGCGTTGCTTCTCGTTTCGCGACGACGTTCCCCATATTCTGCGCGATATGGGCGTTCCCGATCGATTCGTTAGTGCGGGTATGGCTCGAACCGACGCCCACGAATACGACCTTTTATACGCAGGGTCAATCACCGAGGCCCGTGATTCGGCCGAGCTCTTTCGTGCTGTAGAGCGGTCGGGATTGACGATCCTTGCGGTCGGCCATCCCCAGCCGACGATCTTGGAGGAGTTCAGGTCCTCCCGTCAGGTCACGTTCACTGGTTCCGTGCCATACCGGGATATCCCCAGCTTTGCGGCGAAGTGTCGCTTCGGCGTGAACTACACGCCGGACATACGGCCATATAGGTTCCAAACGTCGACGAAAGTTCTCGAGTACCTGGCACTTGGGCTGCCTGTTGTAACCAACGACTATCTATGGGTCAGGCAATTCGAATCTGACACTGGTGCCCGCATGGCGCGGCTAGCGCACATCGGCCTCTTAGACAAGAAGACGCTCGATTTCGACTTCAAGATTCCGAAGATGACTGAGTTCAGTTGGCGTGCAGTTTTTGAGCGAGCGGGAGTCTATGAGGCACTGCGTGCGGCGGTCTAGGGGAATTTCATGGTAATGCGCGTCCTCGTGGTGTACGGGTCCAAAGGGTTCTATGCACTGCTGATGGTCGGGGTTAGTAGCTACGTCGCCCGGGTGTGGGGAGCAGGCGCGCTCGGTGACTATTCAGTATTTCTTACGATGCTTACGGTTGGGTCGGTTCTTGCAGTCTTCGGGGCAGATATGCGCTATATCGAGACCGCGCCCAAAGTTCTCGGGGATGTTTACCCGGAGGGGAAGGCATATGCATCACAAGTGATTCGCGCAGTGGTATGGCAGGCCCTGATCGCCGCTCCGCTCCTCTATGTTGCGATCCAGTTCGTGGTGCCCGAGTTCGCATTGGGAGCAACCGCGGTAATCCTCATGGCGATACTGACGATCATGACTAGCATCTTTGTGTCGCAGAACCGTCAGGTGCTGAGTAGTGTCCTCGTGTTCATCGCTCGGCCTATCTTGTTCATCGCCGGCGTGTTCGTTGCCGCAACAAGCGGACTTGGTGTCGCGCCGTCGATCATCACGGCAATGAATGTTTCATTCGCGATCGTTTGCTCAGCTGGAGCGCTGCTCCTTTGTGCTCGATCGGGTGGACTACGTGTTCGAGGCTACTTTACGAAAGAATGGTGGCAAGCCGCCTGGGTGTATGTCGTTATCGGTCTCTACCCGATCCTCTTCTCGCAGGCGGACCGACTGATTCTTCTTGAGCTATCTGGATCCCAAGAGACCGGCATGTACTCGGCGGCCCAAAACATTCTGAATATCCCGACCTATGCAGTGAACGCTGTGATGGCGCTTGCTCTTCCGATGATCGCCGCGGTTCTTGCCGGAAAGCTTCCCGAAGGAGAGTTCCACCGCAATGCGAAGTATCTCGCGCGGGGCGCTTTTGGGTTTGCGGTTCTCTGCGTTGGCGCATTTGCACTGTTTGGTAGCCAGATACTGACCATCTTCGGAGAAGAGTTTGATGAAGCGACTCTTCCCTTGGTCATAATGAGCATTGGCATCGCCACGGGTCTATTGTTCGGGTTTCCGATTTCGGTTCTGACGCTGAGCGAGAGTCGAAGGTCAGTCGTCTGGCTACTCGCTGCGGCCCTTGTCGTTAGTTTGCTACTCAGCACTCTGGGAATCTTGTGGTTTGGAGTGGTCGGTGCGGCCGTGGCCGCCGCCGTTGCGAATGTGGCGTCCCGCGCTGTCTTTCACATCATTTGTGTGAAGCGAACGGGGATCAACACGTCTGTTTTCTGAACTGTGTCGAACCTTCCGCCTTCCTGGGTGCGGTTTCGAGGAGGGCTCACACAGAGACCAAGCCGGCTCGCGGCTGCTCCACTCCGTCACGGTCACCTCGTAACGCCGCAGTTGCTAGATGATCCGAAGTGAGACCTATGGAGGCTCATCGCAGATGAGGGTGTTGTCGGGGGTCTGAATCCGCCGGCTTCGAGCAGGGATCGGGCGATGTACTGGGTGAGGTTCCGGATGCCCCTGGCGGAGCCTCTGAGGTGCTCGAGCCGCCCGA